>JAFWFV010000043.1 GCA_017515465.1 Clostridiales bacterium
AATCTCTTAGTAGAAATGTTATCTGGCGTTTTGGGATATTTCCCCTGTTTATATAACTCCACACATTTCAGTTTGAATTGTTTACTGTACCGCATATAAATACCCTCCTTACTGTTGTCCAGTAAAGAGGGTACATATCATCAACCGATGCCCGTTTTTTTTTACGACTATCAATTAATCAAGGAGATCAATAATATGAACGAAAAAATACATAATGCACTGAAGAATACACTGAACCTCATCTTAGACAAGTATATCGAATACAGTCATGTGCCTGGAATGGAGCAGTTTATCTCTTTTCTGAGTCAAACTTTTTCTGAATGCTGTATACGGCTTAATGATGGCACTCTCGCCGATGACTGGCTGGAAGCAGTATGTAATGATATCAGATTGAATGAATACATCTGCAAAGCAAATGCCGGTCTGCTGACAGAGGAAGAGGCACAGGCAAGAAGGAAAAGACTGGAATTCTTTTTGGGACCATGTGATCTGCCCGAGGAGGTGAAATAAATATGAATCTGTCCAGAAGTCAATATATCTGTGCCATTCAGTGTCCGAAAATGCTCCGGATGTCAAATCATGATACTGAGGAATGTAATCCCGCAGTATCGGATGATGATATTACTGATCTGGCTATGGGGCTGTTCGGAGAATACAAAAAAGGTCTTCATCCCATCAATAATGAAGTGGAGATCATCCGTGATGCTTCTTTCTCGTATAACGGATCGTCCTGCAGTGTGGATATTCTCCGCAATCCGGGAAATAACAAAGTAGAGATCTATGATGTCAGGAGTTCTACATACGTTCATGATCCTTATCCCGACGACATTGCCTATCAGAATTACATACTGCGTAATCTCGGCTATGAGGTGGCAGGGGCTTACCTGATCCTGATCGATAAGGATTACGTTCGTCATGGTGATCCGGAACCGGATAAGCTGTTTAAGATCATTGATATGACAGCCGATGCCAACAGACGTTACGATGCTGTAGCAAAGAATATCGCAGACATCGAAAAGATGATGTCAGATCCGGATGAACCTCCGACAGGTATCGGCCTTCATTGTAAGAAACCCTATGAATGCAGGTATTTCAGTTATTGTACCGGAGATCTGCCTAAACCGAATGTTTTTGATCTTGGAGGCGCTCTGCACGATTCAGCTAGATTTAGATACCATGATAATAAGATCATTTCATACGGAGACCTGCTCGATCAGCCCTGTCTGGACAGAAAGAGCAGACAGCAGATAGAGCATGAGCTTTACGATCTGCCTCCACATGTCAACATACCGGCAATAAAGTCGTTTCTGGATGAGTTGTGGTATCCCCTG
Organism: Clostridiales bacterium; assembly: GCA_017515465.1. Taxonomy (GTDB): domain Bacteria; phylum Bacillota; class Clostridia; order Saccharofermentanales; family Saccharofermentanaceae; genus Saccharofermentans. The sequence goes on from JAFWFV010000043.1 coordinate 1,332, forward strand.
TACTTCCTGGATTTCGAGAGCGTAACATCCGGAATACCGCTATTCGATGGAACAAGACCTTATCAGCAGATCTGTTTTCAATACTCTCTTCACTATATTGAGAAAGAGGGAGGGGAACTAAAACACAAGGAGTTCCTGGCTTATCCCGGCAGGGATCCGAGAAGGGAACTGTGTGAGAACCTCTGCAGAGATATCCCTGAGGGTGCATGCATATTGATCTACAACAGTTCCTTTGAACCTCCGAGGATACGGGAAATGGCAAAGGATCTTCCTGATCTCAAGGACGATCTGGAACGTATCATCTCCGGCATGAAAGATCTGATGATCCCCTTCCGCAACAGAGATTATTACTGCCGTGACATGCATGGATCTTATTCCATAAAGAGTGTGCTCCCGGCTCTGTATCCTGATGATCCGGCTCTTGATTACCACAATCTGGAAGGTGTGCATAATGGCGGCGAGGCATCGACCGCTTTTCTGCGGATGAGAGATATGGATCCTGACGAATTGGAAAGAACCAGAGACTGTCTCCTCAGGTATTGCTGTCTCGACACATATGCCATGGTCAGGATATTGGAGAAACTGAGAGAGGCAGTATCAACCTGTTAGTCCACCAGATCCTTCAGCTTCACATGCTTATAGATATCAACTCTGTCCTTGAGATTGGTGATGTATACGTATCCGTCATGAAGGCTGGCTTGGTATTCCAGATCACTGTTCCTGTAGGGGGCATCTACTCCCGTACGGCAGAAATGAAGATGTATCAGATGGCCTCTCTCATTATCCGTTTCTATCTCCTGCAGATAATCGAGGAAGGCTGATACGATCTCATCTTCGGAAGGATAGTCATGGCCGGCATCATAATACATGTATGCAATGTAATCGTGCAACAGATATTTCCTGATGAACTTCTTGTCACTCACATGCTTAAGAGGCTTATCACTGTTATCCGGAGAGGCGATCTCAACGTCATCGCATCCGAAGTAGGATGTGACCAGATCACTGAAGTATTCCTCGACTGCTTCCCTGTGATAGAAGTTCGGATAATTGCTGTAGAGCTCTCCGTTGTACATGTAGATCTGAATATCCTCTCTGGGGAATTCCTCAGATTCCACGCTGACACATGTGGGGCTCCTTAATCCCCAGGATACTATGCTGTGCCCCACGACGGTAAATGAATCGTCAGGATAATACTCCTCGATCTTTTTGACCCATCCCCTTTGTTCGAACGTCAATGGGAAATCGAAAAAACATCCTGTCAACAGTACTGTTGCCATGATCATTATCCAGGCCGGTAATAAGATCTTCCTGATCCTGCTCATAAGCACCTCACATGTCTACTATCCTTGCAGCATTTATCATGAGCTGCCTTCTTGTTACTCTTCCCTCATCCAATGCTTTTCTGACCGAATCAAAATCCTGCTTGCCTCCCGGCATGAACAGATCCCCGCCTGCCATGACCACATTGCAGGCCTGAGGATCAGGATATATAGAATCCCTGTCAGTAATATTCATGCTTACCACCCAGTCAGTCATGACTATCCCTTTGAATCCGAATTCATCCCTCAGTATGTCTTCTATCAGACTGCGGTTCTCTGAGGTATGCACCCCGTTAAGGAGATTATAGGATGTCATTACCGCTGCCGGCTGTGAATCCCTGACACATATCTCAAAGCCTTTGAGATATATCTCACGCATTGCACGTTCGGATACCCTGCTGTTGGAGCGGTATCTGTTCGTCTCCTGGTTATTGGCGGCATAGTGCTTGACCGTGGTTCCCCTGCCCTTATGAGCCTGAACGCCTTTCGTTATACAGGAGGCCATGACGCCGCTGATCAGAGGATCTTCGGAATAATACTCGAAGTTCCTGCCGCACCTTATATCCCTGTGTATGTTAAGAGCCGGGGCAAGCCACAGATCGACGCCGAAGATCTCCATCTCCGCTCCTGCGATATCACCGCAGACCGTTGCGAATTCCCTGTTCCAGCTCTGGGCAATGGCCGTGCCTATGGGCATGGCCGTGCAGTACTGGTATCTTATCTCTTCTCCCTTACGGGGTCTGGGCGTATTCATCCTGATGAATATCCGTGCAGGTAAAGGCAGGAATGCCTGCATGGTCTCAGGAATGGGAAGAGCCATGGAATATACCTGCCCGTCACGTACAAAATACTCACGGGACAGCCTGATCCCTGCAGGACCGTCTGCCATGACCTGTGACTTGATCCCCTTATCCTGCAGCACATGTGTAGTCTGACCTGCAGCCCCTGCAACGCTCTTGCTGGCATTGCCTATTACGCTCATTATTCCTGCGTCAGGATCAAAAGAACCGATGGCAAGATATATCAGTTCCTCATCTGTCAGATCCTGCACCCGGGAGATATCTGTATCCTCAGATGATCCGTAAACAACGTCAGTGCACCTGACTGCCGCAGGATCCAGCTTTACTGTTCTGACGTCATCATCTGACGGACCTTTTCTATGTTCAGGTCTATAGTCAGTAAATCCCGGATCTCCCAACACATTTCTGACATGTCTGACATCAACGGTCTCATCCAGTTCCACGGCACCGATGACCTTAGTATCCCTGCTGCTCGTACCCAGACGGAGGATATACTTTCCTTTTTCCAGAACATATGCATGATCAGCCTCAGAATAGGAGGCAATATCAGCTATGTCAAAAGACAGTTCTGTACGGCAGTTCCCGCCCGGGGCTATCTCATCCGTCTTGGCAAAGGCCGCGAGCATCTGATAGGGCTGGTCCAGCTTTCCTTCCGGAACGCTGACATAGAGCTGCAACGTCTCCTTGCCGGGATGATCTCCCGTGTTCCTGACATCAGATCTTACTCTTACCGTACTGCCTGTGACCTCAAACGACGGATCCTTCAATTCGAAGGATGTAAATCCCAGACCGTAACCAAAGGGAAAAACAGGATCCTTTCCAACTGTATCGAAATAGCGGTATCCGACATAGATTCCTTCCCTGTAGCAGGTGTCGTTGATACATCCGAAATCACCTTCGGAACAGTAACCATCCTCAGTGCTCCATGTTGTCGCAAGCTTGCCCGAGGGATAGCTGTTTCCGAGTATTATATCTGCCAGCACCAAGCCTGTTTCAACGCCCAGCTGAGACAACAAAAGGATGTTCTTTACTTCCATAACTGGTGTCAGGTCTATGGGACCTCCCGTGTTGAGAACTAGGAGAAAACGGTCAAAGGTCTTATTAAGCGAAAGTATGTCCCTGACCTCTGAATCATTCAGAAGAATATCTCCCTTGATGTATTTGCGGTCTGCACCCTCACCTGAGATACGTGATACAACATAGACTGCGATATCACCTTTTCCATCCAGAGGAATATCGTATTCGGGCTGGGACATTATGGCTCCCATGCTCTCCATTACGGGATTGGTATGTTTCTTTGCCGCCCTTGCCTTTACAGACTTCACGAAATCCTTGTGCGCCCTGTTCCTGACAGTCTCATATCTGTCGAGCCAGCCTCCGGGAGAAGCTGTCGTTACGGTAAAGCCTCTCTGCTTAAGCCCTTCCTCGACATTGATAAAGGATCTGGAATTGACCTCGCCGGAACCGGTACCGCCCTTGATGGTGCCTCTGGCCCCGGCTCCATATAATGCTGCTTCGCATGGCCGGTCAATAGGAAAGCTGCCGTCGGACTTCAGAAGCACCGTACATTCAGATAAATATGGTCTGATCCTGGTCAGATGTTCTTTCTCATAATCGTTCATGATCATATTATACTATAGATACTACTCTCTGTTTTTCAACACTTCTGCCGGTTTGATCCTGCCTGGCTCTGCTTACGCTCGGTTTTGAAACATCTAAATACCTTGCAACATCCAGAGACCTTACAGGTGCATCTTCTTGTGAAAGAACCAAAATTGATTCAAGATACATTTCACCGGATTCCTGCATATATGATCCTCCATCGAATATTTGTATGTGCCTGCATTACTGTTGATACCAAGTGGTTTTTATGTATGGTAGAATGTTTACATAGCCTAAATGCTGTCTGCAGGTGGAACATATGAAATACTGCGCAAAATGCGGATACAAGCTTCCTGACACTGCCAGATTCTGCACACAGTGCGGATATGTTTTTGCGGGCTCTCCCTCCTCATATGTGAGCTTCCAGGCACCATCCGCTGCAGGTGAATACCTGCTGGCTGATGTCAGTCCGGGATCATTGGATAAAGAAAGCAATGAAACTGCTGCTGTCCTCACTCCCTTCAGGAGCATCCTTCAGTTACTGCGCTCCATGTTCACAGGTGTTATCAGGCTCTTTACTACCCCCAGGAATCTCATAGCGGCCGTTATCTTTATCGTGCTATGGATCGTTATCAACATGCTCAGGAAGAATACCTCCCTGCCCATGGAGATCCCTACCCTGCTCACTTATGCCCAGGGAGGAACGGACCGCAGCAACATCTTCGGCATCATAGGCGGTATCCTAGGCAAGGGTGTCGTTCTGGCGTTTTTCTTATCCCTGATCAACGGCGGTCTTTCGAGGACAGGCAAAGGTTTCAAGTCATTGTTCAGTAAGACCGGCAGCAAGATTAGTATTGTCAGTCTGATCGTGGGAACGGTCATCAGCGCCCTCGTCTATTTTCTGCTGGCAGGTTTTACGAGAGCATCTGTATATACGGTCATGGTAGGCATCTCAGGGGCACTTCTGGCCGTCCAGTCCGCAGGAGGCAGCGGTGCTTTTTACAGGATGATAAGGTCTGTGACATCCCGGGGCTCGGGAGAAAAAAGGACCGAATCAACGGGCAGGATCCGGGGGCTGTTCTCAGGACTGGTGCTCGGATTCGTCATTGCATCCCTGATATCTGTCCTGCTGCCTGCACGTCTGGTCAGGGCGGATGAGGCAGATGATGAAGGACATTGGGAACTGGTCAATACTGAGGGAACATGCAGGGACAACAATTCTGATTTTGACTACACTTCAGGAAGCGTGACCATGCACCGTGAGCCTGCAGGCGACGGCACTTACAACCAGGTCTACAGATTCTACTATGAAGGGCCTTCTCTCTCAGAAACATATCTGCCGGGAAGCACGGGAACATTTGAGTGTTCCACGTCTGTGGATCAGTTCAAGATGAGATATCCTTACTCCAATGTTCCGTCACCTTTGGAATGGAATTACACGGCTGAAGACGGCCTTATGCATCTGACCATGTCAGTGGACAGCGATGATCCGTCTTCTTCAAGCGGCCTGCTTATCGAGACAGACCGCCTCGATATCTGCATTAATTCGGACAATCCGTTCATAAACGGAAGTGCCGGAGACGAATACGGATCGATGTGGGTCCGCGGATCGGGATATATCGGCGGCTACATTTATTACCAATACACCATCCCGGAAGGACAGCCCGGCGATACCCTGACGATAACCAGGGTATGCCATTACGGTGATATCACTACATCATGGATCTACAGATGGGTAGAGCCCGGCGAGGCCGTCCCTTCCGGCTCAGATGGAGACTTGGAAGAGGACGTTTTTACGCCTGCAGAGGATGAACCAGGAGAGGATAAAGGAACTGACATCATCTCAGACATCGTCGACGGGATCAGGAACTCCGGACTGCCCGGAGCCGCCATTACCGCTGCAGGTGGCGCCCTTGCGTCAGGCCTGATCACCGGGGCTTCAGACGAAGAGGAAAAGAAGAAAAAGAAGACCAAAGAGAAGAAGCCGTCCGGTTACAGGATGTACGTCAACAAGAACTTTGGTAATACCCTCAGACGCGGCGCAGAGGCTAAATGGGTATATGCCAGGATCGCAGAGCTTCCTCCTGAGGGCGGTGAATTCTCGAGGGATGACCTGTCAGCACAGATAGAGGTATTCTCCGGTGACAGAGTGCTCACGGTGATCGACGGAGGAATAGTAAATGGCTACAAAGCTGCAAAAGTGATAGTTCCTGAGGACTGTAAGTCATCTGAAGGATGTGTATCTTTCAGGTTCAATGGAAAAGGCGGCACCTTCACCCGTCACGTCATATTCAGCATAACTGCAGGTGAGATATTATTCCCTCAGGAAAATCTCGCTCTCCCCGCATGTAAGCTGAAATACGTAAGGAAGAGCCCTGGTTCCGGATCGCGTATCGGAGACGGCATCTATGTCATGCCTTTCCTGGTCAAGGATATGCCCCGTGAGAGCAAGGTCTCAGGCGTTATTGAGAGGATCGGTGCCACGGATATGAAGGGCAACTACGTTGATAAGAAGATGATCAACAAGCCGATGCCGTATAAACTCGCTCTGGAGCGCGACAAGGAATATGGCGAGCATGGGATCTACAATGCCATCATCAGCGAAGTTGCCGATTATGAGCTTGAGGCCGGAATAAGCGAGGGCTACGCTCTCAAGATCACAGCTGAATACGGCACGGCCGGGACCCCCGGATACGAGAAGATCGAAGGTACCCTTCCCATCTACCGTATCCACATGGGTCTTGCTCTGTCAGTTCAGACAAGGAGTATCCCCTGCTACTCCAAGCTGAAGCCCGGCAGGGAGAAAAAGAATAAGGATCAGTTGGAAGCTAGAGATTTCGAGCTCATCTATTCTGAAGCACAGCTCATGCTGTTCCTGTGCGATGAGAAAGATCTGTCTATAGTCAGGATCCCCGTTATTCCCGAGCGCAATGTCAAGGTAACTGCAACCAGGGTGGCTAATGAGCGCTACTGCAAGATCGGCGATGCCAATAAAGATCATCAGAAGCTTGTGGAATCTCTTGGCATCAGCGCATTCCCGACTGCGGAGATCAACGATAACGGTTCACGCCAGATCAGGCTCTGTTCAACAGCCGGCTGGATGGATCCGCCTACGCGTATACTTGCCGATATCGAGGTCACTGCCAAGTTTGAAGACAAGACTTATACCGTGGTCAAAAACGTCCTTTTGAGATCACAGGAATTCAGAGTTGCCCAGAATGCCGATGATGAGAGGAGATTTCTTGAGAAAGACAAGCACGTCACTGAGCAGCTCCTGCGCATCAGCGAGAAGATCGATCACGAATACCCGCGCAACCTTTTCGCGCTCAAGAATATGATCGACCGTATGCTGGAAGGCTATGACTACAGGTTCGGCTACGACGGGAATCAGCTCGATAATGTAATGAACATGTGGACGGGATTCCTCGAGGGCAGCTTTGCGGGTGCGAACGGCACACCTCAGGGCGTTACATTCGCGGACGAGCTTGCGGCCGTCTATGCGTTCATGCAGGGCCTGAGAGACAATACGGGCTTCCTCGGACGTGTTGCAATGGGAGTCATGACATCGGGTATATCCGAATATATCTTCTCAGCCATGACCATCGTGGAGAAGATACAGGTCGGAGTATATTCCTGCAAGGGCGATAAGGACTTCGGATTCTGGGACGGCATGTATATCGGTATCGAGGAATACGCCAAGCAGAAGCTCATGGAGATGGCCTTCCAGAAAGGAATGTCGCTCATCGGAAACACATACCTGGCGCCCAATTTCACCATCGCAGACAAGCTCAGGCTTATCGGTAAGAATTGCCATAAGGCGATCAACGCAGCTGACAGATACATGAAGAGCAACAGCAAACTGTACAAGATGGGTGATGATGCGCTTCAGAGCTGTAAGAACTTCTTCAACAGTTCAGCCGGAAGTGCCAAGAGTGCGATCGATGATACCATCAGAGGCGAGGCAGAAGCAGAAGCCCGCATAGAACAGCTCCTCAAGCGCGACAGAAGGAGCCTGACTGCAGAAGAGCTCAAGGAACTCAAGTTCCATGAGAGAGGTATGGAGAGAGGCATCCAGAAAGTCAGGGATCTGTATGACATCCAGCGGGAGATGAATTCGACGTCAGACCCTGTCCGTCTCAAGCAGCTCAAGTCCAAATACCGCAATGTCGCCAACGAAGTCTGGAAAGATAAATATGCGTTAAGACAGCTTCAGCGCATAAAGCATGCCGATGGGGACAGCATCCGCGCACAGTTCAATAACTACAGGGAGACCCTTCTTGATAAAGCTCAGCTGGAGGCGCTGGATGACGTATCCGCCGAGACCGGCATCCTGCGTGAGAACCTGTATGTATCGAATGTCAGCAACGGCAGCAAGGTAAAATACAAAACGGGCAAGAAAGTACCAAGTGACAGAGACGTATCCTTCAAGCAGAAGGTCCTGTCAGACAGAACGAGGGATCTTACCATCGATCAGAGCATCGGTCAGCGTGCCATGGCCAGAAGACTGTTCAGGAAGATCCACGGCCGCGATGCGGAGTCTATCGATGAGGCTCTGAGATTCATGGAAGAGATGGACGTCACATACGTTCATCCTGAGGGAGACAGCGGCAGCAGTTATGTCTTTGAGCACAATCTGGAAGGTTATGAAGACCTTAAGGGAATGATCGGGATCAAGCCTGACGGCTCCATGGATAAGTCACTTTTGAAGGGCGATCTCCACAACAAGTCCATCAATCAGGCTTCGGTCAGACACAAGGGCGAGCACTGGTTCGGAAAGGCAAAGGATTCCTCAGGAAGAGCGGATGTTCTAGAGGCTGAAGCCGCATCTCTCACGGGCGAGGCTCATGAAGCCATGCTCGCCCGCGCAGACCAGTTGAGGTGCACTGCACAGAGTGAGTATGTTGAGGGTGTCTACCAGATCACGAAACAGGTTGAGAACATAATCATACCCCGCGGCATTATGCGCAAAGGCATGAATCCACTCCCTCCCAAAGCAATGGAAATCCATAAGCTGGCATTGCGTGTCGGTTACGATGTCTCCCCTGCCAAATTCAAAGCCATACTGAGGGAAGACTACGGCATGACTCTGCACAGCTATGCCGAATACATGAGCAAGTTCCTCGACTAGACAAAACAATATTTGTATCCTGAGATCATACCTAACACCATCGGACAGCTGATCCAGACTTCCGGCAGATAATGATAACCCTAACAAAGGCTCTGCGACCGCAGGGCCTTTTACTGTCCGTTAACACAACACCATCAATATGTCGCTTAAGCATCATCCGGGTCCCACATTAATCATTGGTTTATGATCTGTTCCCTGTGATAATGAAATCAACCAACAAACAGGAGGACAAGAAAATGGATACAAAGACTAAGACGATCGATAACAATACACTGGAAAAAGTCAGCGGAGGTAATATCTTCGAGGATATTAAATGCTTCTTTGAAGGTCATGGTTATGACATTGACGGAGAAAAATTTCCTCAGGGAGCTGACTATTCCATCCGCAAGTATAAGTGCTATTGCTGTGGCGATATATTGTATGAGAGACATTACAATAACGGTGCGGACGGCAAGAGCTCAAAGGCAGAATATGACAGCTATTGATGCCTTGGTTCACCCGAACGAAGAATAATCGAATGTGTGCCTGACAGCCTCAGTATCCTCGTACACGATGACCTTGTCCGCGTGATCCCAGGATACGAGATAACAACCCCACAGAGGTGCAAAGAAATCATCAGCGGCCGTATATTCCTCACCGTTACGGTCGCTCTTGTAATGGCATCCTACGCACATATCGTCCCTGGTAAACCCGCCTTCTATCTCACGGCGTTCGTCCGTCATCATCAGATAGGACAGATCGACACCTGACGACATCGCAAAAGTCGGGTCCACGTGATAGTTCCTGCCGTTAATGGTCACATAAGACCAGCAGTGTTCACCGCCTCCGGCGACAGTCGCATCAACGCCTGCCTGGAGCAGCAGATATGAGTATGCAGGTGCGCACTCGGAACATATCCCCGTCTTTTCCGTCAGGAATCTGTAAGGAGACAGGTTATCCACATATTCATTGTCCATCCTGTCTAGTGTATCGTAATCGTATGTGTAGTTTTGGCTGAAATAGATGTAGAGTGCCAGGACTTTCTCAAAGTCGGAATAATCGTCCCTCAGGGCTTCGTTCAGGATATCCGTTACGAGTGTCTCAAATTCTGATTCCTTGAGTTCAAATTCCTCCCTGGTGGTCACATAATGAAATGTGCCTCTGCCATCTGAATACCCACCGGCGTAATTGGAACCGGCATATTGAGCGACAACGGGGCTGAAAAAGCCAGGGAACTGTCCCAGCATCCAGTCGTAATCGTTCACGCTGTTGACTGCAAAGCTGTCTTCATTATTCATCACGGCATCGATATAGCTATAGTAGGCTTCGCACATTCCATCACCCATGATGTCCCTGAAGATAGAGGACATGACCTTGGGCCGGAACTCGTAGTGTCCTGTTTCGGGTTCAGTCTCGATAGTCTGCTCCGTCGTTGCAGAAGTAGTCTCCGGTTTGGTCACAGCCTCAGTAACAGACGCAACGGATGTCGTCACGTCCGGTTCCCTGTCACATGACGTAATGCCAAAGATGACCGCCAATGATATGGTTAATGCTATTGTCTTCTTAAAATCATTCATTAGCCTATTATATTAAACTATTCCTGATTCGGAAGATTCATTTACGAATACGATGAGGGTACTCCTTCAATCGCCCGCACTGAGTACGAGTACTATTGATCTTCAGGTTATCAGAACACGCCCATCTTCTTGAGCTGAACTATCACAAGGACCGCTCCCAGAACGATGGATGCGATACCGTACAGATACTCCGTTGCTGATCCTTCGATGTCAACGAACTTCCTGTTTGACGGATTGAATATGATACTTACTTTCTCGCCAACCTCGTATTTGAACTTGTCGGGTTTTGCAGGAACGCCGCCGGGGAGAGTTAGCTCTTCTCCCTCATGATTGAACCTGAACACCGGATAATTTGTGCCGTTCTCATCGTTGAATCCGACAAGCTGAGCATCAATATGAATGCCCTTCCTGCGGCTTATCAGACACTTGATGATAAGATAAAAACCTGTGAAGACCAAAAGACCGCCAAAGATGATCCACCACATAAAGAAACACCCCCCTGTTACTTTGATCGGCAGTGAAGAGGATATGCACATTCCGCTTCATACTACCAAGCCCCCCATTATTATAGTCTCTATCCTGAGGAACGGATGAACAAAAACTGCACAAAAATGAAAGTCAAAGATAGTCAAATTTAATTGCCCGTGCCGCTTGTTATCGCCTGACCCGGGACTATAATGTATGCAGAACAAAGGAACGAAGATCAATAAAAAATGATCAGACCTCCGCTTCTTGCTCGGATAACAACAGTTCAAAGGAGATGATCAGTATGTTGATGTCCGGATTATTTGGAGAAGATTTGTTTGATGACCTTTGGGGTTTCCCTACAAGAGAGCTTGCTAATATCGACAGGCAGCTGTATGGAAAACATGCGCAGAACCTCATGAAGTGCGATGTCCACGAAAATGAGAATGACTATGAGATGGATATGGATCTGCCGGGATTTAAGAAGGATCAGATCAATATCAACCTCGAGAACGGCTACCTCACGATCAAAGCTTCCAAGGAGCACGATAATGAGCAGAAGAAGCACGGCAAGGTAATCCGTCAGGAGAGATATGCCGGTGCCATGCAGAGAAGCTTCTATGTCGGTGAAGGTGTAAAGACCGAAGATGTTAAGGCAAAGTTCGAAGACGGTGTATTAAAGCTTTCCATCCCTAAGAAGGAACTTAATGCTCTTCCTTCCGGCACCACCATCGCCATCGAAGGATAATGAACACATAGACAACAAGGATGGTGGATGATGCAGCATAACGCAGCCGGGGAGATCGCTCCCCGGCTGTTTTTTCTTACGAACTACCTGATCATAAACTGGATGTTCGGCTTCTCCCCGACCGCATTATCTCCTGCAGCCACAGTGATCGTATAGTGATCAGGCTGGAGACTGACATCATATGTTATCATCCTCAGACTTCCTTCCGGAACGGGAGCATTGATTATGCTGCTGCCTTTGTCCCCGTCGATCCTGATGGTGTAATCACCCTCAGCCTGGGTGAGAACAGCTGCAACCGTGACGTTAGTGTCCTTCTCTATATCAAAAGTAAGTTCCGAACAGTCAGGTGATTCCTCCGAAACCTCGTATCCTATCGTAGAGTTAAGGATCATGTTGTTTGAGAACTGCATTACGGCTATACCGATGCCGGATACCAGCATAACAGCCGACAATATGCCTGCATAAAGGAATCTGATCTTCTTATGCGTTTTGCCATTGAGGAGCATCATGCCGAGTACTATGAATACGGGCGACAGAAATGCGAGTATCAGATACACACCGAGATACGAAGCAATGTCAGGGGCTTCTGTCTGGCCTTTGAGAAGATCCGCAGAGAAGTATCCTGCCGTAGCCGAAACGAGGTTGTTTGCAAAATGCATGAACATGGTAAGTATGATATTGTTCTTCTTGACCATGACATAGCTCAGAGCCGCACCGAGAACTGCTGTCGACAGGAACCTCAATACCGAACAGTGATTGAGCCCGAACAAAGCGGCCATTATCAGGACTATCACCCAGTCATGTTTGAGACTCCTGAAGTTGCTTAAGATCGCGCCTCTGTGTATGGCTTCCTCACAGATGGCAGGCAGCACGCAAACGACCAGGATGATCAGGGGATAGCTCATGCTGCCATAGAGCATCGTGCTGATCTCAGCGGCCTCCTGCTGGCTCCATGGAAAAATAACAGCCGTCAGCGAAGTCAATGCTATTGCCAGGGGAAATACGCCCATGAGCAGAAAGATGCATCCGAAGACATCTTTTACGCTGATCTTCTGAACCCGGAATACTTCCCTTATCTTAACCCTGGTCACGAGACAATACACTACCGCCAACGCTCCGAAGATCAGTTCCGTAAGCACAAGTCCCGGTATTCCCAGGTTCAGCTGGAGCGGTGTGCATACGGCCAGGAACAATGCCATAAGTATTCCAAATAAAACAAATCCCATCCAAGGGCGCAGTCTGCCCTGATCACTTATCTTTTCCATAAGTAATTTCTCCTATTCCGTTTATAAAATGATGTAATCAGAAATTGATTATTCGTGGATCTCGCGTTCTTTTTTGAGCCTGGAGATCTGCATGAACAGCTTGACAGTTGCCACCACGGATGCCGTAAAGAGGGCTGTCACGCCGAGGCCTGTTATCAGGTTGAGCAGGAAGATCGAATTATAAGGGTTGAACGCTGACATGCAGTTGATCAATGCACCAAATAACGTAAACACGTCCACAAAGATCATATATCCTGCCGAGACCTTCAGAACATTGATCCTGGATTCGATATCCGAGTAGATCTCCAATCCGTCGGGGTGATCTGCACTGAGCCCTCTCGTATAGACACAGCATGTTCCCGGATAGTTGATGTGAGATACTGCCTTGATCCCCATCTCGTCAAGGAATCTGAGATATTCGGTATTCTCTCTGCTTCCGAAACTGCCCTTCAGGAACAGCGTCCTGTACTTATACAGATCAGGTTCTGTCTCCTCGAACTCGAATGAGAGCCTGCCTGCATGCTCGAGTGAATAGCCGTGTCTGGCCATCTCGTTGATCCAGTCTTCTTCCTTGTCCAGCTGCCAGATCCAGTACAGTTTATGTATCACTCTGCGCATATCAGTTCCCTCCCAGCAGCCTTCTGCCGTTCTCGACCAGTTCAGTGAGCCTGCCCAGTTCTTCCTCAAGGACCGTGCGTCCTGAATTGGTGATCACGTATTCCTTCTTACGGCTCTCCGGGTTTTCCGGAAGTGCATCGATCCATCCCTTGTCCACCAGGGAGTTAAGTGCCCCGTATAACGTTCCCGGAGCGAGCTTAACCCTCCCGCCGGACAACTCTCCCACAATCTGTATTATCCCGTACCCGTGAAGCGGCTTCTGCAGTGAAAGAAGTATGTAGAAAACAGCTTCTGTTAATGCTTGCTGCGGCATAATATCACTCCTTATTCCCATTTTCATTTTTGCGGCGCATTATATCGTCGTCCGATATATCGTAACCCGAGTATATCGCCTCCCGATATAGTTGTCAATATGTATTTTCAAAATCGTTTGAAAAACGCCTCTGGTGCAGTAGGATCCACCGGAATACCCGGGGTGATCAAACAGATAAATATAATAGACACCTGAACGATGGATGGTTCAGGTGCCTAAACTGCCGCATATTTATAATTGCTTTACTGATAACAATGTATATCCGGCTTCTGATACTATCTGCCTGCAGTATTCTTCATTGAGCTCTTTCTTGCTCATGAGACCGACCTGTTTCATTCCGATGTCGGCTCTTGCCCACATACCGTCTATGGCGTTAAACGCATTCTCTATCCTTCTGGCACAGTTGGAACAGTGCATCCCGTCCACTATGAGTTCGTATGTGTAGGGATAGTGACTCTTATCCGTGTCAGATACCTTGATCTTCTTGGGCGCCGCTTCGCGTTCACCGCAGCAGGAAGAACCGTGTCTGATCCTCTTAACAGTTCCCCAGACCGCAAATGCAATGATCAATGCCAATACTACGTAAACGATAATACTTCCCGGATTCACGTGATTTCCCTCCTGTTAGACGTTGCTAACTAATAGCGGATTTTACACCTTCCCGAGGTTGTTAGCAATATCCAACTTATGTAGTTTGAATAATGAGGCCCTCACCAAGTGCGATCATGGGAGATGCGTGATGCTCATCAATTGCAGCCTGTGCTCCTGAACCGTTCATATATCAGGAACGACCGTTCGTGTATTTTTTGTTTAAAACCGTTCCCGTCTCGGATAGTATCTCCTCAACAAAGCGAAAAGGAGCCCGGAATATGGGATATGCGATCAGGACTGAGAACCTTATCAAGAGGTACAAGGACAAGACGGCAGTCGACGGACTGACCCTGAGTGTCGAGGAAGGCGAGCTCATCGCTCTGCTGGGTGTTAACGGTGCAGGCAAGACCACGACGGTCAAGATGCTCACATGTCTTACCAAGCCCTCCGGAGGCAAAGCTGAGATCATGGGAATAGATATCTCAGCAGATCCGGACGGGGTCAAGAGACTTGTCGGCGTCTCTCCGCAGGATACGTCAGTTGCTGAGAACCTGACTGTCAAAGAAAACCTGGAGTTCATGACAGGCATCTATCTTCCCGCAGACAGAACGGAAGCAGTCGTTTCCAGAGCCATCGAATCCTTCGGACTTGGTGAGTTCAGCAACAAGAAGGCTAAGCTCTTATCAGGCGGTTACAAGCGTAAATTATCGATCGCCATGGCGATCATAGGAGAACCGAAAGTGCTGTTCCTTGATGAGCCGACCTTAGGACTCGACGTTCTGGCAAGAAGACAGCTGTGGCGCGAGATCGAAGCACTCAAAAAGGACATGACCATCGTTCTCACTACACACTACATGGAAGAGGCACAGGCTCTGGCTGACAGGATCGTCATCATGAACGAAGGCAGTGTGATGGCAGTAGGAACGCTTGACGAGCTCGAGAACATGACCGGAAAGAAAGGCCTTGAGGATGTTTTCGTAAGCATTGCAGAGAGAATGGAATAAGGAGACCAGGACAATGAGAAGAACAATGGTATTTGCAAAAAGAAATCTGATTGAGGTATTCAGAGATCCTCTGAGCTGGATCTTCTGCATCGCCTTCCCGATAGTAATGCTCATCATCATGTCCATCGTAAATTCCACCATACCAAAGGAAGCAGGAAATACGATGTTCAGGATCGATAACCTGGCAGGCGGCATCGCAGTCTTCGGACAGATGTTCATCATGCTCTTCACGGCAATAGCAGTAGCAAAGGACAGGAGCGGTGCATTCCTCACAAGGCTTTATTCCTCCCCCATGAAGAGCAGCGATTTCGTATGGGGATACATTCTCCCCATGCTCTTAACCGCAGTGATCCAGGTGTGCATCTCACTTACGGCTTCAGTCGTGATAAGTCTGATCTCGGACTACTCATTAAGCATTGCAGGACTACTCCTCACAGCAGCGGCAGTCATTCCTTCGGCACTGATGTTCTCCGCAATAGGATTCCTGTTTGGAACATTCTTCAATGAGAAGGCCGCTCCCGGTATCTGCTCAATCATCATCTCTCTGGGATCGATGTTAGGTGGCATATGGTTCGATGTTGAGGGAGTTGGCGGGATCATGCTGAAGATCGGAAGATGCATGCCGTTTCTATATGCGACCAGGGTTGCGCGTTCTGCGATCAGCCTGGATCTGGGAGTAAAGGAATTCCTGATCCCGCTTGGAGTAGTTGTCATTGCTGCCGCTGTATTAACGGTGCTTGCAAGCATTGTTTTCAAAAGCAGGATGCACGCTGATCAGAGGTAATGTTATACTCAATGCATGAAGATCCTTACACAGACCGACGACAGATATGAGGAGATAGAACTCCATGTTTGCAGCAGCGCCCTGACGGACGAGGTCAGGGCGATCGTCGGTGAACTGCACGAGATATATGACCAAAACATCCCCGGAACAGATGAGGTCGGCAACAAGAGAATGATCAGAAGAGCCGAGATCCTGTCGGCATATTCCGAGGGGCAGCGTGTCATCGTACTGACAGGCGACGGCCGTTATACAGTGCATAAGAAATTATATGAATTAGAGACAGAACTGGGCGATGCAAACTTCGTCAGGATATCGAGATCCGAGATAGTCAATATCCGCAAGATAAAGTCACTCGACCTGAGTATCACGGGAACGATCAGGCTGGTCATGAAGACAGGATATGAGACATATGTCTCACGGAGAAACGTCGCAAAGATCAAAGAGAAACTCACGAAAGAAAGACTGGAGGGCAGGGCATGAAAGAAGTTCTGAAAAGAGGCTTTACAAGCTTTGCCATCTCATCATTTGCAGGGCTTATAGTTAATCTCATCATAGACATGATAATGAACGCTTCGTTTAGTACCGGATTCATTTCCATGTCTCCTGATTATGTGGCACTCTTCCCTTCGGCAACGATAGCAGCATACGTCAACATCCTGCTCTACGGCGTTATCGGAGCGACTTTCGCTATGTCAGCATACATCTACGAGGTCGAGAAAATAGGCTTTATCATCCAGAGCATAATCTACTTTATCATCACATCATCCGTTTGCGTCGGCATAACCATCCTCCTATGGCAGCTTCACAAGTATCCGGCTGCATTTATCTTCACTCTGGCAGGTTATTTTGCGACCCACGTTATAATGATGGTCATCGAATACCGCAGATTAAAAGCGGACATCAAGGTCATCAACGAATTGTCTGAGGATGAGCTATAGAATCTGATCTTAAAGATCAATCAACTCTGGAAGGCGGTACAAAAAACGTGATAAGAAAAGCAGAACCAAAAGACATATCCAGAATTGCCGAGATTCTGGTGTTTACAAAAAGAATGAAGTACCGGTCGATCTTTCATAACGATGAATACTCTTTTAACGGGCTGCAGGTAGTTAAGGTTGCTGATGAATTCAAGGATCCGGAACACCTCGATAAAGTCTGGGTATACGATGACGGAATAGTTAAGGGAATGATCCATCTGGAGGGAAAAGAGATCGCAGAATTATATGTAGATTACTTTTTCTGGAAAGAGGGCATCGGATCCAAGCTGATAGAATTTGCAAAAGAAAAGTTTGATGTTAAGTCCGTATGGACCCTGGAGAAAAACGGAGACGCAATTCGTTTTTATGAGGCACATGGCTTTAAGCTTAACGGGAAAAGACAATTAGAAGAAGGCACACCTGAATATATCGTGATGCTGGAGCGAGAAAGTGAATAACATGTTGTCTTATCTGTTTCTGTTTGCAATGTTAATTGTAATCATCCCGTTTTTGATTCACCGGGTGATACTTTCCAAAAAGAAGCCGCCGTATTTTTCGGAAAATGATGCCGGACATGAAAGGATTTCCGTTTATGTCTGGACTCAAAGATCGCGTAGGCCGAATGATTATCGTTTGGTGTGGAACGCTGGCTGTTCTCCTAGCTAGGCAAAAAAGGAAACCTTATGAGGTGACCCGCATCAAGCATGATGAGACGGAGCGGATCAAGAGACTAGGTGTCTATTACATTTGTATTGATGATCTTCCGCTATAAAACAACCCGGAATTAATGAAGCCTGCGAGTCATTTTTCGAAGGCTTCTTAGTTAGTTATATTCTGGATATTCTACTCTAGCAACATAATATTAGAGATACGATCATTGACCCCACGCTGATGTACTAACCTGATAGGACGGATCTTTTATATAGCTCTGTACTTCTTTGAACTGAGCAGGAGTTAGCCTGTCATAAGGTGGAACATGCTCAACATCTATTTTTGGCTTTATTTCATCATATTTACTACTAACAAGATTTCTGTAGTCCTCTATCAGAGCATTTCCTCTCTGGGTGTGATACCAGTCTACATAGGCATTTATTGCATCATGCTGTTCTTGAGTACAGGAGTTAAACTGACATATCCAGTCGACTTCTACATCCATCGCTGATTCATCATTATTATCATTGTATGCAGCCACCGCTATCTGCAGATCCCCGATACTATATTGAATGCTGTTATAGTCCCTATTCTTAACATCTGCATAATTCACTTCATTACAGCAAAATGCAGATAAGTATGTTTTCATTTCAAGCATATCCTTTGCGCCCTGAACATCATTATTTGCCATGCATTCGTCATATATCTCTGTTGTTATTAAATCCCAACTTCCACTTTCATGATGTGTCATAGTGGCCTCCAGTGTCTTTTTACCACACCCCGCCATGAAACTAAAGGCAACTATAACTACCATCAGAATGATAATCTTTTCCGGCATGCCATAAAGGTTTTGCCGGCACCTGTAGGTCCCATGCATATTACGTTGTTCTGGGAGAGTATAAAGTTGCCCGTGGCAAGATTAAGTATCTTGCTTTTATCCAATCCGCGCTTCTCCCAGATAATGTCGTTGATGCA
>JAFWFV010000005.1 GCA_017515465.1 Clostridiales bacterium
GACCCGTTAAGGCCATATTCCTTCGAAAGATAATCGCTTCCATAACCTTCGCAATGCTTCTCGTAAATCTCTTTCTTAACTTCAAAACTGTATTTCATATAAAGACCCCTAAAGTGTTCAACTTTAGGGGTTCACTTCATGCGGCTGCGGGGGTATGCAAATTATATATGCCCTTGAGAAATCAATCTCTCACTGCATTATAGCGAACTTGATGACGCACTTTACTGCGACCTGTCCGTCGACTGTTGCGGTTGCTTCGCCCATTCCTACGGGACCTCTGATGGCAGTGATCTTTGTCTCGAGACGGACAACATCGCCGGGAACGATGGGACGCTTGAACTTGCAGTTATCGATACCTGCAAATACGGCGATCTTGCCCTTGAACTCAGGCTGGCAGAGGATGGCAACTGCACCTGTCTGTGCGAGCATCTCAACTGTGAGAACACCGGGAACGATAGGCTCACCGGGAAAGTGTCCTGCAAAGAAAGGCTCATTATATGTGATGTTCTTGTAAGCGATGCAGTACTGTCCAGGCTCATAGTCCTCAACCTTGTCGATCAGCAGGAAAGGCTGACGGTGAGGAAGGATCTCCATGATCTGCTTGATGTTAAGTGAATTAGCCATTGATTGCCTCCTTGATCATTCTTCGTATTTCTTTACGATAAGGGTTGCATTGTGTCCGCCGAAACCGAGATTGTTGGTCATCGCATAGCGGATATCCCTGTTCTTGGGCTCTCCGAAAGTATAGTCGAGATCGCACTCTTCACCGGGATTCTTTGAACCAGCCGTTACGTGAACGTATCCGTCCTCGATCGCCTTGACGCATGTGATGAGCTCAACTCCACCTGCACCGCCCAGGAGATGTCCGATCATGGACTTTGTGGAGTTGATGGATACCTTGTATGCATCCTCCCCGAAAGCGTACTTGATGGCTCTGGTCTCAAACAGGTCATTGTGGTGTGTGGATGTGCCGTGAGCGTTGATGTAATCAACATCAGAGGGCTTGATGCCTGCTTCCTTCATGGCGATGATCATTGCAGTTCCTGCACCTGATCCGTCCTCTGCAGGTGATGTGATGTGGAAAGCGTCGCATGTTGCGCCGTAACCTACGACCTCAGCCAGGATCTTTGCTCCTCTGGCCCTGGCATGCTCCAGTTCCTCGAGGATGACTACGCCTGCACCCTCACCTATTACGAATCCGTCACGGTCCTGATCGAAGGGTCTGGATGCCGTCTCGGGATCCTCATTTGTTGAAAGAGCGGTAAGAGCATTAAAGCCCTGTACGCCGGACATGCAGATGGCTGCCTCACAACCGCCTGCGACCATTACGTCTGCCTCATCGTACTTGACTGACTTGAATGCGTCACCGATGGAGTGCGCGCCTGTTGCGCATGCAGTTACGATACAGGTGTTCTTGCCCTTCATTCCATACTTGATGGAGATGTTTGCAGATGCCATGTTAGCGATCATCATGGGGATGTAGAGAGGGGCAACCTTCTTGCCCTGGCTCATCTTGACCTGCTCTCTCTCGTGAGCCTGCATGGAACCGATACCTGAACTGACGATAACACCTACGCGGTAGGGATCTTCCTTTGTCATGTCAAGGCCTGATTCATCTACTGCCTGAGTTGCAGCTGCAACAGCATACTGTGAGAACAGTTCCATCCTCTTTGCAGTCTTGAAATCCATGTACTTTGTAACGTCGAAATCCTTGACCTCTGCTGCCAGGTGGACCTTGCACTCAGATGTGTCGAACTTCGTGATGGGAGCAACAGCTGTCTTGCCCTTTTTCAGACCTGCCCAGAATGACTCAACGTCATTTCCGAGAGGTGTGATGGCACCCATTCCTGTGATAACAACTCTTCTAGCCATATCCTGATCTCCTCCAAACCTGATTACATATGCATGCCGCCATCAACGCTGATGACCTGGCCTGTGATGTAAGATGCACTGTCTGATGCGAGGAAACCTACACAGTTGGCGATATCCTCAACCTGTCCGTAACGCTTCATGGGGATAGCCTCCAGCATTGCTTCCTTGACCTTGTCGGGAAGTACTGCCGTCATGGGCGTCTCAACATATCCGGGAGCGATCGCGTTACATGTAACACCGCGGGAAGCGAGCTCTCTGGCAACTGACTTTGTAAGGCCGATGATGCCTGCCTTGGATGCGGAGTAGTTGACCTGACCCGCATTGCCCTGGATCCCTACGATAGAACTGATGGATACGATCCTGCCGGATCTCTGCTTCATCATGATGGGAGCAGCTGCTCTGGTGAAGTTATATGTACCCTTGAGGTTTACTGCAACAACGAGATCGAAATCCTCTTCCTTCATCCTTACGAAGAGACCGTCTCTGGTGATGCCTGCATTGTTTACGAGAACATCAACAGAACCGAACTCGGAATTAACTTCTTCTACAACCTTGTTGACCTCTTCGGAGTTTGTTACGTTGCACTGGTATGCCTTTGTCTGTACTCCGAGAGATGCGATCTCCTTTGCAGTCTCCTCTGAATTCTCGATGGGGCATGCATCAACGATGACGATGTTGAATCCGTCATTTGCGAGCTTTGTCGCGATTGCCTTGCCTATACCTCTTGCGCTTCCTGTTACGATTGCTGTCTTAGCCATTGAGGGCCTCCTTTACTTTATCGATATCCTCTACTGTAGATACGTTGATCACCGGGATCTCCGGGACCGTCTTCTTAACAAATCCTGCTATTGTCTTGCCGGGACCGATCTCGATTATGAGCTCCACGCCAAGATCCTTCATTACTCTCATGGACTGTTCCCACATAACAGGTGATGACACCTGCGTCTGGAGAAGGTCTCTGATCTTTGATGTATCGTTTACGATCTCCGCATTGCAGTTTGCAATGTAAGGAACCTTGAGATCTGAAACAGTTGTCTCATCCAGGTATTTACGGAGATTATCACCTGCGGGCTTCAGCATGGGTGAATGGAAAGGTCCTGAGACATTGAGCTGGACCACCTTCCTGGCACCTGCTTCGGAGAGGAGGGGCATGGCCTTTTCCACTGCTTCCTTCTTACCTGTAATGACTATCTGTCCGGGGCAGTTGTAGTTAGCCATCGTACATCCGTCTATATCCTTGATAACGTTCTCGATAACTTCACTGTCCAGACCGATGACAGCTGCCATGGTCCCCTCGCCTGCGGGAACGGTGTTGCTCATGAGGCTGCCTCTGATCCTGGTGAGCTTGACTGCATCTGAAAAAGTCATGGCGCCTGATGCAACGAGTGCACAGTACTCACCCAGTGACAGACCGCCGGTGATGTCAGGTGTGATGCCTGCATCGGTAAGCGCCTTTGTCATGATCATACAGGCTGTTACGAGAGCAGGCTGCGTGAACTCTGTGATGTTGATGTCATCATTCTCCTCAAAGAGGAGCTTTTCCATGTCTATCCCGGAAGCATCAGATGCCTCGGCGATCATGTCCTTTGCCCAGTCGAAGGAATCGACAAAGTCCTTTGCCATTCCGATCTTCTGAGCTCCCTGTCCGGGATATGCAAATGCGATCTTCATTTATCCTCAGATCTCCCTTCCCATGAGTTTTGCCGCATCGGCAAACATTGTCTCAACGATGACCTTTGCAGGACGCTGCTCGTTTACGAGACCTGCGATCTGACCTGCCATGAAGGTTCCCTCGTTCTTGTCACCGTCTACTACGGCCTTGCGGAGACTGCCTACGGTGAGTCCCTCCAGCTCCTCGAATGTTACGCCGGATGCCTCCATCTCCAGGTACTTGTTGGAGAGGGCATTCCTGATCTGTCTTACGGGATGACCATATGATCTGCCGGTAACTCTGGTTGAGTTGTCCTTTGCCTTCAGGACCATGTCCTTGTAGTTCTGGTGAACGTTTACCTCATCGCATGCGCAGAATACTGTTCCGCACTGAACGCCCTCGGCACCCAGCATGAATGCTGCCGCAACTCCCCTGCCGTCAGCGATTCCGCCTGCAGCGATAACGGGAATGGATACTGCATCTACAACCTGGGGAACCAGTGTCATGGTCGTTGCCTCACCGATATGTCCGCCGGACTCTGTTCCTTCTGCAATAACAGCGGATGCTCCGCACTTTTCCATCCTCTTGGCAAGTGCTACGCCTGCTATGACGGGGATTACGATGATGCCTGCTTCCTTCCACATTTCCATGTATTTCTCAGGTGAACCTGCACCTGTTGTAACCACCTTTACCTTTTCCTCAGCGATGACCTTTGCGATCTCCTCTGCCCTGGGGTTCATGAGCATCAGGTTTACGCCAAAGGGCTTGTCCGTTGCTTCACGGCACTTTTTGATCTGGTCGCGGAGCCAGTTCTCGTCTGCGCCTCCGACACCGATTATTCCGAGACCGCCGGCCTCAGATACTGCAGCTGCGATGTGCCAGTCTGCAACCCATGCCATGCCGCCCTGAAAGATGGGGTATTTGATTCCTACTAATTCTGTGATCCTGGTAGACATATCTGTTATCTCCTTCCTCGATCAATATTCTATATAATTTGCTGCCCATGTAAGTCCGGCACCGAAGCTGGACATTACGATCTTCTGTCCCTTTTTGAGCTTGCCTTCCTTCTTCATCCTGTCGAGGAGATTGGGGATGCTCGCCGTTGAGATGTTGCCCGTGTCGTATACGGTCATGGGGAACTTCTCTATGTCCTGTCCGAGACGCTTTGCGATGGTCTCGATTATCCTGGCGTTTGCCTGATGGAGGATAAAATAATCCACATCGTTGAGATCGAACTCATACTTTGCCGACAGTTCCTTGATGATCTTGGGAACCTCTGTTACGGCAAATCTGAAAACGTCCCTGCCGTCCATCTGGAAGTAGGTATTCTTAAGGAATCCTTCCTCCTCCCATCTGTCGGGCTGCATCCTGGATTCGCATGTGAGGCACTCTGCCTTGTTGGATGTTGCATGCATTATGAACTTGTTAGCCGGCATGGTCTCATCAGCCTCTATGACTGCTGCACCTGCACCGTCGCCGAAGAGGATGCATGTTCCCCTGTCAGTCCAGTCTACATAGTTGGACAGGCACTCAGTACCTACCACGAGCGCCTTCCTGATATTTCCCGATTCCATGAAACACTGTGCAGTGTTGAAAGCAACGAGCCATCCGGGGCATGCTGAACTGACGTCAAAGCACATGCATCCGTCGTTCCCTATGGCCTTCTGCACATAACATGCCATGGAAGGGAACATCTTGTCGGGTGTTGAACATGCCGTTACTATGAGATCTATCTCTGAAGCGGATACGCCCGCATCCTCCAATGCCCTCTGGGCTGCGATGCCGCCCATGTAGGACGGTACTTCCTTCATGTGATCAGCGATGTGGCGGGTCTTGATACCCGTTCTTTCCATGATCCATTCATCACTTGTTTCGACTATCCCTGACAGATCGTCGTTAGTCAATAATTTCTCGGGCAAGTATGAACCAAGCCCTGTGATCCTGCCTGTCATCTGTTCCTCCCTATACTCCGTGGCAGCCATACAGACCATACTCCACGTTAAATAGTTTGATTATCAAAGTATTGCACAGAATCCCCACATCGTCAAGCATCACAGGGTATTTACGTCTTCTATGTAACAAAAACTTACAGCTACACTAAATTTCTTCAGACTCTCAATATCTATTTTGTACCTTCTGCCCCAGGAGGACACTACGAACATGTCTTTTTCGGCGTCGTAATCGGTTACCGTAACGAAGTGCTGGCCTATTGTCTCATCCATATACCCGGGGGTATCGCTTATGAGCTTTACGTTTTCAAAAGGAGCCCTGACCAGCATTATGACGGGCGTATCCTTGGCCAGTACCGCCCTGGTCTTGTTAACGAAATCCCTCCTGAATGACCTGACCCTGCATTCGACTTTCTGAGAGGCTGCGAGCTTTCTAAGGCCTCTCTTGAGCCTGTGCATGGTGAGGCCGAAGCTGCCCAGGAATTCCCTGCCGGCAATGTTCATGGGCTTTATCTTGAACGGGAGCATAATGGGCCTGATATAAGCGGATGCATCGCTCATCATCTGCAGGTACGTATCCCTGTCGACCTCGGTCATGCCCCGGAGGTGGAGGAGGCTGTCGAGGCCCGCGATTATCCCGCAGCCGGAATTGACCAGGATCTTGTCCTCGTACCACATCTGGCTGCCGCCGTATGAGGGCCTGCCGCCCTTGCTGACACAGGATACGGGTATCATCCCATTACCACCTCTGCCCAGCATCCCTCGAAAGGCATGTTGGAGAGTATCCTGACACCGGCATCCTCCAGCCTCTTCCTGCTCTCATATATGTTTCCGCGCGCAGGACACGGACCCATGTAGCATGGAATGTTCCTGTCTGCGGCCCTCCTGACCAGATCCTCCAGTCCTTTGGAATCGGCGGTTCCCGAATGGTAGCTCTCTATGAGGATGGCTTCCACGCCCTCCAGGGAGTATGACCCGTAAGGGATGCCCGGTGCTGCAGGGATGGACATTATGCCGCCCTTGACGCCTGCTCCGCTGATAAAGGCCTCAGCCCGCTTTTTGTATTCGCTGCTCCTGAAATCAGGCTTCTTCTTTGCAGTGGAATCCATGAAGGATCTTATGTCTCCCATAATGTCCGGGGACTGGCAGCCCGAAGCGTGAACGAAGGTGGATTCACCCATGAAGCTGTCCCTGAACACTATGCCGAATGTCTTGCTGCCTATATTTCCGTCTATCGCCGCCCCCAGAAAACCCAGGGCAAGCTTGATATTGCCTGCGGCATCACTATTCTTTTCTGAAGGAGGGAGCTTGCTGCCCGTTATGACCACCGGCCTGTTGATGTGTGAGAGCACCCTGACTGCCAGCTGCGCAAAATAGGCAATGCTGTCCGTTCCGTGAAGGATGAGTATGCCGTCCGGTCTGGTGCTTTCGATCGCTGACACTATGCCTGACAGAGCCATCCTGTAATCGGACACAGTCGCATTCTCGGATGAGTATCCTGCAGGGGCTGCGATGCTGTAGTTAAACCTGTCATCAATGGATGAGAAAAAATCCTGACCCCAGGCCAGGCCTGCCTGACGGACGATCCCGCCCTTGATCTCTGATGTTATCGTCCCTCCCAGGGAAACTACGAGTATATTGCTCTTTGCCTTGGCCATTTCATATCCTCCATCTGTTGTGGTAGAATCTGTATGCAATTAGGATAGCATAACGGGTTGGCTTTTATGAATGCTTTAGAAATAAATAATCTCACAAAGTCCTATAAGGACTTCACGCTCAGTGATCTCTGCCTCACCATCCCTGAAGGATCCATAACCGGATTCATCGGTGAGAACGGCGCCGGCAAGAGCACCACGATAAAGCTCATCCTCGGAGCGATCAAGAGGGACGGCGGAGACATTTCCATCCTCGGCAGCAACTCCTATGATGACTCTATCAAGGAAGACATCGGTGTTGTTTTAGATGATGTTGGATTCCCGGGCTGCCTCACCGCAGTTCAGGTGGGAAACATAATGAGGAACGCGTACAAGAACTGGAGCGATGATCTGTATACTGACTATCTCAGAAAGCTCGGCATTCCGGATAAGAAACCCTTTTCTGACTTTTCCAGGGGAACGAGGATGAAGCTGGGATTTGCAGTCTGCATGAGCCATTCGCCCAGGCTCCTGCTGCTGGACGAGGCAACCGGCGGACTCGATCCCGTCGTAAGGGATGAGGTCACGACGATAATCAAGGATTTCGCATCAGACGGCAAGCATTCCGTTCTGATCTCATCCCACATAGTCAGTGATCTGGAAAAGATCTGTGACAGGATCGCATTCATCCACCAGGGTCAGCTCCTGATGTGCAAGTCAAAAGAAGAGATCGCAGAGGAATACAGCGGCATGGGCCTGGAAGACCTTTTCCTCAAGATGGTCAAAGGAGAAATGCAATGAAAGCACTCGTACTCAAAGATATATACATGATGCTCAAATACTGCAGATCCTTTTTCATGATCATAGCCGTATTTACACTGATATCGATCTTCACAGAGAACAATCTGTTCTTTGCCATGTATCCCTGCCTGTTCGTATCACTGATCCCCAACTCTCTCCTGGCTTACGATGAGAGGAGCAAATGGGAGATCTACGCATCCACAATGCCCGTTACCAGAGCGCAGATGGTATCTGCAAAATACATCGTGGGACTGATGATGCAGGGGATTACGCTGATAGTGTCTTCCATCGCACTGGTAGTCAGGAGCCTGCGCTTCGGAGAATCTGTCATCCAGTCCGCTGCCCTGATCGGCGCGATGATCCCCCTCATGCTGCTCACCACTGCTCTGGGTCTGCCGGTAATGTTCAGGTTCGGAGTGGAAAAAGGAAGGATATTCTACTATGTCCTCGTAGGTCTGCTGGCAGCTCTGGCCGGCGGTTCATCATTTTTTATAACCGGGGAGACCGGCGAAATACTCAAGAATACAGCATTCGCGATAATGCCGGCGCTGGTCCTGCTGCCCATCGTCATCAATGCTCTGTCCTGGTATCTGTCCTGCGTGTTCTACAAAAAGAGGGAATTCAATTAAGCCTGTCTCTCTTCTCGCCGTCGATCTCTATCAGTCTCAGTTCGAAATCCTGTCTGTCCTTGTGACGCATGGTCTTGAGGATAAGTCCTGAGAACAGCGACTGGATCCCCGCAATGGCTGCAAATCCGCAGACGATCAGCGTGGGGAAATTAGGCACGAGTCCCGTCTGGATAAACGTAATGAGGACGGGTATGAAGAATGCCACTGCCAGGGCAAACAGGATGAATGACAGGAATCCGAAATATGCCAGCGGCTTATATGTCCTGAACAGCCTGAATACCGTCCTCAGCACCTTGAATCCGTCGGAATATGTATTGAGCTTGGATACGCTGCCCTCGGGCCTGTCCCTGTACTCTATTACGACATTCTCGATGTGCATGTTCTTGTCTATGGCGTGTATCGTCATCTCGGTCTCGATCTCAAATCCCTCAGATAATACCGGGAAGGATTTTACGAACAGATAGCTGAATGCCCTGTATCCGGTCATGATGTCCTTGATGTCGCTCCGGAACAGTGAATTGATGGTGCCTCTGACCATGCTGTTCCCGAAATTGTGGAAAGGTCTCTTGTTCTCCTGAAAATAGGTCGAGGACAGCCTGTCCCCTACGACCATGTCAGCATTCCTCTCGAGCACGGCCGATATCATGTCACCTGCTATTTCCGCAGGATATGTATCGTCACCGTCAACGATCAGGTAGCACAATGCATCTATCTCACGGAACATCCTTCTGATGACGTTACCCTTGCCCTGGGCATACTCATGCCTGACGACAGCACCTGCCTCAGCTGCGATCTTTGCAGTATCATCAGTGGAGTTGTTATCGTAGACATAGATCACGCCGTCATCAGGGATCGCATTGCGGAAATCCCTGACTACCTTGCCGATAGTCTTTGCTTCGTTATAGCAGGGAATGAGAACGGCTATCCTGTCCATCAGCTGCCTCAGGGAAGAAGCCTGTCAACGGGAGTGTAACCCGATGTCTTCTTGAAGTTGCAGTTGCATTCGAATGTGCCCAGACAGTCAGAAGGATCTACAAATTCGAAGTTGATGCCCTCGATCTGTGCCCTGGTGATCTTTGCGGAAACCAGTGTCATCTCCTCCTCGTGTCCCGTTGCAGTATTGATGACAGTGTCACATGCATGGATCAGCACGTTCTGGATAGGCAGGAGTGCAAATGCATCCCTGGCAACACGGAGGATCGTGCTGGCAACATAGTCCTGGACTATATCGTAGTATGCTGCCTTGCCCAGTTCCTTCTCGGAGAGCTTGCCGGTTGATGTGAGAGAATAGCCTATGGTGGGAACTACCTCATCAGACTTGACCTGGAATTCGACCTCCAGTATCGACGGATCATCAGTACCTACCAGGAAGTTGCTGCCGTAATCTGTCAGGTCCTCAAAGGGATTGAATGCTCCGATGACCTCCAGATATGCCGATGTATCACCGGACAATACCCTGTCTGCGAAATTAACGAGACCCGTCATGTCAGCGGGAACGTTTCCTGCCTTGACCTTCTCCCAGTCGACCTTGCCGTCTGATGCCTTATGTACGCTCTTGATGGTATCGATGAGCTCCTCGTATTCGGCAACGGTCTGCTTTGCCTGCTCGAGCTCTGCAGCCTTTGCTGCCTCTGCCTCCTGCTTTGCCTGTGCCTTGGCAGCTATTGCAGCCTCATCCTTCTTGGAGGAACCGGAAGTCTTCTTGCCGGAATCCTTTTTATCGTCTGATTTCTTGCCTGTGAACAATCCGGCTATGTTCTTTACATTGGAGGTCTTCGTATAGTAGACGCCTGTTCCGGGAATTCCTACGGTCGTCCTGGTCTGTCCCTTGAGATTGACGCTCTGGCGCAGTCCTGATTTACCAAAAGAAATAGAGGGTCCTGATTTGCTGAGATTAAGCTTCAGCCCCTTGCCGATCGATATGGATTTACGGAAATTAAGTCCCATGGTGAACCTCCTTGATTCTCTGATATGTTGATTTTACCACAATGCGGCCCTGACGCCGATGAAAATACACGGTACCAGGATGATGAGCGTATACCTGATCCTCCTGAACATGAACACCCTCTTCTCCTTCTCATTCAGTTCCTTGACCTTGGGAACCTTGAGGATGAGCAGGACGAGTTCTGCGGACAGGAAGATGAAATATGCATTGATCAGGAACAGATAGGCTGCGTTGGCCAGCATATCCCATCTGGCATTTGCGATGGCATATCCGCATGTGCACAGGGGCGGCATGATGGCAGTTGCGATGGCAACGCCCGGAATGACATTCGTTACTTTGTCCTTACGGGTGGATCCTATTATTCCGGCAATGCCTCCGAACAGCGCCACGATGACCGCAAAGCCGTTGGGCTGGGTCCTGGCCAGGAGTTCGCTGGTCACTTCCTTGACCGGGGACAGCAGGAAATATAGAGTGGACGTAATGATGCTGATCGCTATCTGCATCATCAGTCCCAGTGAATGACGTTCAAGAACGTTGGAGCTGGCAACGGCCGTTCCGTATGCCATGGCGAGGATGGATCCCATGAGGGGGGATATCAGCATCGCTCCGATTATGACCGCCACTGAATTGGTGTTAAGCCCAACCGATGCGATCAGTATGGCACAGATCATGACTACCATGTTAGTCCCTGTTACCTTGCCTCCGGAAAGCAGACGGTCCCTGATCTCCTCATGACTGGCCGTGTCCTCTGTAAGCGAGAACATGTTCCTCAGTATCTGACTCATGGGGATCTTGGTACCGCCGCGCATATAGCGGCGGAACTGCTCGACGGCCGAAGTAT
Source organism: Clostridiales bacterium (assembly GCA_017515465.1). Lineage (GTDB taxonomy): Bacteria > Bacillota > Clostridia > Saccharofermentanales > Saccharofermentanaceae > Saccharofermentans. The sequence continues at coordinate 11,323 of JAFWFV010000005.1, forward strand.
CGCCATCATTAAATGGTTTTTTATTATCGGAAACTGTCTTTTTCTGCTCGTCTTCCATATCATTTTTACTTTACTATAAAATGGACCCGATTTCGACATAAAATAATGTATAATAGTCTGAAACTAAATTTGTAAAAGAGTCTGGGTCATGAGTGAAGACAACGTAATTTTCTTAACACTGAACAAGCTGATGGATTTTGCCAGGTTCGCGGCGGACTGGAATGACATCGCCGCCGACTGCGGGTGTGATCCCATGGCCGATTGTGAATTCGAGGGATCATACGCTCTGTCTCTCAATGACGTAAAGGAAGCTCTGGAATACGTTCGTGATTCCAGGATCACAATAGACAAGTTCCTGATGGGCTGGTGGTTCCCACTGGTCCTCAAATGTGATGAAGCCCTGATGATCAGGGACATCTTTACCGGTGTCATACCCCATGCAGGGATCATGGAACCGGCCCTGCCCATGACAGACGACGACATGCTCGTTTATGTCCTGGATCTCCTGGCAGATTTCAGCAACTCTGAGGAGGGCAGGTATTCGAGTGCCCTGGTTACCGACTACCTCGACATCGAACTGATCCTCGATGAGATAGAGATGTACGAGGAGGACAATCAGCTCCCCGTTACGGAACGCCGTTTCTCCGAACGCATGAGAGAGAAGTTCATCATGCAGCTGGATAACGACATGCTCCTGGGTGACAGCGATGAGGATACCAGGCAGCTCTGGAAGAAGTTCACGGACGAACTGGCCCAGACCGGCAATTTCAATGCGATGCGCATCAAGGCATATGCATGCTACGGCGGCAACTGCGTATATGAATGTGACTGGGCGGAATCCGCCAGGCTGCTGGAAAAGCTGTGGAGGGACTTCAGCTTCGGACAGGCTGCAAATACCCTGGGATATATCTACTACTACGGCAGGCTCGACCCTGCCGGCAAGCCCGATTATGAGAAGGCATTCTTCTACTTCTCCATCGGTTCCACATACGGCATCGTGGAATCCAAATACAAGCTCGCAGACATGTTCGTCAACGGACAGTATGTCGCCCGCAACGAACGCCTGGCCAGGAGCCTGGTAGGTGAACTCTACGGGGAGACCAGGACCAGCTTTGAAAACGGTTATTTCGACTGCGACTTCGCAGATGTTGCCTACAGGATGGGCAAGCTCTTCAGGGACATCAGCGTGGGCGAGCTCGATCCCGCCTCCAGGAAGGGTGCGCTGGAAGTTGCCAAGGTATATCTACTGCAGGCCAGGTTCGCCATCGATCTGAGGATGCAGAACAACTATGCCTACGGGGATGACAGGGTCAAGAATAACATCGAGAGCGTACTGGGCGAGGTATCGCAGTTCCTGCCAACTGCTAAGGGTAATGTTTACCACAGCTTTAATCCCATTTTCGCATCCCTTTTTACTGACAACAGGGCAGGCACGACCTTTAACGTATCAGTCAGGAAATATAAGAACGGCAACATCGGCTTCAAGGTATCCAGGAACATACCGGGAGGTTCATACGACGTCCCCTACACGATGGTGGTGCTCCCCTGGTTCAATCAGTGCGCATTTACCGACCACATGTCCTTCTCGCTGTCAGGGATATCTGAATTCTCATGTCCCAGAGGTCAGGAACATGAGCCGTTTGACATAACCATCGATACGATAACCTCTTCGGAATCCGAATACGAGGACTGCTTCTCACTGCAGTTCTTCAGGAATGGCGAGTTACTGATCAAGGCCTCTGCCAGCGAGATAATCTACAGGAAGCTATCCAATGCTCGACCTCATATTCCAGAAGATACATAGTCAGGGTTCCGCGGAAATAACTGCAAATCTGAAGAGAAACTGGTATATTCCCATATCGGCATTGTTCTTTTATCTTTTGAATGCCTCGAATGACATTAATTATTACCTCGGGATATTCATTTCGGTCCTGTTGACACTGCTGCTGTGTGCTCTTGTTTCTGACCTTCCGGGCAGAGCCAGGAACAACAGGAAACTGCAGATATTTTCACTGGTCAATTCCATCAGTATCTGCTCTGCGCTCCTATATACTCTGTCCGGATCAGACTTTATATGGGGTCCTTCTCTTCTCCTTAGGATCATATCTGCAGTTTTGGCAGTCCCATTCGTATATGCCGGAAATCTGTTATTCTGGTCATACCTTCCCAGAATGATCAGACAGATATGCGATCTCACCACAGTCAAAAGATCAGAATGGATTTTTTATGCAGTACTGTTGTTGCTTTCCTGTGCATTAGCCTCATATGCATTTACAAACAGCCAGGCTTTCTATGGAACACCTCACGACTGCGATGTAATCTATACCAGCGATTCCCCTGCAATGATCAGAAACAATGTTTATCTGGCTCTTACCTGCTCTGAAAACGACATCAGACAACCACTGTTTGCTGTATTTTCTGCCCCATTCATGGGCATCCCAAGCCTGATTAGCCTTATTCCGTTTATTAATGGTCCTCTGATAATGGATTATGCCCAGATAGCACTTCTCCTGTTCACCTTCATTATGCTGTCGATGAATCTCGGGATGACAATAATTCAGCGTATAAGTTTTGTGATCTTTAACTGCTGTACATACACCTACCTTCTGTCTACGCTGATGATGGAGCAGTATGTTATTGCTTTTTTCTACCTGATATTATCGGTATGCCTCATCTCAGGAAACAGGAAAAGTGAAGCTGCCGTATGCGCTGCAACAGGTTCATACCTGGTCAGTGGAGCGCTGTTTACCCTAGTGCCCGACCGCTTTCAGGCCAGAAAGATATTGGTATGGTTCAAAAACACGTGCAAATATGCCGGTTCATACCTGTTGCTGATACTGCTGTTCGGCAGGACAGATGTCCTGATAAATTCAGCGACAAGCATCCTGTTCCTCAGACAGTTTGCAGGCACATCCATTTCATATTCAGACAGGACATACCAGTACTTGAATTTTGTCAGGAGCTGTTTTCTGGCGCCCGATTCCGGAAACAACAACGGATTCTGGCAGATGTACCCTGTTACGGCGATAAGCTGGACAGGCATTGCATTTCTTATCATCGCCATTGTAGGATTTACAGTCACACATAAGAACAAAATGTCTCTGCTGTCCTTTGCATGGATCATCATGTCTGCATTGCTCCTGCTGGCAATAGGATGGGGAACTGTTGAAAACGGCCTGATACTGTATTGCCTGTATTTTGGATGGTCGTTCCCTGTCCTTCTGTTTAATCTCATGAAGCATGCCGAGGAGAAACTGAAGACCGTTGTAATAACACCGGTCATTACTGTGATCTCATGTATCGTGATGATGATCATCAATATTCCGGCACTGGGATCAATGCTGGTATTTGCGGTAAGTGTATACCCGGCCTAGATCCTTCCCAAATAGAGTATCAGCATCATCGATAAGGCATATACTGCACACAGCAGCAGCAGCATCTTATCGTGCAGCAGGACCTCGACTGGATCCCCGTCCGATGTCTCGCTCTCAACATTCATACAGTATTTCAGTGTAATGAGGAGCACCACCGGAACGGTGAATACTATCATGTTGCTGTGATAGTGCTCGGCCGTTGAATCCCCTACGCTCCACAGTGCATAGAACACGTTGGCCAGGGTGAGGCACATGTACATGCTCTTGTCCAGAAAGCCTTCCGTGTATCCCTTGAGCACTGCTCTCGTATCGGCATCACCTGCCATCTTGATCTCATTTCTCCTCTTGCCGAAAGCAAAGAAGAACGAAATGCTGATGACTGTGAGATACAGCCAGCTAGAGACGGGGATATCCGTTAATACGGCGCCGTAAATGACGCGGATGAGAAATCCGGAAACGAGTATGGCTACGTCCAGAAGGGGAGTGTTCTTCAGTCCTGCACTGTATGCGATATTGATCAGGACATATACCAGTACCAGAGCACAGGCTACGGGATCAAACCTGAAAGCAGACAGCGCTGCCGCCAGCACGATGCAGATCACCGCGACAACCGCTGCCGATCTGACGGATACCCTCCCCGATGCTATGGGACGGTCCTTCTTGGTCGGATGGTTCCTGTCCTTATCCCTGTCCTTGATGTCATTGAAGATATATACCGCAGACGACACAAAACAGAAGACCAGGAAACCTGTAACTCCGGATATCAGTTTGGATGTATCGAGAAGCTGACCGCTGAATACGAGAGCGGCCAGGACCAGAAGGTTCTTGATGTAGTGATGCACGCGCATCATCTTCAAATAATCAGTCATATCAAGATTATAAAGGATTCTCTTTTACAATCGTTTTTCATTTTTTGTGCCATTATCACAAAACGCTCCAAATTAATTTGTGCATGTGATTTCAGGAGCAGCATCCGGACGTGTTTCAAATGCCCAGATCACGCGGCTTTGGAGCCGAAACAGCCCTTATATGACATCCAGATTACAAACACAATATATTGTGGTTATCCATATTTATCGCCACAACATCTTGTGTTAGAATCTGACGCAATAGCAAGAGGAAACGATGCGGAACAAGGATTGAAATCCGGCATGTAGTGGTACAATTATTCCAATGTGCAGCAGGCACATTGACGGAGGGAATCTTATGAAGATCATTAAGCGTAACAAGGCAGAGGTTGATTTCGATCAGAGCAAGATAACTGCTGCTGTCACAAAGGCAAATAACGCTGCAAAAGAGAATGAGAGGATGACTCCCATCCAGATCGAGAGGATCTCCGACACCGTTACAAAACAGTGCGAGACCATAGGCAGGGCTCTCTCCGTCGAGGAGATCCAGGATCTCGTTGAAAAACAGATAATGGCACATGGCGCATACGAGGTGGCCAAGCTCTACATCACATACAGATATACCAGGACACTCGTCAGAAAGGCGAACACGACTGACGATACGATCCTCTCACTGATCGACTGCAACAACGAAGAGGTAAAGCAGGAGAACTCCAACAAGAACCCTGCCGTAAACAGCGTTCAGCGTGACTATATGGCAGGCGAGGTCAGCAAGGATCTGACTGCCAGGCTCCTCCTCCCACAGGATATCGTTAAGGCCCATAAGGAAGGCCTGATCCATTTCCACGATTCAGACTACTACGCCCAGAGGATGCATAACTGCGATCTGGTTAACCTGGAGGACATGCTCCAGAACGGAACTGTCATTTCAGGCACCATGATCGAAAAGCCCAGGTCCTTCTCAACGGCATGTAATATCGCAACTCAGATAATCGCCCAGGTCGCATCAAGCCAGTATGGCGGCCAGTCCATATCTCTCACACACCTGGCACCTTTCGTGCAGGTTTCCAGGGAAAAGATCACCCGCTACGTAAAAGAGGAGATGGCATCGGCAGGCGTTGAACTGACGGACGAGATGCTCAGCAGGATCGTTGCCGGCCGTCTGCAGGAGGAGATCGCCAGAGGCGTTCAGACCATCCAGTACCAGGTCATCACGCTCATGACCACAAACGGACAGGCTCCGTTTATCACAGTATTCATGTATCTCAACGAGACACAGGATCCCGTTCTCAAGGCAGACCTGGCACTTATCATCGAGGAGATGCTCAAGCAGAGGATCCAGGGCGTCAAGAACGAGTCAGGTGTTTACGTAACCCCTGCATTCCCCAAGCTCATATACGTGCTGGAGGAGGATAACGTAACACCAGATGCTCCCTACTATTACCTGACCGAGCTGGCTGCAAAGTGCACCGCAAAGAGAATGGTCCCCGACTACATCTCAGAGAAGGTAATGAAGAGCCTTAAGGTGGACAAGACAGGAACGGGCCGCTGCTACACCGCAATGGGCTGCAGATCCTTCCTCACCCCCTATATCGATGAATCAGGGAACCCCAAGTACTACGGCAGGTTCAATCAGGGCGTCGTAACCATCAACCTGGTCGATGTGGCATGCACAGCACGCCAGTCACACAAGGCCGACAAGATCCACGCCTTCTGGGAGATCCTGGACGAGAGGCTGGAACTGTGCCACAGGGCACTGCGCTGCAGACATGACAGGCTCAAGGGAACCTTGTCAGATGCTGCACCGATCCTCTGGCAGAACGGAGCTCTGGCAAGACTTCAGAAGGGCGAGACCATCAACAAGCTCCTCTACAACGGTTATTCCACATTGTCCCTGGGATATGCGGGACTCTGGGAATGCGTATATGCCATAACGGGCAAGAAGCTCACCGAGGATGAGGGAAAGAGATTCGGCCTCGAAGTCATGCAGAAGCTCAACGATGCATGCGCAGTCTGGAAAGCTGACGAGCACATCGACTACTCCCTCTACGGAACACCTCTGGAGTCCACGACATACAAATTCGCCAAATCCCTGCAGAAGAGGTTCGGCATCATCGAAGGCGTTACGGACAGGAATTACATCACCAATTCCTACCACGTTCACGTAACGGAACACATCGATGCCTTCAAGAAGCTGGAACTGGAATCCGAATTCCAGCGCCTGTCACCGGGCGGAGCCATCTCATATGTTGAGGTGCCCAACATGCAGAACAATATCCCGGCTGTCATCTCCGTCATCCAGTTCATCTACGACCATATCATGTACGCAGAGCTCAACACCAAGTCCGACTACTGTCAGGTATGCGGATTTGACGGCGAGATCCAGATCGAAAAGGTCGACGGCAAACTGATCTGGAAGTGCCCCAACTGCGGCAACACCGACCAGACAAAGATGAACGTTGCCAGAAGGACCTGCGGATACATAGGTTCCCAGTTCTGGAACCAGGGCAGGACACAGGAGATCGCCGAGAGAGTACTGCACCTGTGATCTGTTTGTGCAGGTTCAGATCATGTTTTACGGAGCTATCAAGGACTGTGATATAGCAAATGGCGCAGGAGTCAGGGTCTCCCTGTTTGTTTCGGGATGCCGCAATCACTGCAAGGGATGTTTCCAGCCAGAGACCTGGGCGTTCGATTACGGGCAGGAATTCACGTCTGAGACTGAGGATGAGATCATATCCATGATGAAGCCGGCTTATATAAGAGGTCTGACTGTCCTCGGAGGAGATCCCTTCGAACCGGAAAACCAGAGAGCTCTCCTGCCTTTTATCCGGAGGATCAGGAATGAATATCCGTCCAAGGACATATGGATGTATTCCGGTTATACATTCGAGGAATTGATGGGAGAAAATCCCCACTGCCATCTGGATATCACGGAAGATATCCTGGGATCTATCGATGTACTCATAGACGGCAGGTTCGAAGAGCATTTGAGGGACCTGTCCCTGCAGTTCAGAGGATCATCCAACCAGAGGATCATCAATGTCAGTAAGTCCCTGACATCAGGTGAACTGATCCTGTGGAGTGAATAACATGATAGACGTTATATCAGTAGAGAACATGAGACTTTCCGATCAGAGGACAATAGAATCCGGGACTCCCGGAACAGTCCTCATGAAGAGAGCAGCAACAGGTATTTATCTGGCATCTGACAGGTGGCAGTCAGCACACAGGATAACGATCGTAACAGGGTCAGGAAACAATGGCGGTGACGGGTTCGCACTGGCCGTTATACTCCATGAGAACGGCATATCCTCACGCATACTTACACTGAGTGACAGGACTACACCCGATGCCGGCTTCTATAAGGAAAAATGTGTGGAACTGGGCATAGAGTTATTGCCCTTTTCACCATCTCTTCTCTCCGGGTCTGACCTGATCGCAGACTGCATCCTGGGAACCGGTTTTGCAGGTGTACCCAGGGATAATGTCCGATGCGCCATAGAGGAGATCAACAGCTTAAGGCAGAATGGATCCTACGTAATATCCGCTGACATCAACAGCGGTATGAACGGTGACACGGGAGATTTCTCCTGTGCCGTAAACTCTGACCTGACCGTGGCCATCGGGAGCCTCAAAAAAGGGCAGATAACAGACAGTGCGCTCAGCATCACAGGCAGCATAAAAGTCGCAGAGATAGGCATTCCTCCCGTTTTCAAAGAGGATGAGATCGACGCTTCAGAATACGGGATCGAAGTTATAGACCTTTCTGATAGATGAGCTTCTGCTTGGAGAAATAATCCTCTGCAAATACCGTTTCCTCATATCTCATGAACTCGATCCTGCGGTTCTGGCCCAGGAAAGGCTTTACTGATGCGAACAGTCCTGTGTAGCATTCGTTTTCCGTGCCCTTGGGACAGGATACGATGCAGAGGTATGAGGGATCGTTCTTACCCTTTTCCAGCTTCATCACGATACCGGCCTTGGAGATGTTGGGATTGGTCTGGCAATACTTGAGTACGGCATTGCTTATGAGCTTGTATTCATTATTCTCTGCAGGGACACCGATATAGATCTGTGCCTTGTCAGAGATCTTTTCCTTTACCACTTTGGCATTGGCTGCTCCCTTGGAACCGAAGTTCTTGATATAGCTTGGATTTGATGTGATCTCCTCGATCAGCTTTCCGGGGATCTTTACGGATACGGGGCCGAAGGGATTGATGACGAAACCGTCATGCTTGGGAGTCATGGCGAATGTGGCAAGCTGGGGGAAGGTCAGGTTTACGATCTTCATCTTGTCGTCGAGATTGACCTTTGCCCTGGACATGTTGAAGCCGTCGGTAAATACGGGTACCAGGAGCTTGCTGGGATCGTTCTTGTCCTGAAGTGAGAGTATTCCGATCCTGCCCTTATGCTCTTCGGCATTTTCGACCTCGATCCTGGCATGTGTAACGAACGTTGACTTTACTATCGCATTGATGAGAACAGTAAAGTAGTCCGGATCGCCGGAAAACCTGTTGAAGTCGAGAGACAGTCCGAGGACGTGAGGATTGGACGGGATCTTCCTGCTGTCAGGAACGTTGTCCGGTTCGGAATTCGTAACGAGGGAGAACCTTTCGATCTCACCCAGAGCCTCACCCTTCAGTTCGAGGATGCAGTGCTTGTCCCTGGCATTATCCGCATAGAGATTGGGACCTGTCTTGATCTCCTCGACAGTAGCTTTGACTATAGTGCTGTCCGTCTTGAAGATAAATACCTCATCCCCCTTGTTGAGAACACCGTAAACGTTTCCCTCTACGAGGATGTTTCCTGCTGTCTTCGGTTCGAGATCCACGGGGCTGTCAACGAGCATGTAGAATCTCTTTCCGCCGGCCTCTTCCTTGTTCTCGGTCTCAGTAAGGAAGGCGGAAGCCGTCCTGGCAACTCTCTCCTCCCTCTCCTTCTGCTCTTTCAGCAGTTTCTCGTTTTCCTCAGCGCGGGCTCTGGCCTTTGCCTGTTTTTCCTCTTCCTCCTCCTCGAGAGCGGCATTGATGGCCTGCATCTCGGCAGACATCTCCTCGGAAGGAAGCTGTTCGTTCATATCTTCATCGTTGTTCTTCTTATTCCAGAAAGCCATTAAAAATACCTCACCTAAGCATAATTCAGTAGGATTATAACACTTGAAGGGGCCGATTATTTGATTTTTAAATAAAAAGTGCTAACTTAGTATCTATGAAAAAGCACAGTGACAGGGAAATGGAGATGTACGGTGTCCGCCCCAGGAGTAATCTGGGCAGGAACATCGCTATCGGCATCAGCTGCGGGATCGTCGGAGCCGCTCTGGGTGCCGGTCTTTGTTATCTGCTCCTGTCAGAGATGGCCAGGATCAAGACGTCCGTACACGTGGAGATGGGAGATACCTTTGACCGTTCCGTGTTCTTTGACGGGGACCTCGATCAGGCCAAGATCATGACCGACCTGACCAAGATCTCAACTGATGAACCCGGCACTTACCAGATACCCATCAACTATTTCGGCAAGAAGGCAACATCCATACTGGAGATATCAGACACAACGCCTCCCACCGGAACTGCCGTCCCCCAGACATGCATGAAGGAACAGCCTCCTGAGGCCTCCGAGACAGTCAAGGATCTCTACGACCTGTCAGGTACGGTCTATGTCCAGTATTCCGGCAGCCCCAACGTCATGACGGCAGGAGAGACAAATGTACCTGTAGTCCTGACCGATGCCTACGGCAACGTCAGTGTCGTAAGCGTTCCTTTCACGGTCCTGGAAGACACTACTCCTCCCGTCATCGAGGGCGTTCAGAATATTGCAATGGTGGCAGGAGATCCTGCCAAGCTGATGGAAGGCATCACCGTCACAGATGACTATACGGATAACCCCACTCTGGATGTCGATGTAACGGGATTCGATCCCAACACACCGGGAACATATGAGATCTTCTATGTATCCGCTGACGAGGCAGGAAATGAGGCCAGAGTGCCGGTAACTGTAACCGTTGCCGTCAGGCCCGCCGATTACGTATACCCCGATGAAGTTTACGCCAGGGGCAGGGAGATCTATAGCCAGATAATCACCAGCAATAACCTGACGGATGTCCAGATCGCGATGCGCATATTCAAATGGGCATTCGACAACATCAAATATGTGTCATCCAACACCGAGAAACACTGGACGGGCGCAGCCATGCAGGGCTTTAACGACAGGAGGGGAGAATGCTCCATCTTCTACGCCGTATGTAAGGTCCTGCTGGATATCGCAGGTATCGAGAATCTGAAAGTGGACGGAGGACATATCTGGAACCTGGTCAAGCTCAACGGCAAGTGGTATCACTGTGATGCATGTCCCACCAGGACGCACAAGAACACCTACTGGTTCATGCGTCTGGATTCTCAGCTGGATTCGAGATTCCCCTTTGACGGATCAGAACTGCCGGAACGTGCAACAGAGGACGTTCAGGGCAGGCTGGACTTCACAAATCTCACAATTAACTAGGATAATCGATATCAAAACTTGTAGTATTGCATACCATATTATTTGTTTTTCTTATGGTAATATTCCAAATGTCTGAAAAATATTTCGGAGGTTCATAAAACATGAAATTTACAAAGATCATTTCCGTTGCTCTCGTTTCTGTCATGGGTGTTGCCATGATCTCAGCGTGCAACGATCAGAATTCAAACGAGACCAACTTCTCACTCAATACAACAGCTCAGTCACAGCTGCCCATTCAGACTACTGTTGCACAGGGTGTTGAGGGCTACGTATTCAAGTACAGAGGTGCTGACATCCGTGTTAACACAGACATGAACGACATCATCTCCACACTGGGTGATGACTATGCTTACTTCGAGGCTGCATCTTGTGCAGGTCTCGGCATGAGCAAGACATACACATACGGTTCAGGCTCAGTCGTAATCAGCACTAACCCTAACGGTGCAGTAGACGTAATCTCCAGCGTTGCCCTGTACGACGATACAGTACAGACACCTGAGGGTATCTACATCGGATGCACAAAGGATCAGGTAATCGAGGCTTACGGCCAGGCATCTGAGGAAACAGATACGACTCTGACCTATGAGCTCAACGATACAGTACTGGTATTTGTCTTTGACGGAAACGGCAAGGCTTCCAATATCATCTACAACGGTATCGTCTGATCACATAAACAACCATTGACTGGGCTGTCTCAGTTGAGACAGCCCTTTGTTTTTGTATTATAATGTTCTGGTAAAAACGTAAGGAGGATTCTAGTGTCACTCGGAATCATCGGCGGAATGGGACCCATGGCTACGGCTGTCTTCTATGAGAAGATAGTAGGTCTCACCGACGCCTCACGTGACCAGGACCACATAGATACGATCATATACAGCTGTCCGCAGATCCCTGACAGGACGGCATTCTTTCTCGGCAGGAGCAGCGAGGACCCCTATCCCGTCATCCTCAGCCTGGCAAGGAAACTGGAACAGCAGGGCGTATCCATCATCGCGATCCCCTGCATCACCGCAGCATACTTCCAGAAGGACCTGTCAGAGGATATCGGTGTTCCCGTGATCAACGGGATCGTTGAAACGTCCAGGAAGCTGGCAGGCATGGGTATCAAGTGTGCAGGGATCATGGCAACCGAGGGCAGCATCAGAAACAGGCTCATAGCTGACAGCCTCGAGGATCACGGCATCACCCCCGTGGAGCCTGATGCGGAGTATCAGAAGATCATAACGGATATCATATACGACGATGTCAAGGCAGGCCGTCCCGTAGATCTTGCCAAGCTGGACAAGGTGGCAGATCACCTCACATCCAGAGGAGCACAGATCTGCATTTTGGGCTGCACCGAACTGTCAGTCGTAGCCCATGACCACGACCTGGGTGACAGGTATTGTGACATCCTGGACGTACTGGCGGAGGCATCCGTTGCCGCATGCGGAAAAGAGATAAAAACGGAGAATTAAGATGCAGCAGAAAAACGTTCTGGAATATATAGAAAAGACAGTGCTGGAAGTCCCTGACAAGACCGCCTATGAATCATTTGAGGGTGAGACGGTCTCACTGACATTCAGGCAGGTATACGATACGGCACGTTCCGTCGGCAGCTTCCTGGCAGATAACGGTTATTACGGCGAGCCCGTCATCATATTCATGAAAAGGACCCCCAGGGCCATTGCCACCTTCTTTGGAACGGTCTACGGAGGATGTTCATACGTACCCATCGATGAGGAGATGCCCAAGATGAGGATAGACCTCATTTTGAGTTCAATGAACCCCCGTCTCATAATATGCGAATCATCCACAAAGGAACTGGCTGACGGTTTCGATTTCAATGGCGATACCGTCCTGTTCGAAGATATCTGCAGTACTCCCGCAAACGATGAGAGACTCGCTGATATCAGATCACGCCAGATCGATACCGATCCCATTTACGTGGTATATACTTCCGGCTCGACTGGAGTGCCCAAGGGTATCGCAGCATGCCACAGGAGCGTCATTGACTACATAGAACACCTGTCTGACGTTCTGGGCTTTGACAGGGATACCAGGTTCGGCAACCAGAGCCCCTTCTATTTCGATGCCTGTCTCAAGGAACTCTACCCCACCATCAAGTTCGGTGCCTATACTGCCATCGTTCCCAAGCAGCTGTTCATGTTCCCGCTAAAGCTCGTGGAATTCCTGAACGATAAGGAGATCAACACCGTTTGCTGGGTAGTATCCGCTCTCACCATGATCTCCGCTCTGGGAGCATTTAAGAAAGATACACCACACTTTTTAAGGACCGTCGCTTTCGGTTCGGAGGTCTTCCCCATAAAGCAGTTCAACAGATGGAGACAGGCCCTGCCTGATGCCAGGTTCATCAATCTCTACGGCCCTACGGAGGCCACCGGCATGAGCTGCTACTACGAGGTCAACAGGGAATTCGAAGATGGTGACGCCATCCCCATCGGGCGTCCCTTTGACAATACGGATATCCTCCTGCTTGATGAGGACAGGAAGGTCCCTGCAGGCGAAGTGGGTGAGATCTGCATCAGGGGAACAGCTCTCACTCTGGGATACTATAACGATCCCGTCAGGACTGCCGAGGTATTCGTTCAGAATCCCCTCAATACACACTACCCCGAACTGATCTACAGGACGGGGGATCTTGCCAGATATAATGAATACGGTGAACTGGTCTTCGTCTCCCGCAAGGATTACCAGATCAAGCACATGGGACACAGGATCGAGCTGGGAGAGATAGAGGCAAACGTCAATACACTGGATGAGATATATCTGTCCTGTGCCGTTTACAATAAACAGAAGGACAGGATTGTGCTATATTATACCGGTACGATCGAAGAGGGCGCACTGAAGGATGTTCTGACTGACAAGGTCCCCAGATACATGCTTCCCGCCGTATTCACCAAACTGGAAGACATGCCGCTGACACCCAACGGCAAGGTTGACCGTAAGAAACTGCTCGAGATGGCAAACTAAGTTATAAGGAGAATTGCAATGGACGTAATCATCGAGATCCTCAAAGAACTTCATCCTGATGTGGATTATGAGACAAATACATCTCTGGTCGACGACAGGATCATCGACTCCTTTGATATCATCAGCATCGTTGCAGAGATCGATGACAGACTGGATGTTCAGATCCCTGCAGAGGAGATCATCCCCGATAACTTTAACTCAGCTGCTGCTCTGGCAGCTCTCGTAAAGAAGCTCGAGGACGAAGACTGATAAATGCTGTTCGTTTCCTATGAATTCATAGCTTTCACGATCTTATTGTTCGTGCTCTACTATCTGTTGCCGAAGAAATGCCAATGGCCTCTTCTGCTCATTGCAAGCTACGTATTCTACTGGATAGCAAACCCCTATTACCTGATATTCATCGGCACGACCACCATATCCGCCTTTGCCGCCGGCGTCCTGATGGACAAGGCTCAGGGCAGGGCTGATCTGGCCATCAAGGCTGCCAAGGAGGACGGCAGCTATACCTCCGACCTGAAGAAAGCCCTTAAGGCAAAAGCCAAGTCATCGAAATGGAAGATACTGCTGGTATCGATGCTGTTCAATCTCGGCATCCTGGCAGTCACCAAATACACCAATTTCGTCATCACCAACATCAACAAGTTCCTGGAGGACGGCGCTGCGCTCAAGGCCGTAGACCTGATAATCCCCATGGGTATCTCCTTCTACACTTTCCAGACCGTCGGATATCTCATCGATACATACAGGGGAACCGTAAAGGCGGAAAGAAATCCCTTTAAACTGGCGCTGTTCGTATCGTTCTTCCCACAGCTGGTCCAGGGCCCCATCTCGCGTTACGGGGACCTGTCCAAGACGCTGTACGGGGAACACAAGTTTACGGAAAAGACATTCACGTACGGTCTGGTCAGGATACTGTGGGGTTACTTCAAAAAAGTAGTGATCGCAGACAGGATCATCACTGCCGTAACAGCTCTCATCGGCGACACGGAAACATATACCGGAGCATACGTTTTCATTGCGATGTTCTTCTATGCTTTCGAGCTCTACTGCGACTTTACGGGCGGCATAGACATCACCATCGGAATTGCCCAGTGTCTGGGTATTACCGTAACGGAGAACTTCAACCTGCCGTACTTTTCCAAGAACATCAAGGAATACTGGAACCGCTGGCACATCACCATGGGTTCCTGGTTTACGGATTACATCTTCTATCCCCTGTCCGTTGACAAGAACATGCTGCGTCTGTCCAAATGGTCCAGAGAGCATCTGGGCAAGTTCTGGGGCAAGAGGCTCACCGTATATCTGTCCGCATTCATCGTGTGGCTGGCAACGGGTGTATGGCACGGTGCGGCATGGAACTTTATCGTCTGGGGTCTCATGAACTTTGCAGTCATCATGATCTCCCAGGAATTAGATCCCCTCTACCTGCGCTTCCACAAGAAGTTCAAGGTCAAGGACAAGGCCGGGTACGGTGTGTTTGAGATCATCAGGACCATCTTCCTCATGAGCCTCATCAGGATGTTCGACTGCTACAGGGACGTCCCCATGACGTTCAGGATGGTGGGCACGATGTTCACCCGTTTCAGGCTGAGTACTTTCACGGACGGCAGTCTCCTGCAGCTGGGACTCGGCTCATCTGACTATATCGTACTGGCAGCAGGCCTGCTTATCATACTGTCGGTCAGCATCTACAAGTACCGCTCCAAAAAGGATATCCGCGACAGGCTCTACGATACGCCCTGGATCTGGTATGGCGCCATGTCATTCCTCCTGATCATAACGCTTCTGTTCGGCGCATATGGTCACGGCTATGACGCTACGCAGTTCATCTACAATCAATTCTAAGGAAAGGAACGCAGTATGAAAAAACGCATCGTCGCTCTCATATCAGTACTGGTGATCACAGGCATAATATTGGCGTTCCTGTCATGTCTGGTCATGCCCAAGTACATGTCCGGCATAATCGAGGGTTCCCTGACGGAGGAATACTACGATGACAAGGCTCCTCACGAAGTCATATTCATCGGTGACTGCGAACTCTACGAGAATGTGTCAACTGTGGAGCTGTACCGTGAATACGGCATCTCTTCCTACATCAGAGGCAACTCCCAGCAACTCATCTGGCAGTCCTACTATCTCCTGGAGGACGTGCTCCGCTACGAAAAGCCCAAGGTGGTTGTATTTAATGTCCTCGCTCTGAAATACAACGAGCCGAAGAGCGAGACATACAACAGGATGACATTAGACGGCATGAAGTGGTCCATGACCAAGGTAAATGCCATCAAGGCATCAATGACAGAGGATGAGAACTTCGTCGAATATGTATTCCCCTTCCTGAGGTTCCACTCCAGATGGCAGGAACTTAAAGCCTCCGACTGGAATTACCTCATGGGCAAAGAACCCGTTTCCATAAACGGATACTATCTGAGAGCAGACGTCAGGCCTGAGACGGGATTCCCCGAACCCAAGTCCCTGACAGATCCCGCATTCGGTTCCAATGCCATGATGTACCTGGACAAGATGGCAGACCTGTGCAGGGAAAACGGCATAGAACTGATCCTGGTAAAGGCTCCCATCACCTACCCCTACTGGTATCCGGAATGGGATCAGCAGGTATCGGACTATGCACAGGAAAAGGGACTGACATACATCAACTATATAAACGAGATGGATGCCATGGGCCTGGATATGACAACAGACACCTATGACGGCGGCGAACATCTGAACGTATACGGTGCGGAAAAGTTCGCAGACCATATCGGAGCCTATCTCACGGAAAACTACGATCTCACCGACTACAGGAACGTTCCCGGAGTCGCAGCTATATGGGCAGAAAAGGAATCACTCTACGACTCCATCCTGCAGCAGCAGTTATCAGAGATCGCACAGTACGGGGAACTGATGAGCTTCGGCAAGAACGCCATTGAAGAATAAGCCGTTCTATCTTACATAAACGCCAGGAATTCACACGAATAGAATGCAGCTGATGCCATGCAGAACAGGCATATTGCCCCGGTCATGAACTTGGTAAGAAGTGACAGGTATTCGTTCCTGGACTTAAAGTCAAAGCACGTTGCCGTAAATACCGCAGAGCATATGATCAGTGGCAGGACATACCTGAAGTTCACAGAACAGATGAGAGGGTATTTAAAGGCAAAGAGAATGCAGCTTGTAAGCTCCGTAAACATCAGGATGAAGACAGCAAAGAGCTCAATGTTCTTCTCCTTTACTGCCTTAATGAATGCCTTGACGGCGCCAGCTATTATCATGACCATTACGATCAGTGCGACTATGGTCAGGAGTATCGCCAGCAGGACGAACAGCTCACTGTTGTGGTGATCGAATTCATCGAATAAAGAGCTCTTGAACAGGGTCATGAATATGTTGTAATCCTTGTTGTTGATGTCGAACACAACAAAGGGTATGGACGATGTTACCGGGGATATCCCGAACAGTCTGTCGGCCACGGAATAGCCGGACAGATCCTGGTTGGGGACTATTCCGAGATCAAATACATAAGTCGGGGGTATGCCCCACCTGATGTAGTTCCTCACGGGGAACCATAATCCGAGGGGAAATACGACGGCCGCAAATGTCAGGAACATGAGCCACATCTTTTTGTCCCTGAACCTGGCCTTGATAAGTGCAGCCAGGAATATGAATCCCACGGGGAAAGCGATAAGGCCTGCTGAGATCTTGGTCATCATGCCCAGCCCTATGCATATGGCGGTGATGATGATCCTGCCGAAGCTGTGCTCCCTATACCACTTTATGGCATTGTAGAACGCCGCGATCACCAGCATGTTGGCCAGGGGATCGTTGTTGATGTGTCCTGCGGACACTATCAGATAAGGGTAGAAACAAGCCAGTGCAAATGAGCAGATGAGTGCCGTCTTTTCAAAGCCGAATGCCTTAAGGATCTTATAGATCAGGATCAGCGTTACGAGCGAGTAGAAAAGTGATATGCACTGCAGGAATCCGTAATCACCTGCCCTGCCGGGAAAGATCAGGGAATTGACCTTGATCGCGGCAGCACTTATGGCGTGATGGAGGGGCGGATGGTAGAACTGTCCCGTCCCCCTGAAATCGAAATCAGGCAGATGATGGTTATTGAGCAGGTACAGTATGTAGTTATCGTGTACCGCTTTGTTCATGTCAAAGTCAAAGGTGCCCACGTCATGCTGATAAATGTCACTGGTCTTGGCATAGATTACATACCATGTGCGTGCCAGGAATCCTCCTGCTGCGCACATGATGGCGGCGGCCTTTATATCGAGCTTTTTTATGATGGCGAGAACTGCCATAAATATAAAGAGCAAGGCCATGAGGGTGATGTAGATAACCATCATGGTCTTGCTGTTTATACCTGTAACAGATGTGCTCCCGCCTGTCAGAAGCCAGACAGATATGCACAGCAGACCCGATACGATATAAGGATGCTCAGATATGAGCTTCAGGGATCCGATGTGCTTGCCGTCCATCGTTATTCAGTTCTGAGATTAGCGTAGTCGTAGACTATTCCGGAGACCTCATCGTTCTCAAATACGAAGGAGAGAACGCTCTCACCCTTTGTATACTTGATGACGCTGCCGGCATCCTGATAATCATCTCCATAAGCGGCTGTTACATCATCTCTGGATGAACCTATCCTGATGCCTTCCTCAGTTGAGATAACGTCTGCCTTGACCTCTACGGAACTGATCATGTCCCTGTCTCCATCCGGATATGTATAGATGACAAAGAGAGGATATGTGTAGATCTTATCCAGGCCCTGATATGCGCAGGAATTTGATTCGTAATATGTGTAATCATCTCCGAATGCTGCGAGTGCTGCTGATACGTCAGTATTTACCTGTACGGTGGTGCCTGAATAGGTGAACTTGTAGGAATCAGAGCTGACTGATGCCTCTCCGCCGTCTCCGGGAACAGTGATGGTCGTTTGTCCTCCGATGTTGACGGGATCCGTCTGCTCCTCTCCTGATGAACATCCTGCCAGCGCGAGGGCTGCTGCCAGTGAGACTGCTATGATAATCGATCTTTTCATTTTAATTTACCTCCGTTTTCCACCCGGCTATTTTATCACAAGTTCTGCAGTTCGAGCCACATATCGTAGTACCACAGTGAAATGTAGAACACATAAGACATTACTGACACCGCCACAACGCTGATATCCGTTATGGTCCCCAGTATCCTGATCCTGTCATCTCTTCCGATCCTGTCCCTCAGTACTCCTGCCCCCAGGAACAGCGGTATCAGTACGGGAACGATGTATCTGAAGTTCATGGTGCAGATAAAGGGGAACTTGAAGCAGAAGATCGTGAAGCTGATGAGTTCCACTGCCAGCAGTGCGGTAAGAGATATTATCTCCCATGTGTACTCCCTCTTCCTGACCGTTCTGATTATCAGATATATGACGCCGATAAATGCTGCAACTGCCAGGAAGGCAACTATCGTAAATATGATAAAGCTCAGTGTTCCAAAGAACATGTGCACCCTGTAATCGTCATCGTCAAATACTGCAGACCAGACGGCAAAGTACGGGATGTTATAGTATCCGCTGTTATCGAAAACATCGAACAGGCGCTGCCACACACTGTACTTTTCCAGAGAAGAATCGTAGAAAGGTACGGGGATATATGTCGGCGGCACGCCCCATCCCAGGTAGTTCCTTATGGGGAACCACAGCCCCAGGGGGAAGGATATCAGTGCAAATATGCCGTACTGTCCCCAGAGCCTTAAATCCTTGCCCTTTTTCTCTATCAGTACTGCCAGCAGGATGATGCCTACGGGAACGGCGGCCATCCAGACGGACAGCTTTGTCATCATGCCCAGGCCTATGGTAAGGGCGCTCAGCACCACGTGTACCGTCTTTCGTCCTTCCCTGTACCAGCGGAAGATAAAATATACCGACATGACGAACAGCATTATCGATAATATGTCGTTGTTCAGTTCTCCTGCGTTGAAGACGAAGAACGGGAAGACTGCCATCATGAGCGTCATGGTGAGATCCGTCCTGTCAGTCAGACCGAACATCATAACGATCCTTCTCATGAATACGACCGTAAGCATGCTGTATACGGTGGTGAACATCTGGAGGACATCGTAGTTCTGCGCATATTTTGGGAATACCATGCCGTACAGCCTGAGAAAATAAGCGCAGATCAGATGATGGAACGGCGGGTGATACCACTGATCCATCTCCCTGACGTCAGCTGCGGGGATCCATCCGTAATATCTGATATAGCTGATATATCCCGCATGGTGGGGATCGAATACCGTCTCACCGAAGAATCCCACGTCGTTCTGCCTGAGCCAGCATGGAGTGTACTGGCTGTAACAGAACATGAGCCAGAAACCCATGGCCAGGATCAGATGTATCAGCTGATCGTGGTCAAAGCTGCCCTTGATGCGCAGATAGATGAGGCTGCCTGCTATGATCACCGTTCCTCCGGCTGAGAGGATCAGGTTGTTATCCGCACCCAGCAGGCAGGATAAGGCAGATATCATGCCGATGGCAACGCCTGATATAGCGCAGGCAGGGATCTTTGCCTTTGCAACATAGAGGCAGAAGGCACCGAATCCCCCGGTCACGAAGAACATGTCAACGGGACCCATCAGAGATGAGTCTCCCCTGGCAAACAGTATGCAGTACAACAGCACTCCTGCCATGAAAAGGACAGGGTGTTTTACCATGAAACTGCCGTTTGTATCATCCTTCGTTTTGCTCATAAAGCAAGTATAACACGCATTATAATAATTAATATAAAATATCTTGATTTTCGCATTATTTGAATATATAGTTGATACTATTCGGGTATTAGGCTCGTTTTTTGACCTGTCAATGGCGGCAGAGCCGAAAATCTAATTTTACAGAGGGGTTTGCAATGAAGAAAGTTTTAGTTTGCAAAGAAAAGATCGAAGCTGAAACCAGAGTTGCCCTCATTCCTGACGATATCAAGCGTCTTTCCGGAATGGGCTTCGAATTCACGGTAGTAAGCGGCGCAGGCCTCAAGAGTGGTATCACAGATGCCGATTACGAGGCAGCAGGAGCAAAGATCGTCAAGACCGAGGAAGACGGCTATCAGGATGCCGAGATCGTAGTGCGCATCCTCAAGCCTGAGAGTGCAAAGGGCCTTAAGCCTGATACTCTCCACGTCAGCTACCTCGATCCTTTCAACGAGAAGGACCTCCTGAAGGAATTTGCCACGAGCAATGTTCAGGCTGTATCACTCGAGATGATCCCCAGAACAACACTGGCACAGAAGATGGACGTTCAGTCATCACAGACATCACTTGCAGGTTATGTTGCAGTCCTCAATGCTGCTGCAAGACTTCCCAAGATCCTCCCCATGATGGTTACCCCTGCAGGCACCATCAATCCCGCGAGAGTATTTATCATCGGTGTAGGTGTTGCAGGTCTGCAGGCTATCGCTACTGCCAAGAGACTCGGTGCGAGAGTAGATGCTTTCGATACGAGACCGGTAGTTGAGGAGCAGGTCAAGTCCCTCGGCGCCAACTTCGTCAAGATCGATCTCGGCGAGATGGGACAGACAGAGCAGGGCTATGCAAAGGAACTCACACCTGAGCAGGTTGAGAAGCAGCGTGAGGGCCAGGCAAAGGTATGTGAGAAGAGCAACATCATCATCACAACAGCCAAGGTCTTCGGACGCAAGGCACCCGTACTCATCAAGAAAGATGTTATCGAGCGTATGCAGCCCGGTACCATCGTCGTAGATATGGCCGTATCCACAGGCGGCAACGTTGAGGGTTCATCCCCTGACAAGGTCGTAACAACTGATAACGGCGTAATCATCCTCCCCGGCGACATGCTGGAGCGTCAGGTTCCCGTTGACGCATCCAAGATGCTCTCCGGAAACATCTACGCATTCCTGACACACTTCTACAATAAGGAGACAAAGGAATTCGAAGTTAAGCTCGAGGATGAGATCATGAAGGGCTGTCTCCTGACAAAGGGCGGCGAGATCATTCACGAGAGATTTAAGGAGGCTTGATCTATGGATATCCAAACAATAATGCTGCTGCTGTTCATCTTCATCATAGCAGCTTTCCTGGGTGTTGAACTTATCTCCAAGGTTCCTTCCCAGCTCCACACACCTCTGATGAGCGGTACTAACGCCATCTCAGGCATCACCATCGTAGGTGCCATCGCAGCTACTCAGGTTAACTCTTTCCTGGCCGTTAACGGCTCAGGTTCCATCGCAGCCGACATCATCGGCATCATCTTCGGTTTTCTTGCCGTACTCTTCGCTACGATCAATGTTATCGGCGGTTACTTCGTAACTGACAGGATGCTCGGTATGTTCAAGAAGAAAGGAGATAACTGATGAATACGACGGCAATTAGTGTTATCAGCGCTATCTGCATTATCATGTATATTGCAGCCAGCATCTTCTTTATCCTCGGTATCAAGAAGCTCGGCAAGGCCAATACCGCACGTAAAGGTAATCTCCTTTCATCCGTAGGTATGGGTATCGCCGTTCTGGCAGTATTTATCGAGGGCATCTCCTACATGATCCTCACAGGTAATTTCGGACGCAACATCGGTCTGTTCTTCCTGTCATTCGGAATTCCCTTCGTTGCCATCATCATCGGCGGCATCATCGGTTTCCTGTGGGCCAAGAAGGTTGAGATGACCGGAATGCCCGAGCTCGTTGCTCTGTTCAACGGCTTCGGCGGTCTGGCTTCACTCCTCGTTGCCCTCTCACAGTTCTCAGCAGGCAAGGCCGTAACAAACGACGCCTTTGCTGCCATCACACTGGGACTTACGATCGCCATCGGCGCTATCGCATTCACAGGATCCATCGTTGCATGGGGCAAGCTCTCCGGCAAGAAGATGTTCAAGAAAAACGTTCCCGTACCTAACTTCGTTAACGGCATACTCTGCGGAGTAGGTCTGCTGGGCATCATCTTCTATGCATGCGGATACAGCAGCTCCAGCAGGGGAGCAGCAGGTGCAGGTGTTCTCGGCGTTATCGGAGTTATCCTCACAGTCATCGTATTCCTCGTTCTCGGTGTAACACTCGTTATCAAGATCGGCGGCGGTGACATGCCTGTTATCATCTCATTCCTTAACGCTCTTTCAGGTCTGGCTGCAGCATTTGCAGGTTTCCCTATCAGAAATACGGTCCTTATCGTTTCAGGATGTCTCGTTGGTGCTTCCGGTCTCATCCTCACGCTCATCATGTGTAAGGCCATGAACAGGAAGTTCTTCGACCTCCTCTTCAAGAGCTTCGGCGCAAAGAAGAGCACTGCAGCAGCAGGCGAGCAGAAGGAACCCAAGGCTATGTCCATCGAGGATGCTTTCCTGATCCTCGAGGCTGCAAAGAACGTTGTCATCATCCCCGGTTACGGTATGGCTGTTGCTCAGGCTCAGCATGCTGTAAAGGAGCTCTGTGACGTTCTCGAGGAGAACGGATGCGAAGTCAACTTTGCCATCCACCCCGTTGCAGGACGTATGCCCGGTCACATGAACGTACTCCTCGCAGAGGCAAACGTTCCCTACGAGCAGCTCAAGACATCTGACGATATCAATCCCCAGATGAGCAACGTTGACGTAGCCATCGTAATCGGTGCCAACGACGTTGTTAACCCCGCAGCCATCAACGATGAGTCATCTCCTCTCTACGGCATGCCTATCGTTAATGCTTACGAGGCACGTACAGTATTCGTACTGAAGCGTGGTAAGGGTACAGGTTTCTCCGGTATCGAGAACCCTCTGTTCACCAACGAGAACACTGTCATGATCTATGGCGATGCCAAGCAGACAGTATCCCAGCTCGTTGTTGAGTTCGAGAACTGATAGTCTTAATAGCACAAAACAAATCCCGGCAGGCGCATCACCTGCCGGGATTTTTCTATGCGGCTATTGGAGAGATATCAGCCTACTCTGCCAAATGCATTGTCTTCAGCCTGTCTGTAGAAGGATACTCTGTAGATGCCGGCGCTTCCAACTGTTTCCAGTGTCACGCTGATACCGTCGCCGTTGGATGCAACGTAGTTATGCATGTCTCCGTTTGTGTCTTCATAACCATCGTATGTGAATCCGGCATTCTTGAGAGCTTCGATATATGCCTCTATCTGCTCTTCACTCCAGGGAGTGCTGTAGTAGATGGAGAAGGCGTCACTGGCGAGAGGTTCACCCTCGACCATGAATCTGGCGAGATCAGGATGATCCTCAACCCTGGTTCCTGCGGGAAGATTCAGTTCAACATCCACCTCGGGACCGTTCAGTACAGGCAGATCGATGCCGAGAATATTGTCGTTCCTGATAGAGATGTCTGCAGAGGAAGCCTCAGTATCAGCTGTTTCCGCAACATCCGCCGTAACCTCTCCGCTCTCATCATCCATATTGATGACGACGCCATTATCATCCTCATCAACAAAGACCTGTACTGTTGTCTCGTCGGTCATATCATTTACTTCAGCCTCATCAGAAACAACTGTTGCTTCAGATGTTTCATCAGATACGGCGTCCTCATCGGCGAATGTCCTGGCATTAAACAGACATACGAGTCCGACTCCTGCCACGAGCATCAGTGCTGATGTGGTGATCAGCTTGGATGCTCCCTTATAACCCAACACGTTTTTAATCCTCATCTTTACTTCCTTTCCGCCTGAAGCTCTGTTACTGAACGCTACAGGCACTACGATGTACTTGGAGCTGTTGCTCCTGCGGGCGAAGGAAACGAGAGACATTGTGTAATCCACTTTAACGTCCTCACCCAGTCTGGCGATAACTTCCTCGTCACAGCTCATCTCCATATCCCGTACGAACATGGAATAAGCTATCCATACGAGGGGATTGAACCAGTGAATGACAACCACTGCCAGACCCAATGTCTTGAAGAAGACATCACCTCTCCTGATGTGGGTCTTCTCATGAAGGATCAGGTAATCCAGTTCGTCGCGGGACAGTCCTGCGGGCATGTATATCCTCGGACGGATTATCCCCATAACGAAGGGTGAATCTATCTCATGCCCCGAGTACAGTCCGGGAGCTATCTGTTTCACATCCCTGAGAGCGGTCCTGACAGTTACGTACTGATGGATGATGTATATAACTATCCCGATGGCGATGGCAGCCCATATGGCTGTCAGCACTATGGGAACATAATTGACACCCGTTCTGTTGTTCATAACTGTCTGTGAGACATCTCTGACGGTTTCAGATACGTTCCGTGGTCCGTTCCCGTACTGTATCAGCGGCAGGTTCTTCACATGCTCCACCGAATTCCTGATCGGCTTGATGTTAAAGATGGAAATGCTCGATTCCAATGCTACCGGGCAAAGAAGCCTGAACCCGACGATGCCCCACAACAGATACATGTATTTCTTGGGCATCTTCTTCATTATCATCCTGGCCAGTAAGACCACCAGGATAACGATGCTTCCGGTGAGGCTCATATGCAGTATATTCATTAATAATCCATTCATATGCTCTACCCCGTGCGGTCGTCAGTTAACGTTCCTGTACTTATCTATGAGTTCTATGAGTTCATCAGCTTCGCTGTCCGTGAGCTTTCTGTCGCCCAGGAAAGAAGCGAGAAAAGAAGGAAGTGATCCTCCAAATGACTTTGTCACGAGCCTCTCGCTCTCAAACCTCTGAACTCTGTCTCTGGGGATAAGCACGGATACCATTGCGTCGTCATTACGGACCATGCCCTTGGCCACGAGCTTACGTAATATGGTGTATGTAGTCGATTTCTTCCAGTCCAGTTCGCTCTCGCAGAGCCTGACCAGCCTGCCGGATTCAACCGGTGCATAACGCCAGATCACGTCCATAAGACGGTACTCACTCTCGCATAACATCAATTCGTCCATCCTTTATTCCTCCGTGGTTTACGATCATAAACTGACGTCAGTTTACAACCATAAACCAAATTAGTCAACCCTTGCCACATAATTGCCATACATAACACAGCGGCCGCCGGCATTAACACCTGCGGCCGCCATGTCTGTATATTAGGCTATCCCTGTTAAGGCTTAGAGGTTGTTGACCGTTCCTATGAACACCGGAGTATTGTCCGTAGTATCCACGATGGCATAGGCAAAAGGTCTGTCACATTCAACGCGTCTTATGTTATCGTCACCGATCATGGCACCCGTGGCGCGGATCGATACAGCCGTTACCGCGGCAGCTCTCGTTCCCGCACTGTCCACTTCGATATGTGTCTTGTGGATGACATCTCCTATATAGAGATTGCCATCTTCGAGTTCAGCAATACCGGTCAGATCTGCTCCTGCCGGAGAGAAGGCATCCGTCATGCCCAGATCCCGGAGTGTCCCGGCAAAGCTGTCACCATAGTCATATTCGAATTCGGGGAGCGTTGCGAACACCTGGTATTCGTATGTCTGGCTGTCCATGAATCCATTGAAATCATCACCTGTAAAATCCGCCAGAAAACTGTCTGCATCGCAGTCCTCATCCTTGGGGAGCATTACGACGAAAGCATACTGGCATCCCTCATAGAACTTGATGAATCCCGTGGCATCATCGTTTTCCAGATACAGGCCTTCCTCGCTGTTGAGCATGGTAACATCCGATTCCGTGCCGTCACTGTTCCTGAATGTGCCGTCATGAACCTGATGTTCCTCATACTGCTGCTGCCAGGATCCGTCGAAAGCTATGGCATTGAGGAGCATCATCGCGGTATTGGGTTCAAAGGAGTCTATGATCTTGTCTATCATCCCGTCTGTATTGTCATTCACCCATCCGTTGATCCTGTCCAGGGCAGCATCATCAAGATCGAGCATGTTGACCTCGGAATCATAATTGTCCCTGACGAAATCAACATAATCATCCTTTAGTACGCCTGCCAGGATCTGCTGATTGATCCACATTGAATCAGCCGCATGCATGCTTACTCCTTCGGAGCTGTTCAGCCTGTCCAGAAGCTCAGCTGCATAGGACAGCTGTCCGTCACTGTCCTCCTGCCCTCCCCACAGCGCTGCCATCTGATCTCTCGTCGTTCCGTGTGCCCCGGCCTCAGCCATGGACAGTGCGATCATGATGGATGCAGGTGATATCATAACGTTCGTGCCATTACCTGTCTTATTCCTGAGCAGGTCGAAAGCAGTATTGAGATATGCTCTCCTGTATTGTTCATTCTCGGATTCATCGAGCGTCCTGAGCTCTGCACTCATGGGTGCACCTGCGATCCTGTCGGGTATTACCTGCTCAGTGGGATCAGTTTCCCCTTTGCAGGCACTTACGGCTCCTGTCATCAGTGATGCCGCCAGGATGGATGCTAAGATCTTTTTCATTTTTCTTCCCCTTTCGCTTTGGAGTTACACCATTTATACAACCGGCAGATCCAAAATGTTGCAACAACGTGCAAAAATAGTTTTATAATGTGGACATGGGCTCATTATTAAAAAGAATACTGTCAGTTATAACCATTATATCTCTTGCCGCGGGCATCTCCGGATGTGCGGTGCCCGAATGGTCATACGAGACTGCTTCAGAGACCACTGGGTTCACATCGGCAACTTCATCAGAAACCACCGGAAATACTGAAACTACGGCAACTTCAGAAACGGAGGCTCTGATCGACGAGGACGGTGCCTATACTCATGCGGATGATGTTGCACTTTATATCCATACCTACGGACATCTGCCTCACAATTTCATCACAAAGCGCCAGGCCCGCGAACTGGGATGGAGCTCAGGAGGATTGGACGACTATCTCTATGAGGGATGCATCGGCGGGGACAGGTTCGGCAATTATGAGGAGACGCTGCCTGAGGCAGATGGCCGCGATTACTTCGAGTGTGACATCGATACGATGCATCAGCGCTCCAGGGGCGCCAAAAGAATTGTATATTCAGATGATGGTCTGATATACTACACAGTGGACCATTACTCTACATTTGAACTGCTTTACGGGGAGCCCTGATCAGATGAACAATGCCATCTACATCAACCTGACTGGTATACCGGGCAAGGAAGCCCTGCATGCAATACTTAAGGAAGCACTGGAGCTGCCTGACTATTACGGCGCCAATCTCGATGCCCTTAAGGACATGCTGACATCCCTGGATACTCCCAAACATCTGGAGATATTCGGCATAGATGATGTGGATCCTGCGATCAAGACATACGTTCCCAAACTTCAGAGGGTCCTGGAGGAATCTCACGAAGAGAACTCCCTGTTCACATTTAAGGTGAGCGCTAATCCCGCTCCGCCGGACCGCAGACCACTGGTCGTATGCGGATCATGGGAAGATGCCGAGAACCTCAACATGTTCCTGGCCAACCTGAATTTCCCGGAACTGACATCCAGATATGTTGTTTGCTGCTTTACTTTCGGAACGGCCGCCATGACCGGCTTTTCCAAGTCACAGATAGAGTTCAAGCTTGCTGATACGATCAAAAAGCTCGAACCCGTAGGCATGATCATATTCGCAGAGATGCTCAAATCACCCTATCTCACGGAATACCTGGCGGATATCGGCCATAATTCCAACATTCCCGTGTTCATGCTGGAGCATGATGAGGAGGGCTGCATCAATTTCAAGCTCGACTATCTGGACGGCTTCAGGAAGCTGGTCACCCATGTGGTTGAGGATCACCACTGCACAGACCTGATGATGATGGCCGGGTTCAAGGGCAACCTCTTTTCCGAGGACAGGATCAGGGTCTTTAAGGATGTCCTCACATCACATGATATCCCCTTCGACAGCAACAAGGTCATTTATGGTGATTTCTGGTACATCCCTGCCAAGCAGGCACTGCAGGAATACTTTGATGAGAACGGATACGTTCTGCCGGAGGCCATAATCTGTGCCAACGATACAATGGCCATGGGCACATGTGACTATCTGATAGAAAAGGGATACCGTATCCCTGACGACTGCATCGTAACAGGCTTTGACGGTATCAAGGATTCGCTGTTCCACTATCCCACCATCACCACAGCAGCCCCAGACTATTCACAGGCGGCACATAACATCATATCTGCCATAGATGAATGGTACGAAACGGGCACGGTTGAGACATGGACTCACAAGATTGGCTACAAGCCTCTGTATAAGCACTCCTGCGGATGCAATCTCACGACCATGGAGGAGATGCAGAACATTTCCTCTGCTCTGTTCAAGGACAATCAGGACTACTTCATGCACGTTCACGAGATGGGACGTCTGACATCCAAGGCCATAACGATAGCTGACACAAAGCTCCTGTCCGCCTTCCTGGACAAGCACCTGTGGCTGTGGAAGGATCAGATGTTCTTTGTCGGCATAACGGAATCCGATAAGTGCATCAATGCCCTCTATTCCTCATGGAAGGACATCTATGAATACGGCAACAAGATCTATAATTCAGAATATCTGCTCCCCTATCAGAACGAGATGTTCGCATCCGGCAGCGGGCTTAATTACCTCATATTCAGCCAGCTGAGGTCAGCAGATGAATCCTACGGCTATCTCTGCACAGGTGCGAAGAGCATTTCCCTGAGACTGCAGCAGAGGTTCGAGGAGATGGAATCCTATATATCCTCCATCGTCCATGCCGTCCTGAACAACAAAAAGCTCATGAACGTCAACCGAGAGATGAAGCAGCTCTCTGAGCTGGACTATCTGACCGGACTATATAACAGGAGAGGGTTCCTCTCCCACGTTGCCAAGATGGTCAAGGACCCCAAATACAAGGGAAAGATCTTCAATTACGTAACGATGGATCTGGACAATCTGAAACCCATCAACGATAACTACGGCCATCAGGAGGGGGATACGGTCATCAAGGCCCTGGCCTATGCAATACAGACCAGGGTGCACAAGATCGGCATCTCATCCAGGTTCGGCGGTGATGAGTTTGCTTTCGTGATAATAAGTGACAAAGCCCTCGACGGAGAATCCGACACCCTCAGGAACGAGCTGGAGGCGTCTGCGGAATACGATTCCAATCTGACGGGCAAGCCCTACAGAGTCCTCGCCAGCATCGGCGTTTCTTCCTGCCCCATCTCGGAATTCCCTTCCGGAAAGATAGATTCCACTCTCGAGAAGCTGATGAACCGTGCCGACGAGATGATGTATTCCGACAAGGAAAAAAGACATAAGGACCAGTCCGGGGACTGATCCTTACATTAGTTATTTCAGTATTTGTAACAATGTTACTCGCTTCTTAATGCCTCAACAGGGTTCTTCTTTGCTGCCATCCTGGCGGGTCTGCTGCCTGCAATGACGTTGAGCAGAACACTGAGGAATACGAGAGCTATGGCTCCCAGAACGGGCATGCTGGCGATCCCGCTGAACTCTTTGTTGATCAGACCTACAACGATGTTGATGATCACTGTCAGGATAAATGCTGCAACCACACCCATAACGCCGGAAATGAGTCCCTCGATGATGGTCTCAGCCCTGAATACGCGGGTAATATCCTTTTTGCTGGCGCCGATCGCTCTCAGGATACCGATCTCCTTGGTCCTCTCCAGAACTGAGATGTATGTGATGATGGCGATCATGATGCTGGAAACGAGAAGGCTGATGGCAACAAATGCAATGAGAACGTAGGATACGACATCCACGATCCTGGTGGCACCGCCTATTATCACCTTGACATCGTCAGTGTAGGATACCACGAGATCCTGCCTGCCCTCTGCCTTCTTTGATTCATTATACTTGTTCAGGATATCGAGGACTTTCTGCTTTGCCTCATAATCCTTGGGGTTGATAACGATGCTGGAACAGTCTCCTTCCTCAAAGATGCCGAGCTTTTCGCATACGCTGTCAAATGTATACATGAGACCGTCGAAAGCCTCGCCGTTCAGGATATTCGTATCCCTGTCTGCGATCTGTGCATCATAGATTTCAGTCCCTCTGATCTCAGATACGATCTCCCCGGCAAGAGCAGGTCTGTAACCGAAGCTGCTTTCGGCTGCCATACCACTTGATACTACACCTACTACCGTGAGCTCTCTTCCGGCATCGATGACGCTCTTCATGTGATCTGTATCATTAGAGTGGTCAACTGCAACGCCGTTTTCCAGAATGTAGGGATCTGTATTGAGTATCAGCTTAAATGTCCTGCCCATTACCGTATCGAATGAGAATGATGCGGATGCAACCTTGTATGTTGAATCCTTGGCGATCTTGGCCAGGTCTTCCTTGAGGACGGACATATCCTTGATCCCCAGGGTATAGAGCATGGAGTCTGAGATCGTGTTATTGGGACCGAGTACCAGAACGATCTCATTGTTGTTCTCCGGCAGTCTGCCTGCCAGGACCTTGGTATATTCATCCTCCTCTGTTGTATCAAATATCGTAAACAGAGGTGTGGGCGTTCCGGTCAGATCGGAAGGGCTGATCCTGCTGTAATCCTCTCCGTTATATACCTGGAGATCCACATTGTATCTGTAATCAACACTTTCGATGTTGCCGGCAAACTCGCTGTTGCCTTCGAAGAATCCCCTGAGTTCCTTCAGGTTGTTCTTTGTCGCCAGACCCTGATTCTCTGTTACGATGGTCTTCTCCACGATATCGTCGGTGGAATACATCAGTGTCTTGTCATATTCCTTCTGCTGGGTTGCGGAGGCGAACGCATTGGAAAGAGATCCGAAGAGGTCGACACTCGTCTTCTCGAGTGTGATGGAGTAATTTCCGGATCCGGTCTCCAGGCTCTTGGCCATCTTGTTGATGCCGTTTGACAGGGAGAGGATGAGTGCGATGCCGATGATCCCGATGGAACCTGGGACTGCAGTCATGAAAGTCCTTCCCTTCTTGGTCAGGAGATTATTGAATGACAGTGACAGTGATGTCATGAGAGACATTGATGTCTTCTTTGCTTCTTCTGATTTAACTGCTTCCTCATCGCCCGTGAAAGGATCACTGTCGTTGATGATGAGACCGTCCTTGAGCTCTATGATCCTGCTGGAATACTGTCTGGCCAGCTCGGGGTTATGTGTAACCATGATGACGAGCTTGTCGCCCGCGATCTCCTTGAGCAGATCCATGATCTGAACGCTTGTTGCGGAATCCAGGGCACCGGTGGGTTCATCGGCGAGGATGATCTCAGGATCATTTACGAGGGCCCTGGCGATGGCAACTCTCTGCATCTGACCGCCTGAGAGCTGGTTGGGCTTCTTGTCTATATGCTCACCCAGACCTACGCGGATCAGGGCTTCCTTTGCCTTTTCTTTTCTGTCCTGCTTGGATACGCCTGACAGTGTGAGAGCCATCTCGACATTAGCCAGGATGCTCTGATGCATTATGAGGTTATAACTCTGAAAGATGAATCCTACTCTGTAATTACGGTATGAGTCCCAATCCTGGTCCTTATACCTGCTCGTAGATATGCCGTCGATGATGAGATCTCCGCTGTCGTATTTATCGAGACCTCCGATGATGTTGAGCAGCGTCGTCTTGCCGCTTCCTGATGATCCCAGTATCGAAGTAAACTCATTCTTCCTGAACTTTACGTTGATACCCTTGAGAACGAGCTGTCTCTGTTCTCCGATCGCATAGCTCTTTTTGATGTCTTTCAGTTCCAGCATAAAGTATTCTCCTTATAATAAACATCCATCATTGATTATAAGAGTATATTCCCGCCGGTCAAACACATTAAAACGCATAATAATACGCCCCGGATACATCTCCGGGGCGGTAAGAATCAACAATCCTCAAACAGGTAATATCTCCCGTTATCCTCTCTGATCTCCAGGCCTGTGAGAGTTGCGCCGAACATGATCTCCCGTTCGTAGACGCCTTCGACCTCATGTTCATTGTCATCTGCGTCTATTACCGTAAAGGTGATGGCAGCATCAAATACCTGACCTCTCTCGGCTGTTCCTCCGGTTTCGAACTCATTGATCTCCAGATCGAAGAGCTCGCCCTTTTCAACTGTATCATAAGACAAATAGCCCGTTTCACCACTGAAGACTTCCTTGCCATTTACCGATATATCATAATTAATAACTTTTACATTCTCACAGTCGCATGTGAACCTGACGATCGCAGCCGGCATATCGTAATGTATGCCCGACGAACCCCAGCATTCATAACCCAGGGATTCGATGTAGGACGGCGCAAAGGTATCCTGCAGTCTGGTATCCGTTGCCCTGTAGAACACCGGCTGATCCATGATGCCGTTTATTACCTTTACCATGATGAAGTTATCGTATGGATCTTCATACAGGGTGTATATGCGGGTATTCCTGTCACCATCCAGATATCCCAGGCAATCCCGGATCGAGTCATCTGACACCTTGTCCTTTACCGTGCCGAAGAGAGAATATGTCCTGCCGTTGACATCGATCGTGGTATCACCCGTATCCTCATCATAGACCTGTTCGAATGACACCGGATTCGGCGGCAGCATCAGAGCACCTTTGTCCTGGTCGAGAAGAGAGCATCCCGACAGCATCATTGCGCCGCACATCAATAGTATTCCAAATCTGCACACTTTCATCCTTTATTCCCCTTTTACCGTGATCTTTATATCATGGGAGCTCCCTTCAGGAGCATTCTCGTTAGTCGCAAAGACAGTGACCTCCGCTATTCCCGCGCCGGAGGTGATCTTAATGCTCTGGCCGTCTTCCGATATCTCGCCCTCAGCGCCGAGGATGCCGTTGATCCTCCTGGTATCGTAATTCGAGAACTCCGCCAGATCATCGATCGATAATGTGTCTCCCACAGTGCATTCGATGTTCTCCCTATCCTTTATATGTGCACAGCGGGATACATAATCCCATGCTCCATGTATCATGATCGCTGCAAAAGCAGCGAGTACTGCCAGCACGATCCCGGCAGATATCAGAACTGTTTTAAACTTACTTTTCATCATGTTGTCACTCCTAATCCAAGATATACTAATCCAATATATATGAGTGAAGATATTACGCTCATTACCGCAAAGCTGGATGCAGTGAACCATATCCATGCCCTGGAGCAGTCCTTCTTCCTGAGAAGTGAGATGATGACCATTACAGCTCCTGCTGCAAATATCAGTGTTCCCCACATAGCCAGCAGTCTCTTGGGCGTGTAGCCGAACCTGGAGTAGTACAGTGCCAGCTTGGAAAATGAGACCATGGCAAATACAATGCTCTCTCCCATCAGGGCGCATGTGATTGCAACAGAGGCTTTGCGTCCCATCAGTTCCCTGTTCTCAAAGTATGAGATCAGGAGGAAGATCAGCATGTTGATGAACATTATGCCCGTCAGCTCAAAGAATCCCCTTCTGGCATATTCTGCTGCCGTGAATTCCTCAGGCAGGCGTCCTGCAAATGCGCTGAACAGATACTGTCCCTCGTAGACGAAGAATACCAGATAAAGTGCCACAAATAACCCTGCGATGACAGATGATACGAACGGTGAGATCCTGCGGCATTTCTGTCTCCATCTGATAAGTCCCTCGCATGATCTCTTCTCCTTTTCCCCGTCACTGTCAGCGCTCTTGGAGAGCATTCCGTAGAGGTAGAGACTCGTGGGAACTGCAAAGATAACATAACCCATATTATTGAGGATGAAGTTGATGACATCGAGGGGTACGATCTTGAAGTTGATATTGTCCAGCAGATCTTCGACCATCTTTCCGAAGAAGGGGTTGATCTCCGACAGGAGAGCTACGGCGATGCAGAAGATGGGGATCATGACTATCACGATCAGTATGCCGCCAACTACGGAGCCGCGGGGCCCGGAGGCCTTCTTCTGTTCAGATGTCTCAGAGGTCTTGTCCTTTACCCTCATACTTCCCAGATCTTTGAACAGATTGGGAAATCCGCCGAAGGCTTTGATTATTCCCGAATTGAACAGGTCGGCAATTATGAAGCTTCCCGTCCTGCCCTCGTACCACAGACGGTTGCTGACGATGGCAACGTACATCGCACAGAGGTGGAGACCGATAAAGGATACCCAGTCTGCCAGACCCGTCTCATAGGTCACTGCCACGATAGCCATTATTCCGTACCAGAAGTATGTTTCCTTTGCCGGCTTCTTTCCCCTGCCCCTTACGACCAGTTCGTTGAGAAGGATGAAGAACAGCACAAAGATGATCTTCTTAAGCGTTACGTATTCATCCGAAAAATCTAAGAGTACGTACTTTTGATAAGCGAATGCTATAGGATACGCCAGCAATATTCCGGCGTTCTTCGCGGTCTTTCTGATGTCCATGTGATTACCTTATTCCTCTCTGAATTCCAGTATGTCCCCCGGCTGGCATTCCAGGTTCCTGCATATCGCATCCAGTGTCTCGAGCCTGACTGCCTTGGCCTTCTGATTCTTGAGTATCGACAGGTTCGCCTGCGTTATACCTATCCTCTGGGCGAGTTCTCCGGAGGACATCTTGCGTTTTGCCATCATTACATCGAGATTTATGACGATCATGGATGTTCCTCCTTTCTCAGATGGTGAGATCCAGCTCACTCTTCATTTCTATTGCCTTCTCGAACACTGCTCTGACGCAGAACAGCACGAGCATCATGAAGAAACAGATTATTCCCACATATATCGTACCGAACCATGCTATCGTGCCTACCATGCAGTCAACGCCCATGAGAGCCAGTGCTATGGCTATTATCTTCATCAGCTTTGTGTTCGCCTTGTCGAAAACGATGTCCTTGCTCATGTTGTTCAGGAGCTTATAGAATGCGATCAATACCACATATGCCCCTACTGTTCCGAGATAGTAGACGGTGGACAGTGTGATCAGGGCGAATGTGTCTTCCCTGTCTGCCCAGACTCGTGTTATATAGTTCGTGATGCTGAATCCGAATACATCAGCAACTACAACGAGTACGAGAAAGATGACCGTTGCCACCTTTGTATATCTGATAACGTTGTCTGCCTTGTCCATAAATAGAGCCACCTCCTTCGAGATGGCTTTATACTACACCCTGTAATTCTGTTTTGCAATACTTTTTTATCGTTTTACAATAAATTTTTGTTGTTTTACCAGATCAGTCCTCAACCTGACGGCCATTGAACCTGAAGCCGAGCATCGTGATATCGTCGAACTGCGGAGTCTCTGCCACGAAGTCGTTGATATGTTTTGCAATCGTATTCAGTATGATCTTCGGATTGGAATCCGGATTTACGTTAAGGGCATCGATCATCCTGTCAGTTCCGAACAGCTCGTTATCCTTGTCCGTTGCCTCGGTAACGCCGTCCGTATATACATAGATGTAATCACCGGGTTCGAGCTTGAACGGATGCTCCTTGAACATGAAGTCCTCATCAACTGCAACAGGAGGCGCGTGGCGGTATTTGATGAGTTCGAACTTGCCTCCTGCTCTCTTCAATGCCGGGTGCTCATGTCCTGCATTACAGATCAGACAGTCACCTGTATTGAGATCGATCTTGGCAACCCAGGCAGTTACGAACAGACCTGCCTTGTTATTCTCCAGCAGCTGCTTATTTACTTTGTTCAATGCCTCCTCGGGAGATTCGTTATTCTGCAGATGGTTCTTGATCAGTATCTTGGAGATCATCATAAAGAGCGCCGCAGGTACACCCTTACCGGTTACGTCGGCAATTACCAGACCCAGATGATCCTCGTCTATCATGAAGAAATCGTAGAAGTCTCCTCCCACTTCCTTGGCGGGATTCATTGAAGCATAGATCTCAAAATCATCTCTCTCCGGGAACTTGTCAGGAAGCTGGCTGGCCTGGATCTCGGTAGCCATGGACAGTTCCGCTTCGATCCTCTCCTTGGCAGAAGTCACGTCCCTGACCTCTTCGATGTATCTGTTCAATTCGCCTACCATCGACGAGAAGCTCTCGGCAAGGGATTCTATCTCGTTATCGGAAGTGATGTGGCTCAGCAGTTTGACTGCCTCTTCAGAATCCTTGTCGCTCTCATATTTGTGTATGATCTCCTGCTCTTTGGCCACGGGGCCTGTAACCGACTTCTTAAGGAGTATGTAGATGCTGATGCCCAGGAGCAGGAACAGTCCTGCAGAAACAGATGTGACGACAATGGCCGGTCTCAGAGAACTCGTTATAATGTCCTGCCACTCCAGTGAGACTGCAACTATCGATACGATCTTGCCGTTGCTGTATACCGGTGAAAAGGCATGTACGGCAGAGTTATCAGCAGAATTACCCAGTGACATCTCCATTTCCTGAACAGGTCTTCTGGTCTCCAGAAGCTTGTCGAGGACAGGATATGTGCCTACGTTATACGGGAGTTCCTTGCCAACGTCGAAGATGTCTCCGCCTTCGCTCTCTCTCTTTTCATTTACGAGGGTTCCCGTGATCAGGAATACTACGTTGTTATCCTTTATAACAAAATCGTAGAGATACATGGGCTTATAGGATCTCTTGAACGAGTCAAATATCTTACACAGCCTGACGTATGCAACCTCTGCATAATACTGCTGTGCCTCGGAACTTAGCTCCCGTGCCTGATCGTTTGTGATCTGTGAGATATCCGTAACACCGGGGAGCACTGAAAAGATATATTTCTCCTTGCGGATCAGCTTTGCCTCGTCATTATAGAACAGCTCCATGTCACCGCTGTGTTCCTGCCAGTAGGGGATCAGGAATTCCAGTCCTCTGTAGGATGATACCTGGGTCGCAACGGCCATGCCAAAGGAACTGGCCGTATTATAACGTTCATTGATATTCTTGTTGAGATTGTACAGGAAGAGGAATATTCCGTTGGATAGGATGAGCACAATAATAAACAAGACCAGAGGTCTCATTACCTGAAGGTTTATCGTCCCACGTTTCTTTTTACGCATTATTGTACCTGCAATAATATATATAGGGTAATTCTATCACAATTAACACGCCTACGCAGTAAGTATTATTCCTTTGCCGCAAGTCTTCCAACAACTGCAAAGACTGCATACATGACGATATCTGCGCATACGATCGTGGATCCTACGGGTGTTCCTGCCAGGATGGAGATCAGCATTCCCGCCAGAGTGCAGATCACGGACAGGACCGCGGAACATATGGTGACCTTCAGAAAACTCTTGAACACTCTCATGGCTGAAAGTGCCGGGAATATTACCAGGGCGGAGATCAGAAGGGATCCCACCAGGTTCATTGCCAGAACGATTATAGTAGCGATTATGACTGCGATGATGACGTTGTATGCACGGGCATTAGTCCCTGCCGTAGATGCAAAATCCTCATCAAAGGTCACTGCGAATATCTTGTTGTAGAACAGGATGAACAGCACTACGACGATGAGTGAGACGGCGATGCATAATATGACCTCCGAATCGGACAGAGTGAGGATCAGTGTCGATCCGAACAACGTGCTGCACACATCTCCTGCCAGGTTCGATGATGAGGTAAACAGGTTCATTATGAGATATCCCAGGGCCAGCGCCGATACGGATACCATGGCGATGGCCGCATCGCCCCTGAGCTTTGCACGCCTGCCCGCCGCCAGCAGTATTACCGCGCATATCACGGTCGCAGGCAGCACCAGATACATATTATTGGACAGATTGAGGACCGTTGCCACCGACATGGCACCGAAAGCCACATGGGACAGTCCGTCTCCTATGAATGAAAACCTCTTGAGGACCAGCGTTACGCCCAGAAGTGATGAACAGAGCGCAATGAGGACACCGACTATTATCGCATTCCTGACGAAGGGGAACTGCAGGTATTCGGCGAGCTTGGACGTCCAGTCAGAAAGGATCATTTCAGCTGACATGAGCAAGTCACCTCCTGACCGAATCTCAGTTCATTCGTGGCGAACCTGGCCGGGGCATCCGGATCGTGGGTTACCATGATTATCGTGATCCCATCTTCCCTGTTGAGGGAACTGATGAGCTCATACATCTCCTCTGTTACCTTCGGGTCGAGAGAAGCAACGGGTTCGTCCAATACCAGCACCTTGCCCGTTGCACACAGCGCTCTGGCCAGAAGCACTCTCTGCTGCTGTCCGCCGGACAATTCCCTGTAACAGCGTCTGCTGAGATCGGATATTCCCATCCTCTCCATGTTAAGGGCTGCCCTCTCTTTTTCCTGCGCGTTATAGAAAGGCCTGAAACCCATCCTGCCCTGACATCCTGACAGGACCACCTCCGTTACGGAAGCGGGAAAATCCCTCTGTACGGCAGTCTGCTGAGGCAGATATCCCACCCCGCTCTTTACCGCTTCATCGGACCATTTC
This sequence comes from Clostridiales bacterium, assembly GCA_017515465.1. Classification (GTDB taxonomy): domain Bacteria; phylum Bacillota; class Clostridia; order Saccharofermentanales; family Saccharofermentanaceae; genus Saccharofermentans. Next base: position 50,106 of record JAFWFV010000005.1, read on the forward strand.
ACAGATCCGGCCAGAGGCTTGGTAAGTCCCAATATGGTCTTCATGAGGGTGGTCTTGCCGGTACCGTTCTCTCCGGTGATGCACCAGTACTCCCCCTCGCCTATCTCGAAGGAAACATCCGTTGCCAGGGTTATATTCTCATATCCGAGAGTCAGATTGCTGCAGGTCAGGATCGCACTCATTTGGAACAGTCCTCACACAGACCGTAGAATACGGTCCTCCTGGGATTAACGGTAAATCCGTGATGTTCCCTGATATGGTCATTAAGGGAACTGATCTCCTCGCATCCGAGATGGATCAGCTTGCCGCATGATTCGCATTTCAGGTGATAACAGCTGCCTTCCTTGTGGCCTGATTCCACGTATTCGTAGCAGGCGCTGCTGCCCTCGTCGACTATGTATTTGTTAACGATGCCGTCGTCTACCATCTTTTCCAGCTGACGGTATACGGTGGCCGTTCCGATATTCTTGCCCGAGGAACGCATGTGCATGCAGATATCACCGGCAGTTACATGCTTTCCTGCCGTATTCTTCATATATTCCAGAAGTTCTTCCTGATGTCTGGTCGAATAAGTCTTCTTGATGGTCATTCTGTTCCCCCGGACGAATTAAAATGAGAATCGTTTTCGATTTTACTCGCTGATCCGGGGAAAGTCAATGTTGATCGGATGTAGTCTCAATAACAACTGTATCTGCACCCATGCCGCCCTCGCCGTATGTGACGCCGTCACCTGTATTGGGCTGAAGTGCGGACAGCACCATGTCGATAAAGAATACCACCAAAAGGGCAGTGCAGATTATCTTGCGCGCTTTCATGCCTATGTTCGAATAGAGATTATCCAAAAGAGGAGAAAATACATATGTAAATGCCACGCCTGCCAATCCGAATACCAGCAGGCCTTCCAGGCAGATCCTGCCGTTGATGTTGAGGAAATACCCCTGATAATCCCACCATTTGGCATCGAAGAGATATTCCAGGAGCCACGATGCAAAGTATTCCAGGACGCCGCATGCCACGGTTGTTCCGGCAAACATGAGAAGCGGATTCCTGCGCAGGGGCTTGAGCACCACGATTATTATCAGTCCTCCTACGCCGTATATTGGCAGCCACGGTCCGTTCATCGTTCCCCTGTTTACCAGCAGACCTTCGTTCAGGAGCGTGTAGAACACCTCCCAGATGTATCCCACTAGAGCATATGTAAAGAACAGCAGGACTATGGTGGAGAATGAATAGTTGCGTTCGTAATCGATCCTCATCCATCTGCGCTTTTCAGGTATGGGAAGCGTAAAAGCAGAGTCGGGATAGATGCTGTCTGACACGTTGACCACCGCCAGCATCCTGTCGCCCAGGAGCTCTGCGGCGCGGGGAATGTGGGTCCTCTTGTTGGATCTCAGCTGCATGTATGTCTCTGCCCTCACACAGTTCTCATAGGGAGACATCAGGAATACTGAAATGAGATTGAGGGTAAAAGGTGACAGGAGATATCCGGGAACCAGGATCAGGTCCAGCAGGAACAGACGCCTCTTGTCCCCGTTCGTCATCTTTTTGGACAGGTAGAAGGCATCCCTCCACTTGATGTCGGGATTTTCTGCCACGATATACGGGATCATGGAATACTCATATGTCTTGATGATCCCTCCGACGATCGTCAGGTTCCACAATGCCTGGAACAGTGATCTCAGGAACATTATCAGGGCAACGTTCCAGGTCCTGTTGAACTTGTATACGAACAGCACCTTGTCGGCCTTTGTATCTGCATATCTCCTGTGTTCCAGGAAATAACGGTTCTTGCCCACGGTGATGATGTTGCTGACGAACAGATTGAACACCACCAGTGCCACTACGGTGACAAATATGACCACGGATCTGGAAACGGAACCCTTGAACACGATCATGTTGACACCGTTTAAGATGCCGAAGAACATGTCCTCAGACGTTGATATCTGATTGACGAATACTGACAGAACGCCTTTCGTGTACTGCTGTCCCGCCGTCTTGATCTCTTCCTTGGCAGGCAATATCCCGTTTGAGGACAGGTAATCCAGAAGGTCTTCGAGAGACTGTGCATTCGACTGTCCCGTGGAACGGTTGTTGAGTATCTGCTGGGTCTGGACCAGTTCGATCTGAGGGCTGTCAGTCAGTTTGCCCACATAGGTGTTCATGGCGTAGCCGCCCATGATCAGTCCCACGATAAAAACGACCAGGACGTTCATAAAGTACTTTATCCGAAGTGCTTTCCAGGCTCCATTGAGAACTTCGCGTATCCTGAGCTTATCCATCAGAACCACGACCTGATGAGTTCGATCTCTTTTTTGTATCCGGGATCCTCGTTGGGAGTCTCCAGTATAAAGGGCTTGCCCTGCAGGAGCGGATGAGTGACTATGCGTCGGATCGCTTCCTCACCGAGAAAGCCTCCCCCTATTACCTCATGCCTGTCCTTATGGCTGTCCCTGTCATTCTTGCTGTCGTTCAGGTGTACGGCATAGAGCCTGTCCAGTCCTATGACACTGTCAAACTCCTTCAGGACACCGTCTATATCACTAACGTTATCGTAGCCGCCGTCCCATGTGTGACATGTATCAAAGCATACGCCGATCTTGTCCTTGAGCTCAACCAGGTCTATTATCCGGGCGATCTCCTCAAAGGTCTTTCCCACCTCTGATCCCTTGCCTGCCATTGTCTCCAGCAGGACGGTGGTATCGTGTTCGGGCCTGAGCGCACTGTTGATCGCATCAGCGATCATGGGAATGGCAGCATCCGTTCCCTGACCCACGTGTGAGCCGGGATGGAAATTATAGTAATTGCCCGGTACATACTGCATCCTGTCCAGATCATCTGAGAGCATTTCCCAAGAGAACTTTCTGACGCTCTCCTTTTCCGCACACACATTCATGGTATAAGGGGCATGTGCCACGAGCCTGCCGAAATTGTTTTCCTTCATGAAGGTGACTAATGCCTTTGCATCCTCAGGATCGATCTCCTTTGCTGATCCCCCTCTGGGATTCCTGGTAAAGAATGCGAAAGTATCCGCGCCCAGTTCCACGGCATGCTTTCCCATGGCCAGAAAGCCTCCCGAACTCGACAGATGACAACCGATATTGATCATGTTTATACCCCTCTAGTAACTATTAATCGAACAGTATGCCCTTCATGCAGATCAGCGGTTCGTTCTTATCGTAATCCCAGGAATGGTATGCCCCACCCCTGCAGAACTTTTTGTGTTCGCACTCACCGCATTTTGCGCAGTCATTTGACTTGTCACGCCTGAAGATCTCAAATCTGTTCTCCCAGACGTCCTTGAACCTGTCCTGTCTGATGTTTCCCTGAATGACGGCGGGATTCCTCTCGATATCCAGGCATGCACCTATGTCGCCGTTGCTCATGATGCTGGCAGTATATACGCCTGCGTTGCACAGCCAGTACCACTCCCTGACCTCGACCTCGTAATCCAAGCCCAGATAATGGCTGCATCCGTAGAGTACCGGATATCCGTCCTTCCGGGCCTGCCTGATGAACTCGAACATCCTCCTGAGGTCATCGTCGGTGCACATCAGTTCGGGCCTGGTAAGAGCCCTGCCGATGGGCTCGAGATTAATGACCCTCCAGGAATCGATATCGATCCCCTTCATGATCTCAAAGAGTTCGTCCAGCTCGTTTATGTTCTCATGGTTGATGACTGTTGTTATCTGAACGGAGGAAAAGGCATTCTCGTCGATCAGGTTCTGGACTCCGCGCATCGCCAGTTCATAACCTCTCTTAAATCCTCTGAGCTTGTCATGGGTATCAGGGAGGCCGTCTATGGAAACGGAAATTGTCTTCATTCCCGTCTCCGCCAGTTTATGGGCAACTTCCTTCGTGATCAGGGTTGCATTGCTTGTCATGCCCCACTTAAATCCCAGTTCGTTGGCATAGCTCATTATCTCAAAGAAATCCCTGCGCAGGAGAGGCTCTCCTCCCGTTATGCACAGCAGGATCTTGCTGATGTCGAAATCTTCCTTGATCTGGTCCAGGATGCGCTTATATTCATCTGTGGTGAGCTCGCCCGGCTGCGGCCTGTCGCAGTTGCTGCCGCAGTGGAAGCAGTGTTCATTACATGCTGTGGTCAGTTCAAAGAACAGATGGCGCAGCTGAGGATGACGATACAAGCCCTCGACATATTCCGAGAGCTTTGTCATGTGATCTGTCTTTGCCTGGGCGATTACCGGATTAACAGGATTCATCCCATATCTTCCGGAGGACCGTAAACGTCCTCATTCTCATTCAGATCGACCTTGTGGTCGAAACCGTCCGGAGGACCGTAAACGTCTTCGTTCTCATTATCATCAGTCTGGTATGTGATCTCAGGTTTTTCAGTATCCTGCGTTTCTTCAGTAGTTGACGTAGGAGGGGGACCATATACATCTCCATTGATGTTATCGAGGATAGGCGCGGGTCCGTACACACATCCGTTTACGTTGCAGCCCAGTGTAAGAGTCGCAGCGATGCCTGCGATCACCTTGGCAGCGGTAACACCATTTTTGCTTGGTTTCTTCATGATCACTCACCCCCTGACACGCCTATTATAACACAGGTAGAGGAAGCATATAGATATAAACTGTCAGCTTCAGAAGATCAATCCCTTGATGTCAGTCAGAGTATCCACCCTGGCATAGAGCATCCTGCCCAGTTCTGCATCAGGTTCTGTAAGATCGGGGACCATTATGACGTTGCATCCTGCTCCATAGGCGCTCTTCACTCCGTTGGGTGAATCCTCGACTGCAAAGGTCTCTTTGGGATCTAATCCCAGCTCGCTGCAGGCGAAGGCATAGATGTCGGGTGCGGGCTTGCCGTACTCCACCATGTCGGCGCAGATTATCCTGTCAAAGTAATCCCTGATGCCGATCCTGCCCAGGTGTTCTTCGGTCCTCCGGAGGCCGTTGGCAGTTGCCATTGCTACCGTGATACCGTTCTCCCTGAGCCATGTTAGGATCTCTATTGCTCCCGGCTTCAGGGGGATCCCGTTCTCGGCTATGAGGTCTCTTACGATCTGCTTTCTGACTTCCCTGACGGCATAGTAATCGAAATCATCACCATACCATTTCCTGAACTGTTCAGGTGCAAAGGGACGTCCCAGCGACCTGAGCTCGAGAGCCATTTCGGGAATCGGTTCATATCCGCATCTCCTGATCGCCTCAGGCCATGCGGTCTGATAGTATCTCTCCGTATCGGTTATGGTCCCGTCGAGATCGAAGATGACAGCCTTGATGCTCATTATCTGTTGTCCACTTTCTCGGGATACATGTCGTGATGGAAGAGCCTGTCTTCGGCGACCTTCTCCCACTTTGTTCCGGGCTTGCCGTAATTGCAGTAGGGATCTATGGATATTCCTCCGCGGGGAGTGAACTTGCCCCAGACCTCGATGTATTTGGGATCCATGAGCTTTATCAGATCCTTCATTATGATGTTCACGCAGTCCTCGTGGAAATCACCATGGTTGCGGAATGAAAAGAGATACAGCTTCAGCGACTTGCTCTCCACCATGCGTTCCGAGGGAACGTATGAGATGGTTATGGCGGCAAAATCAGGCTGCCCGGTGATGGGACACAGGGAAGTGAATTCGGGGCAGTTGAACTTGACGAAATAATCGTTATCCGGATGCTTGTTGACAAATGTCTCCAGAACGGACGGATCGTAATCAGAACTGTATGTTGTTCCGGAATTGCCCAGCAGTGTCAGATCTTCCCTTGCTCTCATGATATCACCCCTTGATCAGATTGTACCTGATGTCGAAATCGTATGTGTCGATACCTTCCTTCTTCTTTACCCATTTTACTACAGCATAGGTAACGGGTGTGAACAATACTTCATAACCCACCTTGAACAGGTACTGGAACAGGATCATCTGAAGTACTACGGAGTTTTCCATAGTGCCCCAGAAAGAGATCAGTATGAACAGAACTGAGTCAAATCCTTCTCCCACCAGCGTGGAAACGATGGTCCTTACCCAGAGGTTCTTGCCCTTTGTGAGGACCTTGAGTCTGGACAGGATTATGGAATTTGAGAATTCACCGAAGAGGTATCCTGCGAAAGATGCAATTGCAACTCTGGGAGTCGTTCCCAGGACAGTCTCGAAAGCAGCCTGGTTGTCCCAGAATCCGGGATGGGGAAGCGCAAGTGTGAGTATATACACCATTACCGCAAAAAAGCTGCATGCGAATCCCATCCAGATGACTGACCTGGCATTCCTGAATCCGTAGACCTCTGTCAGCACGTCACCGATGATATACGTAACCGGGAACAGGATAACTGCACCCGGCAGAGTGATGCTGTCTGTTACTGCCCACATCTTGCCTGCGACCAGGTTGGACAGCAGGAGGCATGTAACGAATACGATGCCTATGTACATGAATAATCTTGATGTTGTCTTCTCGTCCTTCATAAAAAACTCCTACAAATAAAAAAATGGCTCACAAAACAGGAGCCATATTCAATAATACGCATCAAACAATGACTGTCCTGGTTTTGTTTATCGACAGGATGGCACAAACGAACTGTCGGCGCCTCAGGCGCAGAGGTAATATATCATCCCGAATTCATAACGTCAATAACCATCCCGGATATGCTATGATAATAGCGATAATAAAACCGGAGGTCATGAACATGGCGGAGAGAAGAGTAGGTACAGTTTCCAGAGGTATCAGATGTCCCATCATCAGACAGGGTGACGATCTGGCAGATATTGTTACGACATCAGTCCTGGAGGCGGCAGAAGCAGAAGGTTTTGAGATGCGCGACCGTGACGTCATCGCCATCACCGAATCGATCGTGGCACGTGCACAGGGCAACTACTGCACGGTGGATGACATCGCTTCCGACGTTAAGAAAAAGACAGGCGGCGGAACGGTAGGCGTCATATTCCCCATCCTGTCCCGAAACAGGTTCGCCATCTGTCTCAGAGGAATTGCAAAGGGCGTAAGCAAGATCGTCCTCATGCTCTCCTATCCTTCTGACGAAGTGGGCAACTGCCTCGTAAGCCTGGACAAGATCGACAGCGCAGGTATCAACCCCTACAGCGACGTACTCTCACTGGAAAAGTACCGCGAGCTCTTCGGCGAGAACAAGCACGAGTTCACAGGCGTTGACTATGTGGCATACTACAGTGATCTGATCAGGGAATGCGGATGCGACGTTGAGATCGTTTTTGCCAACCAGGCCAGAGCCATCCTCGACTACACCAAGGTAGTCATCAACTGCGACATCCACACCAGGGCCAGGACAAAGAGGATCCTGCTGGCAGCAGGCGCCACATCCGTCCTCAGCCTCGACGAGATAATGAACGCTTCCGTTAACGGCAGCGGATTTAATGAGAGATACGGCCTCCTGGGTTCCAACAAGGCAACGGAGGACAAGGTCAAGCTCTTCCCCAACGAATGCAAGGATCTGGTCATCGACATCCAGAGGAGGATCCTGGACAAGACCGGCAAGTGCGTTGAGGTCATGGTATATGGCGACGGCGCATTCAAGGATCCCCAGGGCAAGATCTGGGAACTGGCTGATCCGGTCGTTTCACCTGCCTTTACTGACGGACTCATCGGTACTCCCAACGAGCTCAAGCTCAAGTATCTGGCCGACAACGATTTCAAGAACCTGTCAGGCGAAGAACTGAAGAAAGCCATCTCCGATTCCATCCGCGCCAAGGATGCCAACCTGGTAGGCCAGATGGCCAGCGAGGGCACAACGCCACGTCAGCTCACGGACCTGATCGGCTCCCTCTGCGACCTCACATCAGGATCAGGAGACAAGGGAACTCCCGTTGTCCTCGTACAGGGTTACTTCGATAACTACACTAACTGATCCGCGGGATCATCTATGATTAAACAAAGGGCTGACTCCTTGCCAAGCAAGGAATCAGCCCTTTTAGTTTAGAGAGTCGATCCACTTATTCTGAATGATCACACATATTTACAGGCAAACCTGCTGCCCGGTCACCTGACCCTTTCTGTATCTGCCATAGTAGATACCGTCATCAACATACTGATCCGCCTGTGAGACCCACATCGGGAACTTGCCGGTATTGACGGCTGTCTGGCCGTTGAGCATTCCCGTGTGGAAAGAGATGTGGCGGAACTGCCTGAGCACCAGCTCCATCCTGGTAAGCGCACAGTTCTCAGGGCATTCATAGAGCATCTCATCAGTGAGGGAATCCAGATATGCGTATGTCTTCTGTTCCACACTGTCCAGATAAGCCAGGAGCTGATCATCTGACAGGACCACCGTGGCGGGCTTGTCGGGATTGTCCAGCCCCTCCTCGTGGAACGGGGGCTCATCGTATACGCAGGGATTTATAAACCACTTATCAGCTGAATGAATGGCGTGATATGCCCATCTCCAGCAGGGCGCCCCGCAGCATAGTGCATCTCTGTCGTAGGTCTGAAGAGATGTTCTGATATTCATGAAGTTCGGCCTGACCATGTCCTTGATTATCATGCATAGCTCATTCATTTTCGTATCCTCCTATGAACCCGTAAAATCGTATCTCCTGACACCCAGCATCCAGAACTTGTAGCTTGCGAAGAAGAACAGGAGTCCGATGAGGGGTGACAGCCATGACAGGAGCGGAACATTGCCCGGCTCCAGGATCACAAGGCTGGGGTAATATGCTATGAACGCGATCGGGATGATAAATGTGAATATCACCTTGAACACGCCCTGAAAGATGCTCGACGGATACTTTGCGAAATCCTTGAACCTGAACATGATGACCATTACGTATCCAGAGCCCTTGAGCCAGAAACATGTGGCTGCCGCGAAGTTCATGATGGCGATCATGAACAGGGATGCTGTGAACAGGAACAGTATCAGCTTCAGTATTATCAGAACATTTACTTCCAGTCCGATGTGGATCCAGGCATATACTATGGTTCCTATACCGAATGCCAGCTGGCCCAGTCCCTTGACATCGAACACCTCCGACATAAAGTAGAAGAACACGTTGACCGGTCTGAAACAGTACTTGATAAAGTCACCTGTCTGGACCATGAAACGCAGGTTCCAGTTGTTGTCGAAGAAGCACTGGACAGGCGTTAATGCCACCAGCGAGAATCCGTACAGGAACAGCATATGGTAGTAATCCCATCCGTTGATGGTAGGGAAATTATGGAACAGGATCATGAAAGTGATAAAGCCTGCCAGGTTAGTCATTATCATGCCGAATGTTGAGATGACAAAGTCGGCTCTGTAGCTCATCTTGCTCTTAAGATCCTGGATGAGTATCTTGCGGTAGATACTCAGATAAAACTTAAGTCCTCTCTTTCTCATATCAGCCTCCGTTCACGGTGATCCTGCGCACCGCGATCTTCCAGAAAATGTTGCCTGCAACCGTTAGTATCACCAGCCATATGAGCTGCAGACCGAACAGCTTCAAAAGTCCTTCACATGTGTCTGATCCGCTCTTCTCCAGCAGGATGGACAGCGGGATATCGTATACAGCGCGGAAGGGCAGATACTCTACCACGATCCTGGCCTTTTCCGGGAAGAATGCCAGAGGGATCGATGCGCCTGACAGGAGGAGCACGATGGTCTCCTTGACGATGTTGATGCCCCAGGTCGATTCAGTATAGAGACAGATCGGGGCAATGAGCATCTCGATGTTGTAATTGATCACCAGTGCAAATACTGTTGCGATTATGAACCACAGCAGGTTCAGTCCCATCCTGATCGCTCCGCCGGTTACGATCATTACCACGATGAATGTGGGAATGAAGGTTAATACGAACTGCACCACATGGTTGCCCGTATAGCTCCAGAAAGTGTATTTCCTGAAGCTCATTGGCTTGAGCAGATCGAGTACTATCTTGCCTGACTGTATCGCTCTGCTCATGTCCCAGACTACGAACATCTCCAGGAAGTTGAACAGAGCAGTTGCCAGGATGAGATATATCATGGTATCCGAAAAAGTCATGCCGTTGACCACGTCAGTTCCGGAGGAATCGTAGATCGCCTTCCAGAGATAATATACAAGGACCAGATAGATGAGGTTGGCAAACAGGGTGACGAAGATGCCGAGCCTGTAATGCAGCGACTCCATTATCCCGCCTCTGGTGAGAGCCAGTAATCTTTTGGGGTTCATCTTGTGCCTCCCTCGTATATCTTCTTGATGACATCCTCTGTTGAGATCTCCAGGATCTTGATGTCTGTTATCTTCTTTTCCTTCTGCTTTTCCATGATGACGTCCATAACGTCTGTCGTCTTCTCATCGATCAGCATCTCTTCCCAGGTGTTGTCTGCCAGCTTGAGCTTCAATGTGCGGTAGGATCCGAAATAGCTCTTCAGATGTTCAATGTCGTTATCGTAGATCTTCTGGCCGTGGTCTATTATTACGATCCTCCTGCAGAGAGCATCAACGTCACCCATGTCGTGGGTGGTCAGTATTACGGTAGTGTTCTTTTCCTTATTGAGACCCCTGATCAGTGCACGGATCTTGTCCTTCATGGACACGTCGAGACCGATGGTAGGCTCATCCAGGAATACGATTGCGGGGTTATGCAGGAACGCCGCCAGGATATCGCTTAATGTCCTCTGACCCAGTGACATCTGTCTTACGGGCTTGTGCAGGATCGGCTCGATGTCCACCAGCGAGCGGTAGAGCTCTATCATCTCCTCATAGTCCTTCTGGGGAACCATGTACAGATCCCTGAGGAGCTTAAAGGATTCAATGAGAGGCAGCGACCACCACAGCTGGCTCCTCTGACCGAAGACTACACCGATGTTCTCGCAGTTCTGTGTCCTGTTTCTGTAGGGTTCCTTGCCATTTACCAGGATCTCGCCGGATGTGGGTTCCAGAACTCCCGTCATCATCTTGATGGTCGTGGATTTGCCCGCACCGTTAGGTCCCAGGTATCCGATGATCTCCCCTCTTTCAACTGTCATCGATACATCCTTTACCGCGCTTACAGTCTTGTAATCACGGGAGAAAAGGTCCTTGATGCTTCCCTTCAGACCCTCATGCCTGTTAAGGACTTTGAAATCCTTGCAGACGTTATTCATGATCAATGCTTCATTACCCATCCTCATTCTCCTTTTGTTCCATTTTCCACTTGCGTTTGTGTGATATCATAAGTATATTGTAGATATACACCGTATAAAACGTGATTTATTATCGATTTTAACAACTATTTTCCATACATATGGAATATTGTTATGATTTTTGAACTATTGGGAGCAGATTGTTATGAACCGCGACGTTATGGGACTGATCGTCAAGAGAGATGACGGATCCGAGATTGTAAATTACGATAATCCATCCTTCCCCTCCTATATCTACGACGGGTGGATCGCACCGAACGTAACATGGGAGAAGGTCCCTCACTTTCACGAGGATATTGAACTGCTGAGCGTCAAATCCGGCAGACTGGCATATTCCGTCAACGGCAAGACCCTGGTCCTGAACGAGGGCGATACCATCGTGGTCAATTCCAATCAGATCCATTACAACATGTCCCTGGACGGCCAGGTAGCTAAGTATGTCGTATTCATCATCCATCCCAGCGTGCTTTCCTCTACCGTTGCCGTGGAGATGCAGGCCGTCAGGCCCATCATCGATAATCCGGACATTCAATACATCCGCTTCAGGTACATCAATGAATATACGGAAGATATGTATAAGCTCATGATGGGCATGCCGGAACTGAGAAACGATCCTTTTGCGGTCACGAAGCAGTTCTTTCAGATATGGGACCTGATCCGCAGGCAGATCGCCTCATGGGGAACTGCGAATGAAGAGATCGTAAAGGATCCCAAGATGCAGTCATTCAAGGAGATGATGTCCTATATATCGAACAATTACAGGAACAGCATAACCCTGGATGACATCGCCTCCAGTGCCAATATCAGCAGGTCGCTGTGCAATAACCTGTTCCATCAGTATGTGGAGGAGTCACCCATCAACTACCTGATGCACTTCCGCGTCAGGAAGGTAGCAGAATACCTCAGATCAGGTTCATACTCCCTCAAGGAGATAGCTGATCTGACCGGCTTTAACGGCGTGAGCTATATGTCGGAAACGTTCAAGAAATTCTTTGGCACTTCCCCCAGGGATTACAGGAAACAGTGGAAGACTGACTGACTGTTTTATTCCCTGGCACGCACGGATCCTATTATCCTGCCGTCCGGTGTTCACTGCCTGCTATTGACAATCGTCTCACTGCACGTTAAAATGACACCGTGTCATTTTAACGCAAAGGCGGACCTTTCCATGCCGAGAGTAAGTGAAGAATATATCAGGAATAAACGCAGGGAGATCGTGGATGCAGCATACCGCGTATGCACCAGAAAGCCCATCACGTCCATTGAGATGAAGGACATCATAGCAGAGACCGATTTCTCGCATGGTGTCATCTACAGATACTACAAAGACCTGGACGAGGTCCTGCGGGATCTGGTCATCACCATCAACTCTAACAACAAGATAGATGACAGTCTGGATGACATTATCAGGAACGCTGATCCGGACAACTGGGAACAGGCGATCTACGACATATGCGATATGCAGGCAGGATACATGAGATCGGTGGGAACTGACCTGCTCAAGGTATCGATCTACAGCGACATGCTGGCCATGACAGATCCTGACAGAGCCATGAAGATAGCTCAGAGACTTGGAAAAGATGAACAGAGCCCCCTGCTCTATGCCACCGTGAAAACGGAGGAATTCCTGAAAAAGATAATAAGTCACAATAACCTGCATCCGGTATCTTCCGTCGATGAGATCATCCAGTTCATGATCGTCACATATCACGGCATTCAGACCGGGTATGTTCTTTCTGAGTGTTTTAGAGCAGAACACATAGATGGCAAGTATAAGCCCGAGGATATGTTCCGGCAGCTTGCAAGATCAGTGATCCTGATGATGGGAGGAGAAGCGGAAAGATGATCTTTCACACATACGGGAAAAAAGAAAACAAGGCAGTCATCCTGATACACGGGGTGCTCACACCGTGGCAGATATGGAATACGGCGGTCAAAAAGTTCCGGGGAGATTACTATGTCATAGTGCCTGAGCTGGACGCTCATACAGAGGTTACGCCCACAGTTTTTCATTCGGTCGAGGAGGAAGCAGACAGGATATATCAATACATCATGGATGAGCTGGACGGACATGTCTTTCTCCTGGCAGGCCTTTCCATGGGAGGCAGGATAGCTGCAACCATTGCGGCAAGGGACGGAATAACCATAGAAAACCTGGTACTCGACGGAGCGCCTCTTGCGAAGATGAACTTCCTGATGAGGGCGGTCATGAAGAACAACTACAAAACGATAATCATGAAGTCGAAAAAACACGATGCCAGGATCATTGAGCAGGCAAAAAGAGATTTTCTCCCGGAGGAGATGATCCCCTACTACATCAAGATCGCCGAGAACATGATAATGGTGTCGATAGACCACATGATCGATTCGGTATTCTCAGGTTTTGTCATTCCTGAATATGCTGGCACAATGAGGATACTGTTCATGCACGGAACAAAAGGCAACGAAGCTGTCTCCAGAAAGTGTGCAGCAAAGATGAAGAAAGCAAATCCCCAGACTGAGATCAGATGCTTTGACGGACTTGCCCATGCGGAACTGGCATGCTTCAAGCCGGATCTGTGGGTCAATGAAGTGGAGGGTTTCATATCATGATCGATTACATCAGAGAAAACCTGAGCTACTATCCGATATACTTCAGATTACTGTTCAGGACAAAGAAGGATCTAACGCCTGATCATGTATCCTACGGGAGTGATAAGGAGCAATACTTTCTATACTATGAACCGAAGCAGCCTGTAAGTGACAAGGTAGTCGTCTGGGTCCATGGCGGAGGATGGAATGCCGGAAATCCCCGGTTCTTTGACTATGTCGGACAGAACATGGCAAGGGCCGGTTACAGATTCGTATCCATCGGATACCGTCTGTCGCCTAAGAACAAGTATCCGGTGCAGCTGGAGGATGTCTGCTGCGCATATAATGCTGCCATCAGATATCTCCGGGATAAGGGCATAGACACATCAAGGACGGTGGTGTCTGGTCCTTCGGCAGGAGCTCATCTGTCATCGATAATGTGCTACAGCAAAGATGCACAGGACAGATACAATGTGGATATTTCAGATGTTATCGGATTTGCGGGTTTCGGAGGTCCGTACTCATTCAGGAAGAGTGCGACCAACACTTTGAAGATGCTGATAAACATGCTCTTTGCAAAAGGCTATGACAGGAGACAGGGTGAGCCTCTGTCCCTCATGACAAAGAACCACATCCCGATGCTCCTGATCCAGAGCAGGCACGACGGTCTGGTGGGATTCGAATGCGCGGAAGACTTCGCGGATAAGGCGAAGACACTCGGGATAAAGTGTGAGGTCTACGAGGTCGAGGATAAGCGCAATACACATTCCTGGTATACGGCAGGATGTTTCCTGTTTGAACGGAATGAGAACAAAACGCTGGACCGGTTCATAGGATGGATAGAGGGTCTGTAAGACCCTCTGCCACTGTTTATCCGTACACCTCTTTGGCCAGGTTAAACACTGCCCACGCCTTTGGCCAGCCCGAATAGAATGCCGTATGTGTGATCACGGCGGCAATCTCCTCCCTGGTCACGCCATTGTTCTTTGCATTCTGTATGTGGTATTTGAGACTGGAATCGGTTATACCCTGAGACATGAGCGCTACTACCGTTATGATCGATCTGGTCTTGAGATCGATATCCTCATTATTCCAATTCTCGCCGAACAGGATATCATCATTATAATGTGCAAATTCAGGAGCAAAACTCCCCAACTGATCTCTGCCTGCTGTCTGAACTATCTTGGCCATGCTGCCACCTCCATCTTTATTTCAGATATTCCGAATAAAAGGCTGCGATCCTGTCAAAAGGGATCACACCGGTATTATCGTACAGGTCTGTATGGACCGCACCCGGAATGATCATGAGTTCCTTGTTATCAGTATATTCGCTGTCCGTGATCATGTTCCTGTAGGCATCCTCCGAGAAATAACATGAATGTGCCTTGTCTCCGTGGATGATGAGGACCGCACTCCTGATCTCGTTTGAATACTTGAGTATCGGCTGATTCATGAACGACATGCACCCGGTTACGTTCCATCCGTCATTGGAATTTAGCGATCTGGGGTGGTATGCCCTGCCCTTGTAGTATTCGCTGTAGTCCTTTACAAAGAAGGGTGCGTCCTCGGGAACAGGCAGAGGCAGACATCCTCCTCCACGCTTATTTGATCCGTTCCTGATATCTTCCAGGCGCTGTGCACACATGCTCTTCTTTTTTTCGTAGCGCTGCTGTTCAGAATCCTCGGAATCAAAATAACCGTTGGCATTGACCCTGGTCATGTCATACATAGTAGCCGTTACCGTTGCCTTGATCCTCGTATCCAGAGCAGCAGTGTTCAGCGCCATGCCTCCCCAGCCGCATATGCCGAGTATTCCTATGCGCTCCGGATCTGCTCTGTCGTTCAATGACAGGAAATCCACGGCAGCCATAAAGTCTTCCGTATTGATGTCCGGGGATGCCACATATCTGGGCTCGCCGCCGCTCTCACCCGTAAATGAGGGATCAAAGGCAATGGTCAGGAATCCCCTTTCTGCCATTGTCTGTGCATAAAGACCGGAGCACTGCTCCTTTACCGCACCAAAAGGACCGGATACTGCTATTGCAGGCAGTCTGCCGGATGCATCCTTTGGCAAGTACATATCGGCTGCCAG
Organism: Clostridiales bacterium; assembly: GCA_017515465.1. Classification (GTDB taxonomy): domain Bacteria; phylum Bacillota; class Clostridia; order Saccharofermentanales; family Saccharofermentanaceae; genus Saccharofermentans. The sequence goes on from JAFWFV010000005.1 coordinate 65,833, forward strand.
TGTTATGCCATAACGGTTGGTAAATGTTACCTTGCTGTGGCTGACCTTATCGCTTTTGGGAAATGTCTTGTCCCATTCATTTGTCAGGTTTAATGTTTCCTTTTCCATTTGTCTGTTCTCCTTTATTAATCTGATCCTATCGTTACAGTTACATCCCCGTGTGAGAGCATCTCTGTCATCCTGTCCCGGGGCAGGTCTATCTTACCGAGCCTCGTATAAGACCATGAATTGGACCCGTAAAAGATCACCATCTGATCTCCGGAATACAGGACAATGTCACCCGGTGATGTAGTGATCTGCGAATCATTACGCGGGATCCTGTGACCTATATCCCCTACCTGTTCAAATCCGCCATACATGGACATTTCGATCTCGATCCCATTTTCGGCCAGCGACCTGAGTTCTGATACTGACTCGTTCTGTTCCCAAATGACAGGAACTGTCTCTCCGTCTATCTTAAGTACCATTTCCCTTACCTCTCCTTCGGTCTCCTGCGCCTGAGTGATCGCGGAAGGATCAGTATTTCCTCCTGAGCATGCACATAGGCACAAGGCCAATAAAACAGCCAATATGACCGGTAACCTTCTCATTTGTCTTCACCATCATCCCATGTCAGAACGCCGGTTTTCTGTGCGAGTTCATATCTTCCGATCTTGTAGTCGAGTTTTTCAAGGGCGATATCGTACTTTTTCCTGGCCTCCAGTATCGTTTCCCTGGCCTCCTTCAGCAGATTGGTCCTGGCATCGATGGTCGAATCTCCGGCCTGAAAGAGCTTTACATATTCGATGAGCATTTCCACGGGCATTCCCGCATCTCTGAAGCAGATCGCATTTTCGACCCACGCGATATCCTCATCCTGATAATCCCTGATCCCGCCGGCAGTCCTGGTCACTGCAGGTATGACCCCGACACGCTCATAGTAACGCAGCGTATCGGCAGTGATATCGTACTTTTCACATACTTCCTTGATCGTCACGGTAAGCACCTCCAATTGAAGAATGATCAGCTGATGACTGTATTCTACAACCTGGAGTTAACTCTAAGTCAAGGGTATTTTTGCATTTTTCGGGAAATTATCTGTAATAAACAGTCTGTTATGAAATAACCTTGTATCTGAGCCTCAGATAGGAACCCTTCAGCACACTGCAGTCTTCCAGTCTCAATACGCCCAGGGCGTTCAGTTCTCTTTCACTGACGAGTGATGTGCCGTCTATCAGGGTGGATGTGTCCCTGCCTCCGATCAGGACAGGTGCCACCACCAGGTCAACATGATCAAAGAGCTTATTCCTCAGGAACAATCCGTTTACCGTTCCCCCGCTCTGGACGGTCAGCCGTTCACAGCCGTATCTTTCCTTCAGCTCATGAAGTGCATCCTCCAGATCAGTCTCCTCCTGAAAGATGATGTGGAGATTTGGCTCACGGATCCTGAATGCGGGATGATCCCTGTTCGTTGTGATCAATACAAACTCCCTGGATCTGGCGCAGAAATAACGTACTCCGTGCTCATTCAGATGGGTGTTGTCCAGGATCGCGAATGACACAGGGGTCTTGTCCGGGAATGGCTTTTCATTGGCGCCCATCTTTTCCTGCACACGTCCCGTGTTAAAAGACCACAGATCCGTTGTCTGTTCTATGTCGTAGTACTGATCCAGTCCTTCCCTTAATCCCTCTATGGACGGGAAGTCCTTGTCCACATCAAGTGAGTCCGATGCTCCGGGACTGATCTTGCCATCCACGGACATGAGCATGAACAGCGTTGTAACAGGTCTGTCTTTCATTTATTTCCTCCGTTCACAACTGCTGACGGGCAACCAGTTCCGCGAACACTCCGTTCTTCTGCATCAGTTCATCATAAGTTCCTGATTCCGCGATCCTGCCCTCTTCCATAACGAAGATCCTGTCACAGCTCTGAACGGTTGAAAGGCGGTGTGCCACCACGATCCTGGTGGTGCCCTTCAATTGGGCAAGGGAATCGGCAACGTGTTTCTGGGCAATGTTATCCAATGCACTGGTCGCTTCATCAAAGATCAGCATCTTACGCTCTCCGCAGATTGCACGGGCGATGAGCAGCCTCTGGCGCTGACCGCCTGATATGCCTCCTCCGCCTTCGGTTATGATCGTGTGCATCCCCATCGGCATCTTTCTGATATCATCGGCGATCCCGACCATCTCGGCTGCTCTCCATGCATCCTCTTCTGTTGCGGACGGCGTGGAAAGAATGATATTACTGAAGATATCTCCGTGGAAGAGACTGCTGTTCTGCATTACAGTACCGATATGACGGCGCAGCGAGTGAACATCCACGTTGGACACATCGTGGTGCCCGCAGAATACGTTCCCCTTGACCGGAGTCTCAAAGCCGAGCAGTAAACGTACTATCGTTGATTTTCCGCATCCGGACCGGCCGACAAATGCGACGTATTCACCGGGTCTTACCGTAAAGGAGAGATCTTCGAGCACCCAGGGACTGTTTTCCTCATAACGGAATGAAACGTTATTGACTTTCACACCGCCATTAAGTTCGGTCACCATGTACTTATCCCTGGATACATCCGGAGCGGTCTCGAAAATGGGCCTGCTCATCTCATACAGCGGTCTAATCTTCACTGCGCTTGCGATCAGGCCGGAAAGAGACATTACCGATGCGGTCATCATTCCGTAGGCAGTGGAGAAAGTCATGAAATCAGCAACGGACAACTGTTCGCTCCCCGCAATGTAATAAATGACGATGGTTCCAAACAGACCGATCATGGTAACACATGCAGGCAATGCACGGACAAATCCGGGACGGTTATATGCGGAGCGGGCATATTCGGCATAGTCGTGAGCCCACTTAGCGAAAGCACGGTTCTCCGCACCTGACAGCTTTATCTTTTGAACGCCGTTTAGCAATGTGGTGACCGTTCCGGACAGCTTTGCGCCGGAGTTCATCGTATCCATCTCGAACCGTGCCGTTACCCGGACCGAAGCCACGATGAATATGATCTGCAGCAGAACAGTCAGGAAAGCTGTTCCTGTCAGCTCCGGGGTATAGTGGAAGATCTGCCCGATATAGACCAATGACAGGAGCGCGTTCAGACCGGCGCCCATTACCAGTGCGGTCAGTTCCTGCGTCAGCTGACTCATCTTCATTATCCTGTTCGACAGATTTCCGGAAGAATACTTTCTGAAAAAGGACGGATGAAACATCAGGACGCGGGCATAGACCGCCGCTTCGATATTGATCTGCAGTTTTGTCGTAACGCGGTTTATCACCAGATTACGGCCGGTATTGATCAGGAGCGTTGATACCATGACTCCCAGGAGCAGTGCGGCGATCGGCGGGATCAGATAGAGCTTGCCGGATGGAATAACGATGCCGAAGGCTATCTGGTGTACCCATGCGGGCAGCAGTCCGATCAGCGCGCAAGCCAGAGCGGCAGCCAGAACTTTAAGATATTCTCTCTGACTGAATGAACCGAATATAAAGTTGACCAGATCTCTTATTTTCAATGACCTTGCAGGCAGAGGGGGATAGAACAGTATCACTTTGTCATCCAGCTGTTCCTCTGTCTTGCCGGTGACGGGAATCTTTTTCCCCGTAACCGGTTCAATATAATCGTAGCCGAACATCTTTCTCGGCAGGATAGCAACGGGAGATCCGTTCTTCAGCTTTCCCACCATGGCACCAAATGTTTTCTTATGCCAGTTCTTAGTAAGTGATACGGAGCGGTGCATGGTACCGCTGGGTCTGCAGATATAGTCAGTCCTTTCCTCAGTATCGGGAACGCTGCCGGGAACCGCACCGGCCTCAACATGGTAATGCTCCAGACATATCATCACAGCTTTGTCGAATAATTCCAGATTATCGGTCTGATAGACAACGCGTTCCTCCGGAGGCAGAACGCTGGAGGCAAGCTCTGCGTAAGCCTTCTCGGTGATCTCCGCATCCAGACGGGACCTGGCTTCCATCTGCGATTCGTTATATTCCATATCAGTTACTCCTGACCAATGCTGCATATGCACCATTTTGCTCCATCAGTTGCTGATGACCGCCGCGTTCCTTAACCTTACCATTCTCCAGTACGATTATCTCATCACAATCACGGATCGTGCTCAGACGGTGTGCTATGACAACGCAGCTGATCCCTCTGTCACGAATGTGACTGATAACCTGTTCCTCCGTCTGCGCATCCAGAGCGCTTGTTGCCTCATCGAGGATGAGCAGTGTCGGAGCCGTAGCCAGAGCATGAGCTATCTCCATTCTCTGCAGCTGTCCGCCGGAGAAGTTCTTGCCTCCCGGCTGTATCATTACGTGATAACCGCCTGAACGTGCAATGATATCATCATGGACTTCCGCATCCCTGCATGCCATGATCATCTCGTAATCCTCTATGGACTGATCCCAGAGCTTGATATTGTTGGCAAAGGAATCTTCAAATGTGACCATATCCTGATCGACCATCGTAACGGAATTATGGAATACTGCCTTCGGGATCTTTTCCAGAGGTATCCCGTCCAGCAGGATCTCGCCGGACCATGCGGGATAAAGACCGGTGATCAGTTTTGCGATCGTCGACTTGCCGCAGCCGCTGGAACCCACCAGGGCGATCCATTTACCGGGTTCCAATGTAAGCGAAAGGCCTTCGATCAAGGGCGGATCCAGAGGGGAATAACCGAATGTCACATCCTTCAGCTCGAGCTTTCCCTGCAGCTTTTTCTGCAAGTCAAAGCCCTCAGGTATGTCCTGTTCAGCTGTCTCATCTACATCTGCAGGATAGCGCATTACATCCTCGATACGCTCCATCTGGGTCGTTGCCTCCTGGATCGTCTGACCCAGGCCGATAAGCTGCGAAACAGGCGTCATGAAGGCCGACAGGAAACCGGAAAAGGAGAGCAGTGCGCCGGGAGTGAAATCACCCTGGATTATCAGCCGGATGCCGAGCAGCAGGACCAGTATATTGGCGAACTGGCACAGAGCGTTCGGGATCATTCCCAGGTATTCATTGATATAGGACAGCAGAGTCCTGTCATTGCTGACCAGCGCCTGGTATCCGGCCCAGCGGCTGAAAAACTGGTTTTCCGCACCGGATGCCTGGATGGTCTCTATCATGTCGATTCCGCTGACAGTTGTACCATACATCTTGCCCGCATTGGCAGAGAGCCTCCTGGTCGCATTGATGCGTTTCCTGGAGACCATGCGTGCAACGAACACGTTGAGGAATACGGCACATATGCCGACACATGTCAAAAGCGGGCTGTAATTGAGCATAATGATCAGATACAGGATCAGCATTATCCCATTGATCAGAACGGGGGCGATCTGAACGACCATTGCATAGACGATACTCTCGTTATCGATCTGGCGCATCTGCAGATCGCCTGTGGACCTCATGGCATAAAACCGGACCGGAAGCCTGAGCAGATGCTGCATAAAACGGGACGACGAAACAACTGCAGTCTTGCCCTGTATCTTGACCAGATATATCGAATTGATGATCGCGATGGTTCCCTGGATCAATGCGAGGACCAGCATGATCAAAACCATGGGTACCAGCCATTCCGTATTGTAGCCCGACAGTATGCGGTCCAGAAAGACTGTTCCTGATGACGTGAAAAGGATCGCCGCCAGAGAGGTAACGGCGGTTGTCAGTGTCACCAGCAATAATGCGGATTTCATCCCTTTGAGACGTGTTCTGATATACCCTGCCGTATCGGGTCTGGTCCCTCCGGGGATAAAGGCTTCTGTAAGCTTAAATATAAGTGCTATGCCTGTGAAGCAATCATCGAATTCACTGCGGCTCACGGCGATATGTCCCCGGGCGGGGTCGTTGATCCATACCTTGTTTCCTCGGAAGCCGTCGACTACGACAAAGTGATTGAAGTTCCAGTAAGCGACACAGGGAAAGAGCCCCTGCTTACGCATGCCATCCAGACTTATTGCCATGCCCTTGGCTTCCATGCCATATGAACGGGCTGCCCTCAGTATGTTCGTGATCTTCGAGCCGTCACGGCTGACTCCGCAGTCTGTCCTGACCTGTTCCAGAGGGATCCATTTTCCGTAATATGCACAGATCATTGCCAGGCAGGCAGCCCCGCATTCCACGCTTTCCATCTGCATGATCTGGGGAACTTTTGCGATCTTTGTGCTCATATTTCCGGTCTTCCTATCTGGTGATTACGGATTCAGGATCAGGTCGATCGGGTGCACTGATCTCGTGTGGATCACTGCATCCACTGTTGTCATGGATGTTCCGTGACCACGTCCGAAAGCGGGGGTTTTATTGCCGGGTTCAAGTGTGACCTGATAGCACTTGTTTGAAGTGACCAGTTCGGAAACCAGAAAATCACTTTTGATTATCCCGTATGCCATATCTCTCGATAGGGGAACAGAGGAACACTCCGTGACGACCCATGGAGAATGGTCGATATAGACCGGATCACCGACCCTTACCAGCTGATACTCGTCAGCCGGGAGAAAGCAGCACATCTTGCCGTCCACCATAGCCGCACGCGTATCCACCGTCGTTGCAGCAGTACCCCAGAATGCCCAGATGATAAGGCCGATCAGCAATGCAGAAGCCGCGCCCAAAACTATCCAAACGCCCGGAGAGGTGAGGTGCACATACTGCTCCAGGTCGTCTGTAGTCTTTAGTTTTTTCATCGCCTTATCACTGAAGATCTGATCTGGCATATTTTGTCACATCCTGTCTGGGTAATATATTTGTATTATAAATGTTAAATCGACCTTGCGGCCGATTCAACATTACTTTTACATTAAGTGATGATAACTATTATGTGCCGAAGATCAGCAGCTCACTGCTTATCATACCAGCCCAAAGGACCTGTTCCATTCGCAGGATCACAGGAATTCAAAGGACCGGTCTCATCGAGAGGGCCTGTTCCGAGGGGGCCTGTTCCGAGGGGGCCTGTTCCGAGAGGGCCTGTTCCGAGAGGACCTGTCTTCACGGGTCCTGTCGTATCAAGGGGACCTGTCTTAAGGTAAGGATAGTTCAGAGGACCTGTGCCGCCTGCGAGACCTTCAACCTGCTCATCAGTCAGATCGATGCCGAAATCCTTTATGATGGAGATAACTTCTTCGATCGAATTTGCTGATGTTACTTTTGCCTTCTGCTCATCTGTCAATTTACTTAAGATATTCTCAGGAATGTTCATAGTTCTTTCTCCTCTCAACTTGTTTTTCGCTTTCGCTGTTTCTTAACTATCATGGTGATATTAGCACAGTTTTTTCTCCATGTGTTGTATTGCGCGATCATTTAACAATCACTTAATTTTGACGTAAAAGTTATGACAAAAAATCAAATATTTTGAACAGTCTTTGACTAATCTGAAATCAGACGGGATGTCTCCCGCTTTCACGACATCTTCAGTTCTGTCAGCACCCAGTCATCGGTGATCAATTCATATTCCTTGCCGCAGCTGGGACAGAATTTGTTCTGTACGGGGTTAAAGCTCTTGGTACAGGAAGGGCATGCGATCCTCGTCATCGAAAAGTTCATGTCAACCGGTATGTCTGTTCTTCTCTGAAACGTTGCACTGATGACAGGCAGCGTGGATCCGACTTTACCGTCCCTGACAGAGAGAACGTCAAAATACGATCTGGTCTCGACCGAAACGATCCCGTTTTCCTCATTGAAACCCTTGATGCCGAAAGTGCCTGCATAGTTCAGATCGATAATGTCCTTGAACTCTGCAGGAAGCGGATCTCCCTTGTAGCACAGAAGCGTGCTCTCATCCCCGGAATAAACGGCCGTCTTGATCAGAGAGATCGCCTTGTTCTTGAAATACTCATAAGAGAACTCCGGAGTGATCTTCTTCATACGTAGTTCAAAGCGGCTTCTTGATTCTGCCGTTCCCATCCTGTCCAGATCAACGATCGCCTTGGCTATCTTGAACAGCAGGTGCATGAACAGGAATAAAAAGAATCCGTACATGGCGCCCAGGACAACGACGAAGACCGGTCCGTTTTGAAAGATGGTATTTATCATGTTCTCGGTCAAATGAAAAGACCTGAGGGTTGGAGCAACGGCGAAAATGGCGATCGTACAGATGAGCGCGCAGACCGGCCAGCCGATCAATACCTGCTTTTTTGTCATCTGGAGCTGATCAAAGAAATAAAAACCCGTGATCTTGGGAAAGAGATCGTCCATCTTATACTGTGTTCCGCAGTAGGGACATCCGTTCTGCAGCTCCGCTATCGTACTGACGGCAGCACAGTTCGGGCATATATGGGTCTCGTCATCAGGATGAGAGTCTGAGATGACGTCCGTGACAGTCCCGTAGAATACGCGTTTCAGATCATCTATATAAATGAGTTCCCCATTCTTCCTGATCTTTCTCCTGACTCCCAGGACGGCGAATCCCACAGTGCTCTTGTAATGCTTGTCGTTCCAGTCCTCGACATCAAAGAATGTATTCCCCAGGGCAGAATCCTTTGTCCTCTTGTACACCTGATAGTCGAGTTCGATATCCTTTTCCTTTATACGTCTGTTCTGCAGATCGATCGTGTATGCAACATCATTATCAGCATAGGGAATATCCTCACCCTTGCCAATGGCATCTCCCAAAGATGATGAAAAACTAATGAGCTTTTCATCATAAGAAGGATCTATCGGTATCGCCTGCAAGTAATTCTTTCCCATATGGTTCCCTCCGTTTCTCCTCTACTTCTTATGTCGCATCAGGGTAATCCCAAAAACCGCCCTTGTGGAAATTCTCATTTCCAAGCGGTGTTGCAGTAAGCCTGAATATCACGCACCCGTCCGGACATACAATGGTCTTTGTATATTTACCGTCACCGCCCAGGTTCTCCAGGTCGCCGCCGCTCCTGACCGCCTCCATCAACGGATGGAGCATCATCATGGTCTTGGAACAGATCCCAAATCCGTCTTTGTTAACGGGACAGCCATAAGTACATGTGTATGTGTCACCGATCTCTTCCCCGTTACGGCAGTATCTTTCCGTATGGTCACCGTGAAGGAATCCGGTGACTTCAATGGTAAACTCATATTCCTCGTCATACCACTTTTTCATTTTTCCTCATCCTTTCAATATCTCCATGAAGACGTCAACCTCATTGCGGTCATACTCTGTAAAGCCGCACTGTTCATAAACATGTATGGCTCTCGGATTATCAGCATATACACTCAGATAGATCCTCGATAGACCAAGTTCGTTAAAACCGTATTCGACAGACCTTGTAAGAGCCTCTTTCCCATATCCTTTACCCTGCATCCCGGACGTTATCACTATGCCCCATTCGGCTTCATCTGCACTGCGGTTAAAGAATTCGACATTGCCGATGAACCCGCCGGTCTTCTTCTCGATCATTGAAAACATTGTCGCGCCTTCATCCATCTTATTTCTGATATAATCACATTCCTCCTCATAGGTGTATGGTTCACGCCTTTCACCTATGAATCTGGCGACGTTGTTGATGTCATTGACCATATCAAGATAGTCGGGAACCAGATCCATGGAGGGTCTGATGTAATCTATGTTGGCAGACTCAAATATTATATTCATACCTCTGTACCGCTCCATATAAGTTCATTAAGCATGCTGATGCTCTGTCCGGTAAGCATATCACGCAGATCCGGCGGGACACTCCTCTGTACAAAATCCAGGATCCTGATCAGACCCAATATGCGGGCCTTGTATTCGATCCCGGCCAGTTCTTCCCTGCTCATACCGTCATAATACAAAGAGAGCGTGCGTTTCCAGATATGGTAAGCATTTTCCACCTTTACTATATCGAAAGAGATGGCGGTGGGAACACCGAGGATGAAGGCGCGCTTGGCCCTCCTCTTCTCAGTCAGTACCCTCTCATAGGGGATGTCTTCCCTGTAGACCTTGACGATCTCATCAGGCGCGATCCTGTACACGGAAGCATGTGCACCTCTTCCTATCAGTTCGCATCCCTCTATGCTCAATTGTTTAAGCTCATCCGCATTCACTTGGATCCACCATTCATGGAACTCCTGATCCTGCTCAGCGACTCGGGTGTGATCCCCAGGTACGTTGCAATATAACGCAGCGGAACCCGCTCAGACAGCATCGGATACCTTTTTCTGAACGCTATATACCTCTCTGTGGCATTCTCGACCAGAAAGCCGTTCTCCCTGTAGATCTTATATCTCATCCCGCTTTCCAGGACACTGATCCAAAGATCCTTCAGGTGCTCATCACTATATATCAGCGCCTTCATGTCCTTCACATCGAAGAGCATGACCGTAGTATCCTCTATCGCTTCCCAGTTGGCCTGCATCTCATCAAAACCCACCATTCCGGAATCTACGCACCAGTTTCCTTCTGCGGCAAAATACTGTGTGACGTCGTTATAATCCCCGTCAACATAGTAGCTTCTGACCACGCCGCTTATCACCAATCCGGCGGAAGCCGCCGGATCGCCTGTCCTGGCGATGACTTCACCCTTTGAATACACCTTGAACCTGGACAAGCCGATAGCCCTGGCGATGATATCTTCTGAGATGGAAAGACCCGATGCGTCGGACAGTTCCTTAAGCTGTTTTATAAGATATGCTTTATCCATATGTTTATCCTGTCACCACAATCGAATATACCAGAGCAATGAAGTTTATACCGCCGTGAGCGATCATCGGGGCAATGAGATGTCCTGTTTTCTTATACGCCCATATACATATTAAACCAAGTATGAATGAAAATCCAAAGTTATACCAGTCGAGCATCGCGAACATCACGTTAAACAGTATCAGTGCACACATCTCCCCCATGACAGGACCGCAGAAGACTTTCGCCAGACCTCTGAAGAGTATTTCCTTGACGATACCGCTCACCAGTGTCAGGGCAATGACCCCCATGACCGTTATGCCTATGGAAGGACTACCGGCCTTGAACGCCAGATCCGTCTGTCCTTTATAAACAAGTGTCTGGAGCAGTGCGGCTATTCCGGATAACGCGAGAGCAATGATCCCGGTCAGGATATCTTTGCCTAGTGTCTTTTTCTCAAAGATCTCATCCTTGAGACTTATGCCGTTTTCCCTGAACAGGAGTACCGCTCCCGGCAGCAATATCATGTTTGCAGCTATCAGGATCAGATAATAGAAATACCTGTTTGACGTAACGTAGCTTGCAATATCGATAAAGTTCATCCCCTGCTTATAATGCGTATAAGCCATGAAGATCTCGAAACCTGTGACAAACAGGGTCAGTACCGTAGTGATCGCGATCGCGCGTGTTGCATTTGTTTTTGAATTATCCATTGTTATCACCTCCGGTGAGACGATACCAGACAACAGGATAGTCCGCATTGATGTATGTTAACCGGTTACAAGACAACACATGCCGCTATCGTTCTCAATGTAGGAGAGATCTACTATCATGGCCACATTGCGTCCTTCAACTTCTTTGACCATGCCGTCCGCCCTGCTTTGTGGCTGAGAGTTGATCAGTGACCTGCTGATCTCAGTATGAATCTGTCCTCTTTCAGCACAGAGGCTGCCGTCTCACCGGCAGTTATGTGTGATGTATCCAGGATATAGTCTGCCGGATAGTTGTGATCCTTGAATTCGTTAAGGAGGACTATGCAGCGTTCTTTCATCTGATATTCTGCGGGACGTCTCCTGTCCCTTGCAAGGATCGTCTCTTCGTCCACGAGCAGGACCGCGAACCTGATCTCATAGTCACTGAATTCTTTCCTGATCATCCCGAGCTGTTCAGGACTGATTATATAGTTGAATACCACATCAAACCCGTCCTCCAGATAGATCCTGATCGAGCTTAAGCTCAGCTTCCAGAAAGTATCGAGGAAATTACCCTCTTCCCAGGGGGCAACGTATCCTCCGATGATCTGATCATAAAGATCATCGCCCTCTATTAAAGCTGACCTGGAGGATGATCCGGCGATCAGCCTTGAGACCGTACTTTTGCCTACTCCTGCAGGACCTGTTATCACATATAGTTTAGCCATATTATTACTTTCATCCCTGAACCGCCGGGTTACCACAGTTTGGACAGAACTTGCCGGTGTTCCCTGTCTGTCCGCACTCACTGCAGGTCCAGGTGCCATCAGCATCCCTCTGTACTGTCTGCGCTGCCACGGCTGCTTTCTGAGCCGGCATGATGCCCTTAAAGGCATTAGTCAGCGAAGGATCCGCTCCCATACCCAAGGGCGAAAATTCCTGATACTTCACTTCCGGCATCTTAACGTCTACGCCTGACCCGGCGACACAGTCACCTACCATCTTCGAGAGCAGACTGCTGACTTCATCTCCGCCCATCTTGCATGCACTCTCACCGATCGTGCGCTTTACTCTCGGGCATCCCGTGATCAATGAATCGTCATAGTATATATTTACGCAGCCGCTACTCGAATAATCCAACGGTATCATTGACCGGTCGACTGGGATCGAAGGATCGATCGAAGCATAATGCCAGCAAGGGAGATTCTCACGGTCGGATATCTCCTGCACTTTTGTCAGTATGCCGGATCTCAGTTCTCTGCTGTCAGACGCTTCGGGTTCATTGCCGGCCTTCATCCTGACCGTAACACGGACCGTACCGTCAACGCCCTCAACCTTTTCAACAAGTTGAACTACACTCCGGTTGCTTCCGTACATCATGCCTGATGAAGAAAAACTGGTCTCTACCGCAACAACGGGACCATGCTCTTCCTTCATCGCGCGGCATTGATTCAGAGTCGGATATTCCAGAGTTTCTGAGATGAGATCCTCATCCGAAGTTGCAGTGAAGAACAGTTTGCCGAACTCTTCTGCCGCCTCCTTGAATGACGCGTCATTTTCCCCGAAAGTCACCTTCTTCTCGGAACCGTCATCGTAACATAAAATGAGGAACGATACCCTATGGGAATGTTCGTCTCTGAAGACTTCCGGTGCCTGCTCTATCTTTCCTGCCTGCTCTTCGATGCCGTATTTCCCGATCAGGGCCAAATACCGGTCTATGGTCTCTTGGGACAGCTTAAAGCGCTTGACCGAGGTCTCATAAGAATCCCTGCTATACCACGTTATCTCATGCTCCTCTCCGGACACCGGTATCCGGCCTTCTACAGAATGGTCCATCCTCGGACTGAATATCGTCATAATATATCTGACAGCAGCGATCGCCATGATCTTTTCTCCCATTTCATCAGGTCTCGATAACCTCGATATCGACACCAAGTATCTTCTTGTCTTTGAGCGCCTTGAATGATTCCGATAAGAATACCTTTTCCTTCAGGTCTCCGCCGTCATCCATCATGTTGTCATAAGGGATCTTCCCGTCTCCTGTGTCAAGACTGATGTTCATCTGCAGCTGGTAGAACTCATCATCTTCCTGCGGTGTCCAGCGCATCAGGTTGAAAAAGCACTCATTCCCGATTCCGGGAAATCTTATAGGGTTAGTTCCGGCTGTATAACTGACCTCTTCCTCCGGGTTTTCTTTTGCGGTCGCTATAACCTCGAAAAAAGCATTCACGTAATCTTCCAGAGTCTCACATTTCTTAGTGCGCTTCCTAAGCTCACTGCAGAGCGCTTCCTGATCATCAATAACCCGGTCTGAACTGTCGGGAACTCCGCTGCCGGAATCCAACATATCATTCTCGTTTGTCAAAACATACCCTCCGTCAGATGATCTGAAACTCTGATGCAATGCAGATACGGCAGCTGCGGTCTCACCTTCATATTCAAGCGCGATCCGTGTTATTCTTGCCGTCTCAGGCAGACCGGTAACATACAGTTCTATTATCTCCTTTACCCTGTCTCCGTCTGTGACATAGTATGCAAAGAACATCGGAGACACATTTCTGCCCATTACCATGTATCTGGTGCCGACATAATATCCGTCGTAGTAATCGAAGACCTCATATGTATCGATCATACCCATGATGCTGCTCCAAATACCGCCGGGCTTTCCGTCCTTCCTGATGAAAAAGGTTATCTTGTTATTGCTCTTATAATCGGGACTGGAACTCATCGTGTGCCAATAGCGCCCCAAGTATTCGCCATGTTTATCGAGCTCAATAAGCTTTAAGATCCTCTCATCGGTGTTTCTGCCCAGAACGGTGGAATCACAGCTCATAAGATCTGCTTTGTAGATATCATGCGTTGCCATATGATCCAGAGCAGTCTGTACGATCTGACCGATATTACTGAAATCCATTTTTGCCCTCCATAATCATATGATCTAAAATTGTTTTCAAGATAGATCAACAAGACCTGTAGTGTTCATGTTATATCCGTCAATTAAGGAAGAATGCAGCTCATAATTGCGGCCGTCTGTTGTTATAACTGTTGTATAATTGGGCTGGCAATAAAAGTCGAATAATCCGGAGAATCTCTTTCCGTATCTCAGATAGATCTTATTGCTTCCTAAAGCATAGGTGAACCCCGTTATATAATTTCCCTTGCTGCATTTATAAACCTCGCGGGTCTCACCTGACGGGATATCGTACTCACATAAAACAGGAGTATCATCTTCTATATCCAGCCAATTGACTTGGCTGCAATTATCTTTTGTTTTAGCAAACAGGACTTTGCTCTTATCACCGTTCAATACGATTAGATCAATGCCTTTCCCTATCTTTCCGATGTCACTTGCAACAGTTCTGTTTTCTCCTGTCGTTTTATCAAAAATGTCCAATTCATACTTAATATAGTATTTACCGTCCTGATGCTTAACATTTACATTTTTCACATATACAATGAAGTTACCCGCATCCCTTACAAAAACAGGACTTTCTATATCATAACGCGCTGTATCCACCAGCTCACCATTCTCGCAGTCAAAGGTAAAGACAACAAGTGTACTATCATCGGAATCTTGTGCATAAATGTTCACTTTGCCTTCTTCATACCAGGCGTTAAGTCCATACATCTCCTGTCCTTCATATTCGATCAGGCTATGACTGTCGTCGGCCTCCGGAAAGCCGATATCAGTTTTCGCGCCGGTTTCCAGGTTATAGATTGATACGTTCGTAGTGTAGTATTTTGAGGATGCTATGAGAAGATTATTATCGGAATCGTATTGCCAATAGGTTGCTTTATTATTACTGATATCCAAAAGGTTTTTCTGCCCGTCAGATGTGACCTCAGTTATGTTATCTCCAATTTCCAGCATTACTTTATCATCAGAGTCCTTTTTTACTCCGCATCCGCTGATAAGAATAGAAACTGCCATAGTTCCTATTAGAAGAGCCTTAGATCTTATTCCGCTTAACATCTTCGTTATCACCTGTGTTTCTTTTTTACACCTTTCAATTAATGAACTGTACTGATCATATTACAGTCTTTCCAGTTCGACTAATCTGTAGATCTTCTTATACATTTTACCTGTAAACATCAACTTAAAAAAGGTTTTATCAGATCCTTTAAGTTCATTCACCAGATCAGGAGGAGTCAGCGAGTGTTCCGCTTTAAACCGGATCTGCAAACCTTTTAGCAGATCACTAATATCGTCTATGCCATAGACAGTTGTTACCCCGACATCATTTATGGGATTCTTGTACCTGGATGCTTTCGCACCGAACACGGTATATATGTCCATCAGGATATGAACAGATCCGTACTTTTCCTGCAGCACCGCAAAAAGAGCCCTGAGCTGCCCGTTAGTAAGATACATGCTTATGCCTTCGAGAATGACGATCACATTATTGCTGTCCGGCAGGGCTCTGACCTGTTCAGTATCTGATGCGTTCAATTCGCGCATTTGATATATGGATGTCTCTTCGTAATAACTCCTGCGCATGGATATAACATCCGGGAAATCACAATCAAGCCAGAGTTTAGGATGATTTTTCACCCGAAGACATCTGCTGTCGAGACCGCAGCCTATGTGAAGGACCAGGGAACCGGGATCCTGTTCGATCATTGAATCAGTCCACTCATCAAATATCCTGGCTCTCATCGCCATGTTATATGCCAGCCATTTGGAAGCTGACTTCCCCTTTACCGGAAAAGCTTCCTTCTCCCAGATCTTCTCGGCATAAGGATCGCTCAGAATAATATTCTTCTTGCTTACCCTGGCCTTTCCGTATAGCGGAATGAATAATGTCCTGTTAACGTTGTTCATATTTCTTACCGATCCTGCACGAAGGCCGGCTAATCCTTCTCGTAAAAGACAATATCCATGCGGTCGTTGATATGTTCAATTCGTCCTGTCTGATGGTAACCCATTTTCTCATAGAGATAGAGATTGCCTTCCTCCTGAAGTATCGTGTCAAGTTCCCAGTAATGTTCGCCGTATATCTTCTCAACGGCGAGGATCGCATCCTGTGCATAGCCTTTGCCTCTGTCCTCTTCCATGATCCACAAGGGCGAGATCCGCTTCCTCGAACCGTCCTTCTTATCAACAACCCTGATCACACCAACATCTTTGCCTTCAGCTGAAATAAAGAAATATGTTGTCTCAGGCTGATCGAATCTCTCCCGGATCCTGCCGGCATCTTCTGAAGCAGGACTCAGGTCATAGTCCTGATACTTATCAAGAAGACCGCTAAAAGCTTCGACCTGCATCTGCCAGATCTTTTGAATGTCATCAACAGCCGCTTTTCTTAGTGTTATACTCATAGTCCTTATGGTTTCTGATAAAAGTTGAACCCATCCTCAACCTTTATTATACGATATCCTTCATGAATTGCCGCCACAGATGCAACAGTACACATGACTACGGCACTGCACCTTAAGTCTATGAACGCCAGAGTCAGCGGAAAAGCAAACAGCAAAGCTCCGGTCACCTTATTTATCAGGGAATGAACCGATGCGAACTCTTTTTTCCGGATATATCCTGCTGCGATATTTGCCACCTTAATAAATGCGATGATTGCAATCCATATATAAAGCCAGCCCGGAACATCTAATACCGGAAGCACTTTTATCAGGCAGACCGATACAAATACAATATCTGCGACCGTATCCAGTCTTGAACCGAACTCGCTGACGGTACCGGTTTTCCTCGCCACAAGACCATCGATCATATCGGAAACACCGGTCACTATATAGAGCACAAGAAACACAGGAGAGAATACCGGGCAGAACAATAAAGCAACGCTGAGTATTATTCTGAGGAAGGTTATGATATTTGCCATATACTCAAGATTTGATCCTGTACTTCGTGCCTCTTCCTGTGCCTTCTATATCAACAAGTTTTTTGCTTGCTAACCGCTTCAATATCTCTGTCTCCTTACTTTTTCCAAATCCAATACTTGGCGAGGCCATAATCTCGCTGCTTTGATATTATTCCTTCAGATCCTTCTTTTCTGATAAAAGTTGAACCCGCCCTCAACCTTTATGATACGGTATCCTAGTTTTTTGTAAAAAGCATTTGTCCGCTCATTCCAGCATGGAGTATCCAGATTGAACTCATTAGCAAACGGGAACAGCTTTTCTATGCAATCCATCAAGAGGATCCCGTAACCTTTTCTGTGACAGACGCTGTCAATAAAAATCCTGCCAATGTATACGCTTTTTTCTTTTTCATCCGGGAACACAATGGCAGCCCCAACCGGGTCATTTCCTATCATCGCCAGATACAAATGCCCCTCACTTGCCATTTGTTTATGCCATTCTATTGAATCAAATCCGGGCGGACAATCACCTTCTGCCCCACCAACATTTACATCTGTTTCAAAAGCTCTGACAGACATATCCACGATCATATCTACCTGACTTGTTTCTGCTTTGACAATATACATCCTATAACACCTTCAATGCTTTTTGCTCTATAAACTCGGCTCTGTCAAAGACCAATAGCATCCGGGTATTCCCAGAATCCGCCCTTGATCCTTGTTATCTCATATTTCACTTTTCCCAACCTCCTATTCCCACAACGTTATTATACCATCAGGCATATGAGTCCGTTGACATTTTGAACAGTGTTCAATATAATTATTTTGAACATTGTTCAAGGAGACTGGTATGAGCGATATAAAAGAACTTCTTATAGATCAGACAATTGCCCTTATAAAAGAATCAGACGGCAAACCGGAAAGTATTACAGCCAGAGCCATAGCCCAAAGGAGCGGCGTGGCTCTCGGCCTTATCAATTACCATTTCGGCAGCAAAGACAATCTGCTTGCGGAATGCTCCAATAAGATCATAACTGATCTTCTCTGCAGCATGAAGCCGGGGCTTATGAATGCAGAAGACGACGGTCTTTCTGATCGTGAGCGTCTGACCGGTTACGCGAATCAGACGTTTGAATTCCTTTTCGCAAACCGTGCAATAGTTAAGATGTCTATCCTGTCAGACTTCAGATCTTACAGGGCCGACTCCAATTCAGCTCTTACACAGAAAGGTTTTCAGATGGCATTAAGGGGTGACATCCCGGACAAGAGCAAACGCCTGATATCCTTCAGCCTTGCGTCATCGATGCAGGCTGCTTTCCTCGCGGCAGAAGAGTCCAAAAAGATTACAGGCTATGATCTTAATACCAGAAAAGGCCGCAGTTCTTTTATCGAAGACACGGTCAATATGCTCATGGGAGATATAGTATGAGCAAGAAATTCCTCCCCATTCTCATGCCGCTCAGAAGCATCATATTTATTGCCGTGTTTATCGTTATATCGATGATCGCCGGCAGGAGCTTGTCTGATATCAGCAACACATGGTCAGTCACAGCAAGCGCAGTAAATATCATCACCGCCGCAGCCTTGATCTTCATAACTAAAAATGACGGCGGATTTAAAAAACTGATCAACTATGAGAAGGGTAAAACAGCTCCCAAACAAGCCGTCGGCATGAGCGTACTCATACTCTTTCTCGGTATGGGAGGAATGTATCTGGCAGGTTTTCTCTGCTATGGAAAAATACTTTATGCGCCACCGATGATGATCGCACCGATACCCGTTCCTCTTGCAGTGATCAATCTCATTGTTCTTCCCGTCAGTACGGCGCTTGCAGAGGACAGCATCTATCTCGGCTGCGGAGTAAACACGATCAAAAACAGATACATATCAGTGATCTTTCCGTCTTTCTTCTTTGCACTTCAGCACAGCTTTATTCCGACACTGCCGGATGCAAGGTATATGGTCTACCGTTTCCTGTCATTCCTTCCTCTTACGATAGTTCTTTGCATCATATACAGGAAAAACAGAAACCCGATGCCCATTATGATCGGCCATGCGATCATCGATTTGTTGACAGCCGGGCAGATCCTGGCAACATCGGCAATCCCCGGATTCTATGACATGATGATAAACCGATGATCTTCCCCTATGATTCAGCACTTAGAAAGCCCCGGAAAAATGAAGTGAACCCCTGAAGTTGAACAAACTTCGGGGGTTTATATATGAAATACAGTTTTGAATTGAAAAAAGAGATTTACGAGAAGCATTGTGAAGGATATGGCAGTGAATATCTTTCTAAAAAGTATGGACTTGATGCATCCCATCCGACATCAGTCTTTCCGGGACAGAGACAGCACTGTTCAATTGTATGAGCAAAGATTCCGTTCTGAAAAGAACGATAGAGCCGCTCCGGTTATCATACCGTAGTATCAATTTGCTTGATCAATTCAAAGCAAAGATTACGATACTCCGTATCCAGCGGATATTTATCATGGTATTGGGCGATAAGATGTGAAATTCCGCTCTTATATCCGGTTTCCGTAACATAACGATCACTGTTCAAAAATGCAACGATCTCATTAGCGATGCTGACTCCGGCCTCTTTCTTACCAGCCAGATATTTGATCAAGCTTCGGTGAAAGAGGCGTGCAATCTGATACGGAAGATCATTTCTATGACAAATTGCCCTGCTAATACTGCTGTTACGTTTAAACACACGATCCTTTATGTTTTCCATATGGAAGAAACAGCTATTATCCGTTACATCTACGGACTCAATCGCTTCAAGATCGACTGCTACTCCATCCTCATATATGACTATGATGATTCCTTCCGGATTGGAGGTATACGACATATATATTGGATCTCCATAGCCATATATAAATGTTTTTAAGGCGTCTATTCCCATATAAACACTGATATCAACATCCGAAAATGGTGTAGGATTTCCGTGCAGAAAAGAACCACCCAACCAAATATGAGTCCTGGTTGTTTGGGAATAATCTCTGACGTATTCAATGTATTTTCTTTGATTGCTATTCATACCGATTTTTTATAGCTTTTTCTGATCCACCTATTGCGTTTGGATAACATGCAAGGTTATTTTATTCAATAAAACTCTTGATTTCTTCGCTGATGCGATCACTCTCATAATAATGTACATAGTGTCCGCAGTTTAATTGAATGATCTTTGCATTGTTGCGTTTGGCGAACTCTTTCTGATACTGAATCCAATTCGCGGATACCTGCTTACCATCAGATACAAACATCAGGACCGGACAATCTATTTCACCGCTTTTGTCAACAAGCTTTGCATTGTCCAACACAGTTTTTGCTTCACCAATATAACAATCATTCATTCCGTTTCTTTTCCACAGGAGTTTTTGCTGTTTTATCTCTTCTTTGTTAAGTCCACGCTTATTCAACGGATACCAGAATAACAGGCCTTTTTTATGAAGCTTCTGCAATTTGATCATCTGATCGATCTTCTTATCAAGTTCTTCCTGTCCCCAGCTTAAATACTGCGCAGGAACTGCCATATCAAGCCCTATAATTGCTTTTTTTTCCTCCGGATATGTCTGTTTCCAGCGAATTGCCTCAAGCCCGGACAATGAATGAGGAAGGAGAATATATGGCCCTTCCTCACCTATTTTCGTTAACGCTTCTCTATGGTAGGAAATCAATGAATCAATGTCGTTTGGAGCATCGTAAAGATCCGAGTAACCATATCCGAATTTCTCGATAACTATTACCTCAAAGTCACTTAGAAGTTTCTGATAAAGGATTTTGAAATCATATACCGGAGCCACGGTGCCTGAACCTGACAAAAAAACGAGTTTAGGTCCATTAACATTCCC
>JAFWFV010000044.1 GCA_017515465.1 Clostridiales bacterium
ACAAAAAGAACCGCAGCTATTTTGAAGCGTTGGAAAAGAAAGCAGAAGAGCTGGCTAAAAAGTATGATTGCAGGTTTGTTGATAATGAAACTCCGTATGAGAGAGTAGAGAAAGGACATCCAACAATCGTAGATTATTTTTACCACGAAGAAGTAAGAGGAACTGCCAATAGTGGAAAGAGAAATGTAATACATAATTCTTGATGGAAGAATAAATAAGGAATATAACGAACAAAGCCCCTATGGTATAATAACCTTGTTTCAGTGATATCGCTGGAACAGGATATTACAGTATTATTATCTGCAACAAAAAGGCTTTGGATTTGCCAAAGTATTTTAGTTGCTGGATTAAGGAATGATACTAGGATCAATGCATATCCTCTTTTTGACAGTCGTTATCTTTATTGATCATCCCTTTCATTCGATATCAGTCTAGTCAAAGAGGTATGATTTGCATGTGCGGATGGTTCGTAACCCTACATTTTGGCATCGGGGTTCAAATTGTATTGACGTTACATAATGTATACACGAATTGACTGGATTCGTTGGGAAAGCCTGCAAACATTGCGTTTGCGGGCATTTTTATTTTCCCGCAAAACTGCCAGTCTCGATGTAGATTGCTCTGACAAATATTGGGCGAGCAAGTCTTGTTTTGTTCCTGAATCCCTCAAAAACCCTTGTGTTTATTGGCTTTCCAGGGACTCGAGAAGTCTGAATCCGGAAGACCTAAATGTCGCTCCAAAGCCATAGAAGACGATATCTTCGCTGAGAAGTCAAGATGGGTGTAGATGTTAGCCTAAGATCTCCCTTGCCCGGATATACATATCATCTTCTGTTCAATTATTCAAAAAGACCGGAAGAGTATTCGATCACTCTTCCGGCCGGTAAATTGATCTTAGCTTATCAACCGGTTACTTGTTGACAACGATCTTGTCAAAATCAACATCAACCTTTGTGCCGCTGATCTTGCAGGGAATGTAAAGAAGAACCTTGCCTACTGTCTCGTCATCGCTGTCGCAAAGAACCATAACATAGTCGCCGTCTTCCAGAGCTCCGATCGAATCCACACCGAATTCAAAGATGTAATCCTCACCTTCTTTTTTGTTTTCATTAGCTATATAAGAGTAAAGAACATCGACCTCGTCGGCGTCAACTTCCTTGACAAAACCCTTTGTTCCGGGACAGAACCCGAGCCACGCATCCTGCATTAACAGGAGTTCGGAATGAACTGAGAAAATGAGTTTGTTGTCTTTCTGAGCAAACGTCACGTTATCCAGATCTGTCTCATCTTTGCCGCCCTGATCTGCAGCCTTTGTAGTCGCTTCTGTTGAACCGCTGCTGCTCTCGCTCTCATCCTTCTTGCCGCATCCGAAGAATGCAAAAGACATTGCACATACCATTACCAAAGCAATAACTCTCTTCATTTATTATGCCTCCTCTTTTTCTGTTCTGCTGATCATCTTCGACGACCATCTATTGAATATTATAACATGACAGGAAACCCTGTTTTGCCAGTTCTGCAAAAAATAAGGGTATTTTCAACCAAGTGAGAATACCCTTTTGGGATATTGCTGTTTAGAGAGTTGGAGGGTTTACAGCAATAGTTCGCCAAGCTTATTTCCCAGATCGCCAGATATTCTTATTCTTTCTCTTTTGACCAAAAGGACTATTAACATAAGCTTTTTAACCTGTAGTTTGGATATTTACAGTGAGCGGAGTGAAAACATTATCCCCGTCAGAGCCAATTATAATTTTCAAATATGCTTAAAATTGCTGTTTAAGATGTTCACAAAGATCATTTGTGAATACGGGATTCCATTCATTGTTCCACGCACTTTCGGCTTTTTTTTTTGAGTAGATGGATGATAATACCCTTGTTGTGTTTAGGGTTTAGTTATACAGATTTACAGGCATAAACCCTCTAAATAGGAGACAAAACAAGATGTTGATAGATTTCCATACACATACTTTCCCAGATAAACTGGCAGATAAGGCTGTCCTTAAGATTGCCGGTGATGCGTCTATCCGTCATTATACAGAGGGTACTAATTCATCACTTTTGAGATCAATGGACAGGGCACATGTTGACATGAGCGTTATCTTACCTGTCGTAACTAATCCTTCACAGTGTAAAACGATAAACAAAGTTGCTAAGGATGTAACTGACAGATATTTCCCACGACTTTTGTCATTTGGCGGGATCCATCCTGATAATGAAGATTACAGGGAAATCCTGAAAGATCTGGCAGAGTCGGGTATAAAGGGGATCAAGCTGCATTCCCTGTATCAGGAAGTCGCTATAGACGATATAAGGAATCTGAGGATTATCGATTGTGCTTGTGAGCTCGGATTGATCGTGGTGATCCATGCAGGGAAGGATTTAAGTTTTCCGGGGGATTCCGCTGATCCTGAGAGGATAAGCAGGATGCTTGATGAAGTTCACCCCGAAAAGATCGTGCTTGCACACATGGGATCATATGTACGCTGGGAGGAAGTATACGATCTGTTATGTGGCAGATGAGCATATCTCGATACCTCGTTTGCATTAAATCCTGTACGTCCTTTAGAAGATACCCCGGAGGGCAGAGACAGCCTCGCAGCAAATCCGTTGCTCGTTCCTCCGCTTAGCAGTGAATTGTTCAGGAAAATGATCGATAAGAATGGCGTGGATCATATGCTGTTTGCCAGCGACAGTCCGTGGGGCGATCAGAAGGAAACTTTTGATCTGGTGGATGAATGCCTGGAAGAATCCGAGAAGGATGCCATCTATTACGGCAATGCACTTCGTCTGCTTGAATTGCCGAATGTATAATATATCGAAGTTTTATTGTTGAGACAGAATGCCTGTAAACACTGCGTTTGCAGGCATGTTTTTTTGAAAACTCCAATCTTTGATGCAGATGAATGGAAATACTATACAAAAAACACGCATTCCAGTTATCAGTTTTCTTTATATATCAGCTGTGTCATTTTTGTGCTATAATTATGACACGGAGGTGATTATCATGCCTACAATAATACCGATCAGAGATTTAAGGAATACAAGTGAAATCTCGGAACTCGCTCATAAGATGCAAGAGCCTATCTTTATAACCAAAAATGGATACAGTGATCTTGTAGTAATGAGTACTGAGCTTTATGAGAAGTTTGCTCAGAACAACAGGATAGATCAGGCGATCTTTGAAGCCGAGAAAGAGGTAGAAGAAGGAGTAGCACCAGTTTCGTTGGGCACAGCGCAGAAGAAATTAGATAAAAAGTACTATGGCAAAGTATGATGTTCTGTTATATCCAAAGGCTTATCGTGATATAGAAGAGATATATCCTGATTCGCATCAGGAGCGTTTGACCGGGAGATATGCCGGGAGAGGATATAGACAGATGATCATTGATAACTATATTGCCATCTTCAAGATAGATGAAGAACAAAGAAAGGTATTTGTAGTTACGGTTCAATACGGCGCCCGCTACATATGATTTTCAGTGAAATATGATAAAGATCAGAAGGATAACGCCTGGCGACAGCAGGCTTGAAATAAGCAATATCTACGAGCAGAGTTGGAAATCTGCTTATAAGGGAATCGTTCCGCAAGAATACCTTGATTCAATACAGCAAGGAAGATGGGCTTCTAAGGTAAATAATCCTTTATGGACAACACTGGTATGCGAATTGGATGGAAAACTGATCGGAACATCAAGCGTTTGCAGATCAAGATTTGAAGAGTAATACGAAGAAGGAGAGATCATATCCATCTATTTTCTACCGGAGTATATGCACAAAGGATATGGGAAGCAGCTTTTAGCAGCAGCAGTAAATGAATTGTCTGAGTACGATGATATCTTCTTATGGGTATTGGAAGATAACACTAATGCACGAAGGTTCTATGAAACTCAGGGTTTTACAGCAACAGAAGATTACCTGGAGAACGATATCGGCGGAAAGTCATTGAGAGAAGTGAGGTATAGATTATCACGCACCCGTTCGTAAGTGGACAAATACTAAATATATCGATTTTGGACGGTTGATACATAATATGTGAAGTTACCCCCATTAGTTGGACTAGAGTCCCATTAATGGGGGTATGTTTATGATAGAATTAAGTAAAAGATATATTGACCAATTCTTTTGCGGGTTTTCAAATTAAAACGGTGATGATTGAATATGAGCAGCGAGATAGTATTGTTTACTGACGGTGATTTAAGTATTGAAGTTCAGGTGAATCCTGAACAGGAGACGGTATGGCTAACACAGAAACAGATGGAAGAATTGTTTGATGTCAAGCAGGCTACCATCAGCGAACACATAAACAATATATTAAGCTCCGGCGAACTTGATGAGACTTCTATCGGTTTTTCCGATAAAAGTTCCGGGGGGCGTAAACCTAAGGTTTATAACCTCGATATGATCCTGTCAGTTGGATACAGTGTGAATTCAAAACGTGGCATAGCTTTTAGACGATGGGCCAATACTGTATTGCATCAGTACATAATGCAAGGCTATGCTCTCAACGAGAAGCGTTTGCAAGCTTTGGAACGTACAGTTGATATACAGACCAGAATGCTGGCTGATGCGCTTAGCATTGAAGAAGCAGATGTTCTTAAGGCGGTTGATCATTATACCAATGCGCTTACTCTTTTGGATCAGTATGATCACCAGTCGATAACAAGACCGCAGGGAAGTGAACCGATTTATCAACTGAAGTATGAAGACTGTGTTAAGCTGGTTGATGCGATGAGATGTGCTTTCGATTCGGATGTGTTTGGATTTGAACGTGAACCCGGAAAGGTCGCAGGCATCATAGCGGCCATTTATCAAAGTGCCTTTGGTGAGGAAATCCATAAGACCATCGAGGAAAAGGCAGCACACCTGCTGTATTTTATGGTCAAGGATCATCCATATGCTGATGGATGCAAACGAATTGCCGCATCTTTGTTTCTGGAATTCCTGTACAAGAATAATGCTCTTTACGTTAACGGGATAAAACGAATAAGTGATGGCGCCCTTGTTGCGGTTACTTTGATGATCGCAGAATCAAACCCTGAAGAGAAAGACATAATGGTATCTCTTGTTATGATCATTCTTAGTTTAGCAGATTAAATGTTCAGTTTCCTACGGTATGAATCTCAATAATTACGTCGATATAGTCAATATGACGTGTGCTTACAGATTAAGCATACTTAACATGAACTAAGATATGGTTTTTCGACCTTGTTCGCAAGTGGACAAATACTAAATATATCGATTTCGGACGGTTGATACAGAATATGCGTACGAAATCGATATATACGCTGTAAAGGACTGAAAACATTAGGTTTTCAGTCCTTTATTATTGGTTCAACTATGTGTTGATTTTTTAGATATATTTTTCCGATTTGAGACTCCTTTATCTGTGATCTGCAGTCATTGTAGGAGTCAAACCTTAAATGAAGTTTAAAGAATACGTGAGAGTGTTTTCTCATGCAGTCGCACTTCGCTCGGATCAAAACGTGCAATACTTACTGTGTGCATTCTCGCTCGTGCTCAATGCATTAGTAAACACTCTCACTAACTATCATTTTGTTGCTGCAATCCGGCATTTCCGCAGGTGTGTGCGCTATACTTAACTATCGGTTTTGCTTAGCAGAATGCACACGCCGAGGACTGAAGCGAGCAAGCAATCATGAGCGTTCTTTTATGCATCCTTTGAATGGCGGTCACCTACCTGGAACTCGTCCGAATGCTCGAACATATAGAGTACCGTGATCGGCTCCTGTCCTGTCAGCTTTTGGAAATCATCGGTCTTGATCGCCATCTTGCCCTCTCTTATAGCCTGCGCGAAAGTTACCATTCCGTCTGAGGAATAAGGTGCCTCGCTTCCTTCGAGGAATACACCGTCAGTCGTCCTCGGGACGCCCATGGCATCGAACACCTGATAGTTCTCTTCATCGGTAAGTTCCTTGTAAGATACCTTGTTGCCGGTCGCTTGATTGCCGTATTCGATGAACCTGGAGATGGTCATGAGTTCAGGCCCGTTGATATTGAGGACGGCATGGTCGTATTCTCCGCCGCGGTGGAGCGCATATGCCAGTGCCTTGGCACAGTCCTTGCGTGAGCTGTAAGCCATGAGTCCGTCGCCCTGGCTGTTCTTGAGAACGCCGTCCATATGTACGAACGTGAAGTAATTGGTGATCATGGCCTCGGCATACTGCGAGTTGCGCAGGAAGATAAAGTCGAGTCCCTTCTCCCTGACATAAAGCTCCGTATAGATGTGATCCTTCTTCTCTACTGAAGGATTAGTCTCGTCATCCGCATTAACGAGAGAGGTGTATATGATCTGCTTAACGCCGGCCTCACAAGCAGCATCCACTGCATTGCGGTGTGCTGCCTGACGCTTAGGCCCTACGAAAGGCATTGATATCAGTGCCAGTCTCTCAGCCCCTGCGAAAGCCTCGGCAAGACCCTCCTTATGATTGAAATTAGTAACTCTTGTCTCGATCCCGAGATCCGCGTAAGGCTTAAGCGCTTCCGGATCGTATCCGCAGAAGATAAGATCGCTCTTGTCCTCCAATTCCATGAGTATCCTGGCCGCTTCCGCTCCAAGATTGCCGTCAACGCCGGTGAGTAATAATCTGCCCATGTTGCACCTCCTGTTCCGGATAAATATGTTCTTATATTATATCAGGAATCATCACGGAAGGATAAGTCTCAGTGCGCAATACAGACTGAAGTTACGGAAGTGCAGTAAGGACCTTGGTATTACCAAATGGTATCCATCAGAAATCGTGTATATCTTGAAAAACGAAAGATATATGGGGGATGCTCGTCTTCAAAAAAGGTACACCAGTACAACGCTTCCATATAGGTTGTTATATAACCATGGTGAAAAGGAACAATACTATGTAGAGAATAGTAATGATGCGATTGTTACTCGTGAGGATTTTCAAGCAGTTCAGTCCCTGATTGAACAAAGGAAGAACCATAATCAGCCTAATGATTTGACTGATAATATCCTTGCGCATGTTTTGGAGTAATTGTAATTTGCAAGTTCGATCCGCTGCTGAAAGTGGAGCCCGCTAAAAAAAGTGTGCCTGCAGGCATTTTTTTTGAAAACTCCAATCTTTGATGCAGATGAATGGAAATACTACTATACAAAAAACACGCATCCTGATTATTGCGTTTTGAGATTTAACGCTGTGAGCGGACGGTTCTATTGTGATCTTAAGACAGAGAGTTTTACGGTCTCATAGGATGGGGCAGGTAAAGGACATTTCCAAATAATCATTGAAATAATCCCGCATTCATTTTAAAATACGGATAGGCAAAGGCGCTTGAAGTTCTCTTCAGGCGCCTTTTTTGCATTCTAATGCAGAAGGAAAGGCATGGCGGGTTATGGTCTCTCTTAATGATTATCTTTACGACGGCAATACTGTCCTTAAGATATTGCACGGGTTCTACGCAGACCTGAAGGACTCTGCGATCAGGGAGCAGAACGGTGTGGATCTTGTCCACAGCAATATACTCCTGCAGCAGATGGAACTCCTCCAGCACAACGACTTTCTGACATCACAGTCGCAGCGTATCAGGGAGTTTTATAAGTACATGGCAAAGCAATATCCATTTCTGGCCTTTACGTTCAAGGGCAGGATAAAGTCTTTGATCAGGCTCGAAGAGAAGATCAACGGCAACATCGTTGACTACATCTATGAATACTATCAGGAGAATAAGTGTTTCCCGTCAGAATCAGAGATCAAGAGCAGGATAGGGAGGATAAGGGATCTGATCGCATACAGGATCGTCCTGTCCCTTCCGAAATGCCACGTGAAGTCCGGAGAAGACATTCACGAAAGGGAAGTCAACTACCTCTACGAGATAGCTAACGAGCTCCCTGGATTCCTCGAGGAGATGGGGTTCAGCCCCGAGCAGAGCGGCAAAGAGGGATGGAAGATGTCGGAAAAGATGAACGCGCAGGTATGCCCCTTCTACCGCGACTACATCCTGAATCCCAGTCCTTCTGGCTATCAGTCTCTTCACATATCCTTCTACGATAACCTCTCGCGCTGCGACCTTGAAGTGCAGCTGCGGACAAAGATGATGGATGATTATGCTGAGATAGGACTGGCGAACCATCTGGGATATGAGGAGCGCCAGAAGAAAGACCATGCCAGACGCGACGATATCCCGGTAGGGATGAACAGGTTCTTTGACGAGGCTTACGACAGGGAAATGCAGCTTCAGAAACTCGACCTTGCAAAGATAGACGTAAACATGTTCGGAGCCGTATCTAACCAATTGGTCAACGACGGATGCGGTCTGTTCAAGGGAAGGCTGATCCTTCCTTATGAACATCTGTCAAGGTTTCAGAACGACCTTATCGATTGATTTAGGAGGATACGGATCATGGCAGCATTTGACAGGATCAAGTCAGGGATACCTGAGATGGATGAAGCGCTGGACAACATACGCCTCGGTGATAACGTGGTGTGGCGCGTGTCGGATCTGTCCCAGTTCAAGCTCTTTATGGAGCCTTATGTTGAGCAGGCTGTTAAGGATAAGCGCAATATCATATATTTCAGGTTTGCCAGCCACGAGCCTCTTATTGATGAACGCCCGGAGGTAAAGACAGTAAAGATCCCGTTGTCTCACAGATTCGAGACTTTTACGGTGGATATCCATAACGTTATCGATAAGGAAGGCCTGGATGCATTCTATGTTTTCGACTGCCTGTCTGAGCTGCAGACTGCTTGGGCGACTGATCTTATGATGGGGAACTTTTTCAAGGTCACATGCCCGTTCCTTTTTATCCTTGATACAGTTGCATTCTTTCCTATCATAAGGGGCAAGCATTCCGTTCATGCTATAAACAAGATCCTTGATACGACACAGCTGTTTATCGATGTGTATTCTGATGACAGGAATATCTATGTACGCCCGCAGAAAATCTGGAACAGGGATTCATCCACTATGTTCCTGCCTCACACATATGAACCCGGGACGGGAGCGTTCAGGCCCATCCTCGACGGCGTCAAGTCCAGCAGGTTCTATCAGACCCTGGGACATTCCCAGCGTTCTTCCGAAGAACAGTTCTCCGATTCCTGGGATCTGTTCTTTAACCATACAAAGATATCCTATGAGAGCGGAGCTGACATCACAGAAGATTGCTCCAGGATGTGCAACATCATGATGACCAGGGACAGCAAGATGAGACAGATGGTAAAGAAGAACTTCACGCCTGATGATTACTTTGCCGTCAGAGATCACATGATCGGGACAGGACTCATAGGAGGAAAGGCCTGCGGCATGCTGCTGGCCAGAGCGATCATAAGGAACAGTGAACCTGATATCGCCGAATGCCTGGAACCTCACGATTCATTCTATGTAGGATCCGATCTGTACTACACATATATAGTCGATAACGGTCTGTGGGATCTGCGGATCAGGCAGAGGACCGACGAAGAATATTTTACTCTGGCGGATACTTTCGCGGACAGGCTCATGGAAGGGGAATTCTCTTCCCAGATGCGTGAACAGTTCCTCCACATAATCGAGTACTATGGCCAGGATCCGTATATCATAAGATCGAGCAGTATCCTGGAGGATGGCTTCGGAAATGCTTTCGCGGGAAAGTATGAGTCAGTGTTCTGCGTTAACAGAGGCACCCTCGAGGAACGCCTGGCGGAATTCGAGAAAGCGATCAAGACCGTTTATGCAAGTTCCATGAGCCTTTCTGCTCTGGATTACAGGAAGAGGCGCGGGCTGGACAAAAGGGATGAACAGATGGCTCTTCTCATACAGCGTGTCTCCGGATCCTATTACGGCTCATATTATATGCCGTGTGCTGCAGGCGTCGGCTACTCATACAGCCCCTACAGGATCATGAAGGAGTCAGATCCTTCGGCGGGAATGCTGAGGCTTGTCATGGGACTCGGAACATCTGCCGTGGACAGGACGGAAGGGTCTTATCCCCGCATCGTTAATCTTGATATGCCGGAGAGGTCTTCTTATTCATCATCGGCAGATAAACACAGGTTCTCCCAGGGAAAAGCCGAAGTCATTAATGTCACCTCCCATGCCCTCGAGAAACTCACTTACGATAAGCTGGGATCATCTATTCCGAAATACCTTGAGAACGTTCTGCTGGAACACGATTATGAAGCGGAATTAATGCTCAGGGAGTCCGGCAGGCCCAGGCAGGTCAAGTTCATATCATGCAAAGGACTCGTCTCCAACAGCAGGCTCATGGATCAGATGAGGAGAATGCTCAGATGTATCCAGGATGAATACGATTACCCGGTAGACACCGAGTTCACGATCAACATCTCCGATAACGGCGAGTATTCCATCGACCTCCTCCAGTGCAGGCCTCTTCAGATCCAGAAGACATCTTCGGGAACGGTCATTCCGGATGGTATCCCGGAAGAACACATCCTGCTCGAGAGCAAAGGATCTTCGATGGGCATGTCACAAACGAACACCCTCGATATCATCGTGTATGTGGATCCGGTCAAATACTACAACATGCCATATAATGACAAGCCTGCCGTCGCACGTCTCATCGGAAAGCTCAATTGGAATTACAGGGATCTTAAGAAGCACATGATGCTCATAGTTCCCGGACGCATAGGGACATCCTCACCGGAGCTTGGAGTTCCGACATCCTTTGCTGATATAAGTGCCTTCGAGGTAATATGTGAAACTGAAGAGACCAAGGCTGGCTACAATCCTGAGCTGTCCTATGGAAGTCACATCTTCCAGGATCTCGTTGAGGCACAGATCCTGTATACTGCTGTATTCAATAATGCTGGTACGATCAGGTTCGAGCCTGATATGCTCAGCGGATATCCTGATCTGATCGGCTCGTTTGAAGATTCAGTCACACTTAGGGATATTGTTCATGTCTACGATGTTTCAGGGGCCGGGAGCAGGGTTTATAACGACATCGCTAATGAACATCTGGTCATTACATGCTGTAAGATCGTGTGAGAAGCGGGGTTATACGTTTATCGAAAACTATCCGCCGTACGACCGTTCCGGCGGAGCCATATGCATGGCATTGATCTTATGGTCATCTTTACTGTTCTTCAGTACCAAGATCTGCCCACAATGCGGGACGAACGCCGTGGTCGAAATAATTGAAACTGACAGTGTGGCCGTGAGTGTAGATCTCACCGATCGTGAGGACAACAGCGGCGCGGAGGGAAATGTAGCCCGGCGACCTGAGCCACCACCACTCACAGCGGTCAACGGCTCTGGCATCATCATTGGGGAATAACGCGTCAGCTTCATCGCTGCTCAATAAAAAAACCTTATCTTCGGTATCATTGCCGCCTTCTGCTACCCCGAAAGGACTTTCATTATCAGGGTTGGAGTTTGTAACAGTTATTATCTGTTCCTGTTCAGAAGCATCAAATGCAGCATTTAAAAAGTCGTTATTAAGCCATGCTCTCAGGGTGCATGTTTCCCATGTTACATCGGCAAATTCCTCATTATATGGCTGATAATCCAGGATGTACCTGCTTATGAGGAGAGTCCTGCCGTCTTCCTCAGATAATACGATCCACTCGATAGGCTCTGCTCCGTTACTCTCATCACCGTCCTGTTCGTAGTGTCCGAAGGTTACGTATCCTCCGTTGTGAACAGGTTCTGCAGCAGTTGTTTCTGCCGTTGTTGTTTCCGTAACAGTTGATTCCGTAACAGTGGTCTCAGAAACAGTCGTTATTTCAGTCTCTTCGATCTTTTCTTCATCCGGGGCTTTACATGAACTGAAAACAGTTAGGATCATAACTGCTGTAATCGTGACTGCCAATGCTTTTTTCTTCATGTCCCACCTCATATGTTAAGACTGTTTGACATAGTGATTATACAATTATGATCGCCCGGTTGACAAGAAATAGCGGGATCGATCAATGGTTTATTGCCGTATGATGATGTTATATGATATAAAAATCAGTAGTGAACGGCCATGGATCATCATCAAGGGGGCAAAGGAGACCAACCGGTTCATCGGTAATATAGAGTTCTTTAACTGCAGCGCAGACGAAGCTGAGTGGGGCATCGTTATGACAGCCAAGATACAGAATAAGGGCTATGGGAAAGAGGCTCTTAAAAGGTCTGTGGAATATGGTTTTAATGATCTTGGACTAAACAGGATCTATCTTATCGTGTATGCCGATAACCCCAGAGCCAAATAACAGATTCATGATCTGTCCTTAAAGTAGTTCATGAGGTTTCTTAGTTGTTTGTCATCAAGATCTCTGCATTGTTCAACAATAGAGAAAAGAAGGGGCTCCTGATTCTTATCCACGGTGATAAAGTCAGGAGTCTTTATTTTGCTTTTGCTGGTGAGATATGAGACAGAAACATTGAATGCTTTTGCCATCTCATTAACAATTTGCACAGATGGGTTTCTGACGCCTGCCTCATATCTCTGATAAGCAGGCTGGCTTACACCGATCAGTTCTGCTGCCTCAGACTGAGTGAGCCCACGCTCCTGCCGAATTGAAATCAGGTGTTCTATATTGATCTCTGATTGCATTTGTAATCTCCTCGAAGTGAATGCACTCATTATACAATTTCTAAGTTGAAAATACCAATGGTATATCATATAATCAATATACCAATGGTATATTATGCGAAAGGAAGTGATTTAATGGGAATTATGATGATCGCGTTGGAAAGGCTTACCGTATCTCCTGAACCAACCATGGAGTTGATGAAGGATTTTTGGTTATTCAGTGAATATTTTTGTCCGCCGGATTACCATGAACAAAATGTCGGATTGAATCCGTGGTTTTTTGATAAGGATAATAAGCTGGTATCTGCCGGAGGGAAAATGTGTGAACCCAAGGTGTGGTACAAACACATTAAGGCGTTTTTAGAAAAGAGGGGATTTCAGTTGCTTGGCGATCCAAAGCTTGTGTATGAGACAGATGTGGATATTGATGTTCGGCAACTGGAGTTAGAGAGATTAATAGAGAGATTTGACAACAGGAAGATTCTCGAACAACGTTTTTTGAGTGAGGAAATCCAAGTGAATGATGAATTCGATAAGGAAGAATAATGCCATGCTGGATCGTAAATTACCCCAAATATGCTTATTGCATTACACAGTCCCTGGTTACATGTTGATAATGGAAAATAATTATAATATAATTATCATGGAGGTTGTAAATGATAACCTTCGAGTGGGATGAGAACAAAAACAAGATCAACAAATTAAAACATGGAGTTGATTTCATAGAAGCAATCTCGGCTTTTTACGATAACAAAGCAATCTTGTTTGATGATCCTGATCATTCTGAAGACGAAGCCAGATTCCTGCTAATAGGAATAAGCAAAAGAACCAGATTGTTGATAATCAGCCATTGTTACAGAGATAAAGACGAAGTGATAAGAATCATTTCTGCAAGAATTGCAACACGAACAGAGACAGATTATTATGTGCAAAGCGGTGGTGAATTATGAGAGATAACTATGACATTTCAAAGCTCAGTCCCAGGGAAAACCCTTATGGGGAAAAGCTTAAACGCCAGATAACTATCAATCTCAGAACAACAACGATCGACTACTTTAAGGACCTTGCTGAGGAAACAGGAATTCCATATCAGAATCTGATAGATCTGTATCTTGATGATTGCGTTAAAAAAGGCATTAAACCGGATATCAATTGGGGGAATCCCGCTTGAAGCTATCCACAGGAGTAGAGAGAAGACGCGTCTGTTTCATGAGGACACAGAACATGATCCAGGCAATTGTTGACACATGCTCAGATGATATGCAAGTGACAAAGCATTATCTGGTCCCATAAGATATTCTCATCGTAATTATCGTGCTTATAAGTTAAAATAACAGTATTAGGATCTTAGGGATCCGCACATGTACGGCAATCGAAGGAACGAGGGAATGGGATCAGTTCATAGCATGAAGAAGTTCTTGATAATCATAGTCAATGCGGTATTGATGGCTGCAATACTGGTATTCGTCGTTTTCTACTCCCGCTTCGAGAGCATGGATTCCTACCGCAGGCAGATAGAGCATTTCGAGAATACGACCGTCACCATGGAGAATGTGACGCAGAATTATCTGGAAGGGGAGCAGAGGATCTGCGATGTTTGGGCACAGTATATCAACGGAAATAACATGTCCATAGAGGAGGCGGCAGATTACATCCGTTCCTCACATGTGCTCGCGAACACTTCAGCCCACCTGATCTCGCTCGATACTCTGACAGGCCTTTCCACGCGTCCGAGACTGGGCACGTCTGATGACTTTGACGTTTCCTATCATAGGATGAATCTCCTGGGAGACGGCGGCTGGATAGATGAGATAGGCAGGTCGATCAACATAACTCGTGCTTATACAAATCCGATGAACGGTGAACAGTCACTTGCATTCTGCAACAGGATCACATTGGCTGACCATGAGAGCGGTGATCAGATAGATGCGGTACTGCTGAGGATCATCCCCATCTCGGCTCTGGAACAGACGTGGGTCTTCCCCCATACAGAACTCGTTAATGCCGAACTTTCCATGATCGATTCTGACGGTGATTATATCCTCAAGGGGTATAGCTTTAAGAATTCCGGATTCTTTGAATTCTATGAGTCATACAATCAGACGGATCCAGGATCGTCAAAGCAGCTGTTCGACAGGATCACAACGTCAACGGGATCGATATCCATGATCAACTCTCATGGAGAGGAGTGCATACTGGCCTTTACACCTATATCTGCCACGGACGGCTGGACGATGCTGGGCCTGGTCCCTGCAGATGATCTCAGGGTCGAACAGGGGAACTGGTGGCTCTTCGGATTCGTTTCCATAGGCCTGGTCATCCTGTTCGTCATCGACCTGTTCTATATGCATTACCTGAATAAACGTCTTCAGGTCACGGCACGGAAAGCTGAATCTGCAAACAAGGCAAAGACGGACTTCCTTTCCACCATGTCCCACGACATCCGCACTCCGATGAATGCGATAATCGGTCTTACAGCCATCGCCGAGAAGAATACGGGCGATGAGGAGATGACCAGGGAGAGCCTGCGCAAGATCAGTCTGGCAGGAAACCATCTGCTCACCCTGATCAATGACATCCTGGATATATCCAAGGTGGAGAGCGGAAAACTGAAGCTCAGTCCCCTGACATTCTCCATTGTTGAGACCGTTGAGAATCTGGTGAACATCTCCCAGCCGATGATCAAGGAAAAGAACATAGAGTTCAGTTTCCACATCGATCAGATGGAAAAGGAGTATCTGTATGCAGATCAGCTGAGACTGAATCAGATATACATCAATATCCTTACGAATGCAGTCAAATACACTGAACCCGGCGGGCGTATCGGCGTAGTACTGCGTGAGGAGGAAAGTGAAGTTCCGGGCAGTGTCCGTCTCGTCTATGTCGTAACGGATACGGGTATCGGAATGAGCCCTGAATTCATGGCGAACATGTATGCGCCTTTTTCACGCCAGGTTGACAGCCGTGTTAACAGCATTCAGGGTACAGGACTCGGCCTGGCCATAACAAAACAGATGGTGGATCTCATGGGCGGTACCATCGAATGCCAGAGCGAGCAGGGCAAGGGAACAACATTTACCGTTGTCCTTGACATCCCTGCTGCCGACAGACAGCGTGAGGACATGAAGCTGGACCCTGTCGATGTTCTGATCGTAGATGACGATGAGATAATGCTTCGGACAGCAGCAGATACCCTCGAATCCCTCGGTGCATCAGTTGAACAGGCATCTAGCGGACTGGAGGCCCTCGGAATGATCGGGCACAGGCATGCTTCCGGCAAGGATTACAACGTGATCATAATCGATTGGAAGATGCCGGAGATAGACGGGCTGGAGACCATCAGCAGGATACGTTCGGAGATAGACACAAATACACCGATCCTGCTGATCTCTGCATACGACTGGTCGGATATCGAGGACAAGGCAAAGGCTGCAGGTGCGAACGGCTTTGTCAGCAAACCTCTTTTCCGCTCCACTCTCTACGACAAGATCAACGATCTCATCGGCAAGAAATCCGCATCCATTGAGCCTGAGGACGATTACTCAGACATCAGCGGAATGAACATACTCGTGGCTGAGGATAATGACATCAACTGGGAGATTATATCTGCCATGCTCTCCATGTTCGGTATCAATTCTGAACGAGCAGAAAACGGAAAAGTCTGTGTGGATATGATCAGTTCCGCTTCCGAGGGCAGCTATGATCTGATCTTCATGGATGTCCAGATGCCGGAGATGAACGGTCTCGATGCCACGAGGACGATCAGGAAACTGGAAGATCCCTGGGCTTCTGCCATCCCCATAGTCGCCATGACGGCAGACGCATTCTCCGAGAACATCATGGAATGTCTGGATGCGGGAATGAACGGACATATCGCCAAGCCTGTGGATATT
Source organism: Clostridiales bacterium (assembly GCA_017515465.1). Lineage (GTDB taxonomy): Bacteria > Bacillota > Clostridia > Saccharofermentanales > Saccharofermentanaceae > Saccharofermentans. The sequence continues at coordinate 16,381 of JAFWFV010000044.1, forward strand.
AAACTTGTCATCAAAGAAATACGAAGGATAAAGGAAGGAAGAGAATAATATGAAAAAGATCATTAGTGCATTGTTAACTGTTTCCATGCTCATGGGTCTGGCTGCCTGTGACTCAGAACAGCAGGGAAATGCTGATGAAGGATTCAAGCCGTCGCTGGATACATCGGCCGTCTGCAATATCAGCATCGCCGGTGGTTACGACAACTTTGAGGCGCTGGAGGCTGAATTCGACCGCTTCAACGTCTATTACCCCAATGTTGAACTGAAGTATACAAAGATCGATGATTATAACAACATGATCGGTACAGTTCTCGACGGCAACGATGCGCCTGACATCTACGTTAATTACTCCTGGATGTATGGGCGTGACCAGTATATGTCATCCATCTCGCATGCCGAGGATCTCGCAGATCCCGCTCTGGGTCTCGATCTGGACTGTATCCGTAGCAACATCATACTGAACACGGAGGACGGAACGCTGCCCATGGTTCCCGTCTTTGCAAATACATACGGCATGCTGGTAAATAAGACCCTGTTTGATAAGGAGGGGCTGAGCGTTCCAACTACTTATCAGGAACTCGTGGATGTATGCAGTGCTTTCCGCGAAAAGGGTTATCAGAACCCGATGATGGGTTTCTCCCAGAGCGAGACCACGTCGCTATTTACCTTGTCCATCTATCCCTTCTTCTGCAGTACGGTTGCAGACGATGCCGAGGCAGTGAGCAGCCTGAATTCTCTTGATCCGTCCGCCGGGGAATATTTACGCCCCTCGCTTGAGAAGATAACACAGTTCATTAATGACGGATGTGTGGACCTCGATCTGTGCGGTGAGATCGAGAATAACTATGACGCCGTGATCATGCGTTTCTTCGAGGGTGACGTCCCCATGATGACCTGTTCGGGCGATACCGTTTCCGGCACGAAGAAGCGCGAAAGCCGCTCGGAGGCATTTATCGCCAATCCATTTGAATATACATTCGTACCTGTCCCCATGTCAGATGACGGGGCGAATTTCCTCGATATGTCCAACCTGCAGTTCTCGGTCAACAAAGACAGTCAGGAACTGGACATGGCCAACGAGTTCATGCGTTTCCTGATCTCCTCAGCTGAGCTCAATGAGATGGCACAGAACAAGGGGCTTATGTCTCCCACGAAAGACCTGTCTTTCAACAGCATGTACGCTGCATTTGGAGAATTACCCGAATCCCGTATCCTGTCGCCCGAATTGATAGGCTTGACAGATGATGCCGTCATCCAGATGAGACAGGCAGTCTTCCATGTTGCAACAGGTGAGATGACCATCGATGAGGCAGTTGCCGCTTTTGGCAGCTTTACGCAGTAACGTGTGATGAAAGACAGTAGTTCACGGCTTGTTAAGATGTTGACAGCACTTCTGATCCTCTCTTTATTGTTGGGAGGAACTGTGCTGTTTGTCCGGTTCAGATTGTGGGAAAAGATAGAGTCGCTGACATATAACCGGATCTCATCCCCTGAAGATCTTTTGAAAATGTCACAAGATCCGTCAGATGATTATATCCTCACATCTGACATCGATATGTCCGGGTATGAATGGATTCCTTTTACGTTTAGCGGAGTGTTTGACGGGAATGGACATACCATTTCCAATCTGCAGATAGATTCCTCCGGAACAGGTGTGAGAGATACCTATGACGGTAACATGAAGGTGTATAGTTCATGTTTTGCTGCCTTTTTTGATGTTCTTGACGGGGGAAAGGTCCGCAATGTCAATTTCGAGAACATCTGTCTGGATGTCACCAGTGACACCTCCTGCTTTGCAGGTTCCATTGCAGGATATATGAGCGGTTCCACCATAAGCAACTGCAGTGTTAACGGATCGGTCAGGCTTTGTGCACATGACCGTATGTTTGGTGTAGGTGGGATCTGCGGATACGGAAACGGAATGATCCGTGACGTTGATATAGATATCGTTTTGATCTGTACGGATACTGACCGGGAAACAAAAGATGAACAATTCATGGGAGGCATTTGTTCTGCGGGTTATCCGGATATCATTAACTGTAATGTTCAAATAGACGGATATGATTCGGAACACGGCTATGCCCATAATGGCGGCCTTATCGGCATGTATATGTTCTATCCGGAAGGAATGGAACATAATGGAAGCTTTATCAACAACTGTGTGATCGGTAAGATCACTTTCTATGAAGATAACGAAGACCGCCGTGCTTACTGCGAGCCTTTTGTCGGTGAGATGATGGACATGATAAATACGGTTGAAGACAACCGCTATGACTTTAAGAGAGATGAGGTTTACACATATGATGTCGAACTGCTGCCGGAATAACATAGCAGTGTTTCTGGTCTGTTCCGTGCTGACCGCTTGTTCGGCTCTGTTCGCCGCATGTACGGCGACCCGGGCTCCGGTATTCGGACCTGACAGATCGACAATTAAGGCCGAGGAATGCCTTGTTGATGAAAACGGTCCATATTCGGTAAGTTTTTATTACTGTGCTCCGACTGCCGGTTATTATGACATTGAGATAGCTTTTGAACCCGGTGCTGGTCATACCGGATTATTCATTCGGGATTCCCTGGATAGGGTTATCGATAGTCAGGCGGATCAGACTGATTATGTAGCTACGGTATTCCTTGATGCCGGTGATAACCTGATCAGTGCAAAAGACCTTGATCATCAGAGTGGGAATGGTATTAGAAGTTTCTCTGTCAGAACAAGCGACAGAACAGTGAAATTGATCGTTGCACCTCACGAGGATGATGAGATCCTTGCTTTTGCAGGAACTATTCAACAGATGATCGCAGATGGCGATATCGTCCGTATTGTTTTCCTGACGAACGGCGATTACTTTGGTAAGGAACTGGGCCCCATACGTATAGCAGAGAGTCTTAACGCTCTGGAAATGCTGGGAGTGTCAAAGGATAACGTTATCTTTATGGGGTATGGTGATGCTCTCATAGGAGCTCTTTATTCGGCAGGATATACGGATGACATATACGAGGCCAGGAGCGGATCGACGGGTACTTCTGCAGACCCGTCAAATGGTATTCTTGATTACCACCTTGCCAACGTTGGAGAAGCGGCTGCTTACTCCGGTAACAATATCCGCAGTGACCTGAAGGACATAATAACCACGATCAGACCGGATACCGTTTTCACGACATCTGATTCAGAGTGGCATCCCGATCATCAGGCGGCGTATTGGCTTGTTGATGAGACCATATCAGGCCTTGTCGATGAATTGGATTATCATCCGGTACTGTGTCAGAGCGTAGTTCATGGTGAGACGGCTGACTGGCCTGAGGTATTGGAATATACCGGAGACAATGAACCGGTGATCGAGAACTTTACAATGCCCTTCCCGTCAGGAAACAGCAGTCTTGACTGGGAACAGGCGGTCCACATTACATTAACAGATGAACAGGTGATGAATAAATACGAAGCCATTGGTGAATTTACTTCCCAAAACGAAGGCGGGGAGAATTATAACGGGAACAGCAGTTTTAATTATGCTTTCTGCAAACGGGACGAATTCTACTGGACAAAAGAATACTGATCTTCAGGATCATCACAGATGATCAACACTTTCATGCTGATGTGTTGACTAAGCATCACCGGGCATGGTTATTGTTTATTGCTTATGTTCTTTATACAAGCCATAATAGAGTCATAAAGAACAGACGAAATGATGCCCTCATAAATTCACGGCGGCCGGATAGATTCCGGTCGTCGTGTTTTTTACGGATAGTAGTATAATCTATTAAGGAAAGTTGAGGTTTTCGGGCGTGAATGATAAACAGACATCGGTTACCATAAGAGATGCGGCAATAGAGGATGCCCCTGAGATCCTGTCCATCTACAACCACTACGTCAGGAATACGGCCGTGTCCTTCGAGATCGAAACACCATCTCTGCAGGAATTTGAGGAGAGGATGCGTGATGTGATGAAGGATTATCCTTATCTTGTTGCAGTGCGCGACGGCAGGATCGAGGGATACTGTTATGCTCATCTGTTCGTCGGACGCGAAGCGTATTCACATTCCTGTGAGACTACGATATATATCCGCCGCGATGCCAGGAGGAGCGGACTGGGACGTATGCTGTACGAAGAACTGGAGGCCAGGCTCAAGCCCTTGGGGATAATAAACCTCTATGCATGCATTGCCGATCCTGAGAAGGAAGACGAATACCTGACATCAGACAGTACCGATTTCCACCTGCACATGGGTTATAAGACAGTCGGAACATTCCGCAACTGCGGCAGAAAGTTCGGCCGCTGGTACACGATGATCTGGATGGAAAAGCTCATAGGAGAGCACGGGGAGATATAACGCAGCCCTAAACATGCCTTGGGATCGGCAGGAGACTCCTCGTGGATCTTCTGTACTCTTCATAGCCTGACTTTGCCGACTGCCTCTTGTCTGCCAGCGGGATGCTGATCGTCAGGAACATCAATGTGTTGACGGCGGCACCTGACATCAGTAACCATTTTCCGGGAAGTACCGATAATGCCTGGACCGCGATGCCCCACCACATTATTATCTCTCCCAGGTAATTGGGATGTCTGGAGTATTTCCACAGGCCTGTTCTTATCAGTCCCTTTGATCCGCTTTCCCTGAACCTGTGCATTTGTGTGTCTGATATAAGCTGCAGCATGGTTGCTCCCAGACACATCAGGGTGCCGATGATGCTGCCGGCGTTTATCCCTGACCGTGCCTCAACTGCATAGACTGCAGGGAGGACACACAGATAAACGATCAGGGTCGGCATCATGTGGATGCCGAACAGATTTACGAAGGGGTAGAAGATACCGGTGTCTTCCTTCAGTTTCGTGTATCTCCAGTCCTGTGATCCCAGGCCGTCGAATACATATGCCCAGTTATAGGTGAGCCTGGCTCCCCAGCAGATGACCGATATGAGTAGCAGCACCGTGGCAGATGTGATCCCGGATGATACAGCAAAGCATATGGTGATCACTATGGGCTGAACGCTCCAGTAGGGATCGTAGACAGATGCATTCCTGAATATGACGCTGAAGATAAAGACAAATACCGTAGCGGCGGCGTCTGCCAGCAAGAGCGATGCCCATAGCGCAAAGGGCAGGTTCAGATAGACCCATATCCCCAGTGCAGATGCTGCGATATATATGATCGTGATCAGGATTATGCTGACCGGCTTGTTGCTTTTGATCTTGTCCATAAGAAAGCTTTAATCCTTTATGAGCATCTCGTAGGTAACACCGTATTTCTTCGCTATGTCGCTGGCATAGGATGAACCCTCGGGTGGCATTTCAGATACCTTGAAGGAACGCTTTCCGTCCCTGCTCTCCATGACGATGGAACTGACTTTGTTATCGTACCCGGTAAGTTCGGATGCGAGCTTGTGCATGTGGGTATTGTAGATTGTCCTGATATTCTTGTGGCAGAGCGCCTTTACAGAATCTGCTGCGATATAGAATCCCTCCTCGAAGGACGTTGTGGAGAAGCTCTCGTTCAGGAGGATCAGGCTCTTATCAGTGGCACTGTCAAAGAGTTCTTTGAACCTGACGCATTCCTCGCCGAGCCTGCCGAGGTCCATTGTCTTGTCCTCATCGGCAGGAAAGTGTGTATATATCATGTCTACGGGCATATAAACGAGTTTTCTGCATGGAACATAGAGACCTCCCTGGGCGAGGGAGAAAAGGAGGCCTACTGCCTGCGTGAGGGTGGTCTTGCCGCCTCTGTTGGCACCTGTCAGGAGATAGATCATCCTGCCCTCTCCAAAAGAAAGGTCGTTATCTACGATGTCCTCTCCTGTCTCATGTGAGGATGCCAGCTTGAGGTTATAGAATCCTTCGGCATTCATGAGAGTGCTGCCGTCAGATATCTCCGCCTTGGAAAAGACCATCTTCTTGGCACTTGCCTGCTCTATGTATTCTGCAAACCTGATGTAGTATATGAGTTCGGGTATCAGCTTGGAGATGGTGACTATGGATACCTCAGTGTAGTCAGAAATGACGCCCCTGATCTTTTTTACCAGATGGGCAGTAATCTTGGAGGCGACATTGCTCAGATAGAAAGTGGAGTTGGAGGTGCCGTCACCGTCGGGAACTTTGGCCAGGGTATCGTTTGAGATCATGGGATTGGCTATGACCGCCATGGTGGATATCTGCTTGTCCAGTTTATCCAGAGCATTGTCCGTTTCAGGATTGTCTGCCGGTTCATATCTCATGTCACCGTCCCATTCCGTGTCGTTCCTGATCTTGTCCTTTCCTGAGATGGCATCTGCGAAGTTGCCGACTATGCCTGATTTCTTAAAGGGTTTGGAATTTACCGAGACCAGTCCCAGACTCTCGGCTTCAAATCTGGAATTGATGTTGATACCGATGGTCACGCTCCGGATCTCAGATGCATCGGTCTTGATCTGTGATACGTCCTTTTTCATCTCAGAGAAATGGCTGTCGGAATAGAGATCGTCAATGTATTGTTTCAGATCCTTAAGGCCTTTGGATCTGATGTCATTGCTGTTCAGGCATTCCCTCATGGATTCAATGGATGTGATGTACGAATCCAGTTCGTCAAGTCTGTGCATCAGGTCCCACAGTCCGGGCTTTTCCTCGGAGGTCTTGCGCCAGGTCCCGTAATCCTTCAGATACTCTATCTGATTCATGAGTTCCAGGAGTTTGGATCTCATCTCCGGAAGCTTATATATGTCGTCAAAGACATCCTGTCTGTATCTGGCAACTTCGGGGTCCGGTGTCATCTTTCCCAGTACCCTCAGTATCATCTGCTGTTCCTTTGCATCAGATGTTACTTTCTTTGCGATGAGATCCAGTCCCAGATCATGGGCTGTTACGTCGTTCATCATCCTGTATCCGGCGTTAACATCCGGGTAGAGCAGGCTGATGGCAGTGGAGTGATTTACGGACATAGGATCTTCTCCTCATTGGCATATTATGACTAAATATTAAGTTACCCGTATTGCGTTTTCAATAGGCGGGACATTAAAATAAAAAGGAACGGACGACTGCCGGACAGTCTGACCTGCGGAGGATAAAACATGGATAAGAACATCACCATAAGAAATGAGAAACTCGCAAAGAAAGTGATCGAAGGACTCAGTTCCCGTAACATGAACGGCTATTATGCGGCCACGAAGGAGGAAGCAGTAGCCAAGGCTCTGGAGCTTATCCCCGAGGGATCGACTGTCACGATGGGAGGCGGAATGAGCGTCCATGAGATCGGACTGGTTGAGCGTCTCGTCTCCGGAAACTACAACTTCATAGACAGGGACAAGGTTGAGGATAAGAGAGCAGCCATGCTGGCAGCTTACGACGCTGATTTCTTTTTATCAGGATGCAACGCCATGACCGAGGACGGGATCCTGGTCAATATCGACGGCAATGCCAACAGGGTATCTGCTATCGCGCAGGGACCTAAGAAAGTATTGTTCATAGTCGGAATGAACAAGGTATGCAGTGACCTGGACGGAGCCATGAAGCGCGCCAGGAACGTTGCAGCCCCCGTCAATGCCCAGAGGTTCGGACTGTCGACCCCGTGTACCGCGACGGGTTCATGCATGGACTGCAAATCCCCCGACACGATCTGCTGTCAGTTCCTGATCACCAGGTTCTCCAAGCACAAGGACAGGATCAATGTCATTCTCGTTAACGATATGCTCGGTTTCTAAACAAAAATAACTGTTTTAGGATAGACCGGACGGCAAATTAAAAAGACAATCTCCATATAAGTATGGTTGATAAGGCCGGTTCAACGGAAAAGGAGATATTCTATGGATAATTTTACTTTCTACAGCCCCACTTATTTTGTTTTCGGCAAGGGGGAGGAGAATAACGCAGGACACTATGTGAAGCGTTTCGGCGGTACAAAGGTCCTGATACATTACGGCGGGGGATCCGCCGTCAGATCGGGTCTCATCGGCCGTGTTGAGAAGTCTCTCGAGGAACAGGGTATTCTCTATGTCGAACTGGGCGGAGTCAAGCCCAACCCCAGATCGGGACTCGTATATGAGGGGATCGATCTGTGCCGCAGGGAGAATGTGGATTTCATCCTGGCAGTAGGAGGCGGTTCATCCATCGACTCATCCAAGGCAATTGCGGCAGGTGTTCCCTATGACGGTGATTTCTGGGATTTCTATTCCGGAACACCCATAACAAAGGCTCTTCCAGTAGGAACCGTTCTTACGATCGCTGCAGCAGGCAGTGAAGGATCAGGCGATTCAGTCATCACCAGGGAGGAAGGAATGCTCAAGCGCGGCGCAAGCGGCGAGGCTATAAGGCCTGTATTCTCGATCCTTAACCCCGAGCTTACGGAAACACTTCCTCCATATCAGACAGCATGTGGCATCACTGATATCATGGCCCATCTGTTCGAACGTTACTTCACAAATACAAAGGATGTTGAGACGACTGACAGGATGATAGAGGGCCTTCTTCTGGCAATGATCAATGAAGGCCCCAAGGCAGTTAAGGAACCCGGCAACTATCAGGCCAGGGCGAACATAATGTGGGCCGGCATGATGGCTCACAACAATTCCTGCGGCGTCGGCAGATCCCAGGACTGGGCCAGCCACGGCATAGAACACGAACTGTCGGCCAAGTACGACTGTGCTCACGGTGCAGGTCTGGCTGTTGTCTTCCCCGCATGGATGAAATACAACTACAAGCACGATATCATGAGATTTGCCCAGGTTGCGACCCGCGTATGGGGATGCCACATGGATTTCTCCAATCCCGAGAATACTGCTCTGGCAGGCATCGAGGCATTCAGGAACTTCCTCAGGGGCATCGGAATGCCGCTGACATTTGAGGAGCTGGGAGCAAAGGAAGAGGATATCCCTTATATGGCAGATCTGGCCACCGGAGACGGAAAGATCGGCGGTTTTGTCGCTCTTGCCAAGGAGGATGTTGAGGCCATCTACAGACTTTGTCTTTGATTTTGAGCCTGCTGTACTGTAAGATATGCTTTGGTGTTGATCATATTAAAAGCAAGGGATTACAATGAGCATTTTTGACGTTTTATCACTTCTGGGCGGTCTTGCCATGTTTCTTTATGGCATGCGCCTCATGGGGGATTCACTCAAGGAGAATTCTTCCGGCACTCTTAAGAGCGCCATGGAAAAAGTTACCAACAACCCGATCAAGGCATTTATCCTTGGGCTGCTGGTAACTGCGCTAATACAGTCGTCAACGGCCACCATCGTAATAACATCCGGTCTCGTTGCAGCGGGCATACTGTCGCTCAAGCAGTCACTGGGTATCATCATAGGTGCCAACGTAGGTACTACCGTAACAGGCCAGATCATAAGGCTCCTGGACCTGGACAGCGAATCAGGCGTTGCGGAATGGCTCAGGTTTTTCCAACCTTCGACGCTGGCTCCCATCGCCCTCATCGTGGGCATTGCCCTCATTATGTTCTGTTCCTTCAACAAGGCCAGGACCATCGGCAATATCGCCATCGGTTTCGGTGTCCTGTTCTCGGGACTGCTGAACATGACCAGTGCCGTTGCAGCCATCAAGGAATCATCCATCATCGAACAGCTCTTTACGAGTCTGGGTTCTAACCCGCTGTTCGGTTATCTTACCGGTGCGGGCATAGCATTCGTGCTCCAGAGTTCATCTGCCACCGTAGGTATCCTGCAGGCATTCTCATCCACGGGCCTGCTCACATGGAAGAGCATCTACGCCGTCATCGTCGGTATCTATCTGGGTGACTGCGTAACTACGGCGATCGTATGTTCCATAGGTGCCAAGCCCGATGCCAAGAGGGTAGGTATAGTAAACATCCTCTTTAACATCGGAAAGACAATCCTCATCCTGGCGGCTGTACTCATTATCCATCAGTTGGGATTCCTCGATAACCTGTGGGAAAAGACGGTAAACTCAGGTATCATTGCCGATACCAATACCATATTCAACCTGGGCAGTGCAGTCCTGCTCATGCCCCTGATCGGCGTGTTCGAAAAACTCAGTCTCAGGATCGTAAAGGACGAAGAGGGAAGACGCGGCAAGTATCAGGACAAGCTGGATGCCCTGAACCCTGTATTCTTCTCGACGCCTGCCCTCGCCCTTAAGGGCTGTTACGACGTTCTCATGACCATGTTCGAAGCCTCCAGGGACAACATCGGGAAAGCAACACAGCAGCTGACAAAGTATAACGAAGATGCCCACGCCGAGATACTGGATGAGGAAGACGAGATCGACAACATGACCGACAAGGTCAGCAGATATCTGGTCGAGCTCATGCCTCACATGACAACGGACGATCATGTAACCATCCTCAACCAGTACTACAAGGTAACAGGTGAGTTCGAACGCATGGGTGACCATGCAGTGCATATCGCAGAACTGGCCGATGGCATGCACGAGGCCAGGACGGAATTCTCTCCCGGGGCAAAGAAAGAGCTGGAAGTGCTCTTTGAACTGATGGAATCCATACTCAATCAGACGGAGACAGCCTTTGCCAGAAGGGACGTGGATGCCACTGAAAATATCGAGCCTCTCGTCAGGGTCGCAGCAGAATTCATCAACCAGATGAGAAAGAATCACTTCACCAGAATGAGCAGGGGCGAGTGTAATATCCTGGCCGACGCCATCTTTACCAATCTGCTCATGGAGTGCAAGAGAGTTACGGATGCCTGTTCCAACGTAGGTGTGGCCATCATGATCAGGATCAACCCCGAACTGGCCGATCAGGAGCACATCTACATCGAAAGCCTCCAGAAGGGCATCAACAAGAACTACAACAAGGCTTTCGAGAAGGCACACAAGTATTATTTCGGCAAGCTGGAAGAAAAGTAACAGTATCTGTTTGCAATAAAACACCCCGCCGGCATTGGGATGCTGACGGGGTATTATCATGCTTTATTGACCGGTTTAGCTCCTTGCAGGGAGATAAGGGATCAGGCTGGTTGCCAGGTTGCTGATAGGCATTGTCTGGATCCAGATACGGCCGGGGCCGGTAACCTTTGTATTGAAGAGGCCTTCACCGCCAAAGAGGATGTTCTTTGCACCCTTGACCATCTCGATGTCCATGGTAACTGTGGAATCCATCATTGCGAGGTAGCCTGTATCGAGGTACATTACCTCACCGGGTTGGAGGTCGTACTGAACTGCGTCACCGTCGATCTCGACGAATGCTGTTCCCTGACCTGAGAGCTTCTGCATGATGAATCCTTCACCGCCGAATACGGAAGCGCCGAGCTTCTTCTTATAAGCGATGGAGAGTTCAACTCCTGATGTGGATGCCAGGAATCCTGACTTCTGAACGATGAAAGATGAACCGGGAGTGATCTCCAGAGGAAGGATCTTGCCGGGGAAGCTGGAGCCGAAGGCGATGAGTGCGCCATCTCTCTGAGCTGTGTAAACGTTCTGGAACAGTGACTCACCTGAGAACATCCTGCCCAGTGCCTTGCCGACTGAACCGCCTACTGTCTTCATCTCCAGTCCGGGTGTCATCCATGTCATTGAACCACGCTCTGTGATCATGGATTCACCGCTGTTCAGAGTGCAGATGATGACGGGAAACGGAGTGCCTTTAATCTCGTACTGCATATGTTACCTCCTGAAAAATTCTCTGATGATGCAGAGACGTACTTTTATTATTTTATCACATAAGACATGTGATAGAATATGCATATGGTACGGATTTTTGTAAAAAATGTACTGAATGAAGATATGCGCTTTTCCCCCGATCCGGAGGAGGCTCATTACCTTATGTCGGTAATCAGGATGCGTGATGGTGAGGAGCTTGTCGTAGTTGACGGCAAGGGCATGGTCTTCAATGCATCCATAAAGGAATGCGGCAAAAAGGGCTGTGTGATCGAGCTGTCCGGGACGGTTAAGGAGTCTCATGAGATGCAGACCAGGATCACGCTCTATCAGTCGGTATCCAAGGGCGAGAGGATGGATATGACGATCCAGAAGTCCGTGGAACTGGGAGTATACAGGATCGTTCCGGTAATATCCGAGAGATGTGTTGTCAGGCTCGACGGCAAAAAGGACAAATCGGAGAGATGGCAGAAGATCGCTCTCGAAGCTGCCAGACAGTCAGGCAGGGACATAGTTCCTGTTGTAACAGAACCTGTGCCCTTTGCCGAAGCCGTCAGATCAGCCTCTGACAGTATCAAGGTCATCCCCTGGGAGGAGGCTTCAGGCGTGGACCTGAAGGACGTAATAGGAGGCAGGAGACCCGCCGGGATATCCGTATTCATCGGTCCTGAAGGCGGCTATACGCCCTCTGAGACGGACATGGCCAGAGCAGCGGGAATAGTTCCCGTAACACTGGGATCCAGGATCCTCAGGACCGAGACGGCAGGACCTGCCGTACTTGCCATGATCAACTACGAACTGGAGATGTAAATGGAAAACATAAAGGCTTTCATATTTGACATGGACGGAGTAATCTTTGACTCTGAGAGGGCGGTAATAGACTGCTGGAAGATCATAGCTCCCCAGTATGGGATAACGGACATCGAAGAGCATTGCAGAGCGGCAACTGGAGTAAATGAAGCAGGCACCAGAAAGCTGTTCAAGGAGCAGTATGGTGATGAGCTTCCTTACGATGAGATGCGTGCCAGGAGAAAGGCACTGTTCATCGAGAGGTTCGATGCCGGACTTGTCCCGGTAAAGCCCGGTGCCAGGGAACTCCTGGAATACCTCAGCACCTCCGGATATAAGGTGGCACTGGCATCTTCCACCTCCACCGGGACAGTAACCAGAGAGCTGAATATGGTCGATCTGATGAGATATTTCGATGTGGTGATCGGAGGAGACAATGTCAGGAACAGCAAGCCTGATCCTGAGATATTCCTCATGGCCATGGAGCAGCTGGATGTTTCCCCTGAACAGTCTGTGGTGATCGAGGACTCACATAATGGCGTCAGGGCAGCGAGGAGTGCAGGAGCTTATACCATAATGGTTCCGGATCTGCTCCCCGTTACTGATGAGATGAGAGAAAAAGCGGACATTATCAAGGATTCGCTTACGGACGTTTTGGCGTGGATAAAAGAAAATGAGTGAAAATCTGGCCGATACGATTAAATGCCCTCATTGCGCGGCAAACCTGATCTATGACGGACGGACAGGCAAATCCGTCTGCAAGTTCTGCGGCAGCGAGTTCGATCCCAATGTTCTCAAACTCAGTTTCTCTTTTGAGCAGAAAGATGATGAGGCTGAGATCGATGAGGACACCGGCAAGCAGGAGATAATCTGTAATTCCTGCGGTGCGACGGTCATTACCGATGAGAATACATCGGCTACCTTCTGCTGCTACTGCGGTTCGCCTGCACTGGCCGGCAGAAGGCTCAGAAAAGAGTTTAAGCCTGATTTCATCATCCCCTTCAAGCTGACCAGGGAAGATGCAGAAGCCAGGTTTATGGAATGGGGCAGGACAAATAAATACATTCCGTCCGATTTCATGGACAAGGAGAATATCAAGAAACTCACACCGCTCTATGTTCCGTTCTGGCTCGTGGATTCAAGATGTGAGGCGAATTTCTACGGAACGGGTATTATCTACGACAAACGTTCAAGCAATGCAAAGACGGTCTTTAATATCGACCGTGGCCTTGAATTCTCCCTCCAACGGGTGCCCTTTGTAGGATCAAAGAGGATGAACAGGCAGCTCATGGAGGCGGTGGAGCCTTTTGACTACAGCGAGATGGTTCCCTATAACGATGCGTATCTTCCCGGATACTATGCCGAGAGATATAATCTCACGCCGAACGACATGGCACAGAACGTGATCTGGCGTTTTGAAACATATGCCAGGCAGAGTGCTGACGCGATGAACTTCAGCTATGATGATGTGGATCTCAGTGACGGATTTATAGATGTGGGTGACTGTAAATACAGCTATGCGCTGCTGCCCATATGGTTTCTCAACTACAAGAAGGACGGCATTTATCACGGTTTTGCCATCAACGGCCAGACGGGTGAGGCCTGCGGAAAACTCCCGTACAGCAGGGCTAAGCGTGCGTTGGCCATGATTCTTTGTATCCTCAAGTGGCTGATCGCGCCTGCAGCTGTGATCTCAGCAGTACTTCTGGCTTCCTACAAAGGAATGCTCTTTCCCCAGTCACTGGCTGAATACAGGGTATTCTACTATCTCACCCTGGTGCTCACATCTCTTACCATGATGACAGGACCTGCTTTCCTGTATCTGTTCCTCAAGAAGTTCCGTAAAGTGTTCAAGGAGACGACTAATCCTATAGATAAAGTGCCGGACCTGTCTCAGTATTACGACACTTCGCGCAAAGCAGAGATGCGCCGCCATGATGATCTGGCCATGCTCTATAATCTGACCAGTGATGAAAAAAAGGAATACAGGCGCCGCAAGATGTATAAGTGGATAGATAAGCACTTCTGAGCACTAACGTGCTTGTAGTAACCTGTCTTTTGTTTTATAATACCTATTTGCGTATATAATTATTATTTATAAAGGGAGAGAATTATGAGATATGCAGCGCAGAAGGGAACGAGAGACATACTTCCCGCTGAGATCTATAAATGGCATAAGGCAGAGCAGACATTTTCTGACGTTTGCCATACCTTTGGATATGAGGAGATCAGGATCCCCACATTTGAGCAGACCGATCTTTTCCAGCGCGGCGTCGGAGATACGACAGACGTTGTTACCAAGGAAATGTACACATTCAACGATAAGGGCGGCAGGAGCATTACCCTGAGGCCCGAGGGCACGGCCGGTGTCGTAAGATCCTACATCGAGAACGGTATGGCGTCCCTGCCTTCACCCGTCAGGATGTTCTATAACATCACTGCCTTCAGATATGAGAAGATGCAGAAGGGCAGGATGAGAGAGTTCCACCAGTTCGGACTGGAGGCATTCGGCAGTGAGGGACCCACTATCGATGCTGAGATAATCAGCGTAGTGGATGTTTTCTTCAAGCGCATGGGCCTCGGCAACATCGCTCTCCACATCAATTCCATCGGCTGTCCCGTTTGCCGCAACAAGTATAACGAGATGCTCAAGGACTATTTCAGGCCTCATGTGGGAACCATGTGTGAGGACTGCCAGTCCAGATTTGAGAAGAATCCCCTGAGGATGATCGACTGCAAGATCGACGGCGGCAAGGAGATCGTCCAGAATGCTCCCAGACTGATCGACCATCTCTGTGATGAATGCAGGGCTCACTTCGACGGGCTTAAGAAAAACCTCGATTCAGTAGGCATCAGATATGAGATCGACCCCAACATCGTAAGAGGACTGGACTACTATACCAGAACGGTATTCGAGTTCGTATCTGAGAATGTCGGAACCCAGGGTACCATCTGCGGAGGCGGCAGATACGACGGCCTCGTAGAGAACTGCGGCGGAGCGGCAACTCCCGGCATCGGATTTGCCATGGGCGTCGAGAGATTCCTGCTGGAGGCCGAGGCACAGGGCATCAGCTTTGAAGAGAACGACAGCGTAAAGATCTATCTGGCAGGCATGAGCGATGCTGCATCTGAGAAGATAGCGAAGATCTGCTACGATCTGAGGCTTAACGGCATCGGATGCGAGACTGATCTCATGAACAGATCGTTCAAGGCGCAGATGAAGTATGCAGGCAAGTCCGGCATCCCTTATCTCGCAGTTATCGGTGATGACGAACTGGCTTCAGGTCAGGTCAACATAAAGAAGATGGATGACGGAAGTGTAACGTCCGTCAAGCTCGATGAGATCGCTGATTATCTGACAGCAAAATAAGAATATTGGAGGAATACATAATGCAGTCGCGTACACATACATGTGGAGAATTAAGGATCGGAGATGCCGGCAAAAAGGTAAAGCTGTCCGGATGGCTCGAGAACTTCCGTGAGGTCGGATCGGAACTTGGATTTGTCGTTATCCGTGACTTCTACGGTACGACTCAGATCGTTGCCGAGACAGCCGAAATGATGAAGACTTTCAAGGCTATCACAAAGGAGTCTACGATCTCCGTTGAGGGCACGGTAAGAGAGAGAAGTGCCAAGAACGATAAGCAGGCAACAGGCGACATCGAAGTCGTTCCCGAGAAGGTTACGGTGCTCGGAAGATGCCGTTATAATGAGCTTCCTTTCGAGGTTAACCACAGCCGTGAGGCAGACGAGACTGCAAGGCTCAAGTACAGATATCTTGATATCCGTAATCCTGAGGTCAAGAAGAACCTCATCTTGAGGAGCAACGTTATCGCAGCTCTCCGTGCTTCAATGATCGAGCACAACTTCATGGAGATCACGACGCCTATCCTTACGGTCTCATCACCTGAGGGTGCGAGAGACTATCTCGTACCGGCGCGCAAGCATCCCGGCAAGTTCTATGCACTCCCTCAGGCACCTCAGCAGTTCAAGCAGCTCCTGATGGTATCCGGCATCGACAGGTATTTCCAGATCGCTCCCTGCTTCAGGGACGAGGATGCCAGAGGTGACAGGTGCCCCGGTGAGTTCTACCAGCTCGACATGGAGATGGCTTTTGCCAGTCAGGAGGATGTCTTCGAGATCATTGAAGACGTATTGCCTCCCGTTTTTGCAAAGTACGGCAAGTACAACAGGGCATCAGGATCACCCTTTGTTAGGATCCCTTACCTGGAGGCTATGGAGAAGTACGGCACCGATAAGCCCGACCTCCGTATCGACCTGACTGTTACTGATGCTACTGATCTGCTCAGGACTGAGGAGTTCACGCCTTTCGCTGAGGGTGAGATCAAGGCCGTAGTTATCTCTGACTTCCATGAGAGCCGTAAGTTCATCGACAAGACTCTTGCTGATTGCGAGATCCAGTCAAGCAGCAAGGGATACTGGTTCAGAGTTGACGAGAACGGAGAGATCGTAGGCGGCATCTCCAAGTTCGTCGCTCCCAAAAAGGATGAAGTCATTTCCGCACTCGGCCTTAAGCCTGACACGCTCGTAGTGCTGTCAGCAGGCACAAAGGGACAGGCACAGAAGATGGCAGGCGTTCTCGTCAAGACATTCGGTGCAGCAGTTCCCGGCCACATGGACAAGGAACAGTATGCATTCTGCTGGATCGTTGATTTCCCGATGTATGAGATCGGCGAGGAGTCCGGTGAGCTGGAGTTCTGCCACAATCCTTTCTCAATGCCTTCAGGCGGACTTGATGTTCTTCTTAAGGCAGAGAGAGGCGAGATCGACCCTTTGTCGATCATGGCTGACCAGTACGACCTGGTCGTTAACGGCATCGAGCTCTCTTCGGGCGCAGTCCGTAACCATGATCCTGAGATCATGATCAAGGCTTTCGAGCTGGTAAGGCTCGGTGAGGAAGACGTTAAGAAGAAGTTCCCTGCAATGTACAATGCATTCTGCTACGGCGCACCGCCGCATGCAGGCATCGCTCCCGGCGTTGACCGTATGGTAATGCTCCTCTCCGGTGAGGATACGATCCGTGAGGTTATCCCGTTCCCCATGAACAAGAACGCACAGGACATCATGATGGATGCTCCCGGATATGTAACGGACAAGCAGCTCGAGGAATTGGGAATAAAAATCAGCGTTTCAAATGAGGAGAAGTAATCGTCAATGAGTGATGATCTTGGTAACAGTTTCGAGAAAGAGAACTTCGACAGTATAAACGATCTGCCTTCCGAGGTGTTTCCCATTGAGGAAACGCCTGTGGTGGAAACACCTGCTGAGGACTTGATCAGCCTGGAGGAGATGGAATTCAGTGAGGATGCTGCCGAGGAGGCTCAGAAGGAAGCCCTGCTGGCACAGCAGGCGGCAGATGAGGCAGAGGCTGAGGCCGATGAGCTCAGGCGCCAGTACATGGAATCCAGAAGGAACAGGCAGAAGAAGGTCAGCCGCAAAAAGACCGTTGCCGAGGAGATACTGGACTGGCTCAAGACCATCTGCATCGGCATCATTGCAGGCATACTGCTCGTTATATTCGTTATCCAGCGTGACGATGTCTACGGCAGATCGATGCAGCCTACCCTGAACTCCGGAGATGTTGTCTTTACGCAGAAGATCTCCACATACTTCAATAACTACGACCGTGGCGACATTGTCGTCCTGGACGGCAAGGGAATGTACGGATACGACAAGTCCGAATATCTGATCAAAAGAGTCATCGGCCTCCCCGGTGAGACAGTCAGGATCGACGAGGGTCAGGTTTACATCAAACCCAAGGATTCTGATGAGTTCTTTATCCTGAACGAGACATATCTGGTTCCCGGAACGGCAACAACGGTCAGGAGCTACGGCGTAGAGCATGGTTACGATGAGATAACCCTCGCCGAAAATGAATACTACTGCATGGGAGACAACCGTCCCGAGAGTAACGACAGCAGGACCCTGGGTCCCTTCACGACTGACAGGATCAAGGGCGTTGCCGTTATCAGGTTGTTCCCCTTCAACGCAATCAAATTACTGTGATCGTGAGAATTGACCATTAATGGAAAGACATGAACTGATAAGAAATTTCTGCATAATCGCCCACATCGATCACGGCAAGTCGACCCTGGCCGACCGCCTTATCGAGCATACGGGCGTTTTGGAGAAGAGAGAGATGACATCCCAGATCCTGGACAACATGGATATCGAGCGTGAACGCGGAATAACCATCAAGTCCCAGGCTGTCAGGATGAGCTACAAGGCCTCAGACGGAAATACATATACCATGAACCTCATCGACACTCCCGGTCACGTGGACTTCAACTATGAGGTTTCCAGATCCCTGGCAGCATGCGATGGTGCGATCCTGGTAGTAGATGCGGCTCAGGGCGTTGAGGCTCAGACACTGGCAAACGTCTATCTGGCAGTGGATGCTGATCTGGAGGTCCTTCCCGTTATAAACAAGATCGATCTCCCTTCCGCCAGACCTGAGGAGGTCAGGCAGGAGATAGAGGACGACATCGGTATCGATGCATCCTATGCGCCCTGCATCTCGGCCAAGAACGACATCAACATAGACGAGGTGCTGGAGGGTATCGTTAAGTATCTCCCCGCTCCTTCAGGCGACACTGAAAAGCCTTTGAGAGCGCTGGTATTCGATTCGAAATACGATCCATACAAGGGTGTTATCGTTTCCTGCCGCGTCGCAGAAGGCAAGGTCAGGATGGGCGACAGGATCCGCATGATGCATACGGGTGCCGAATTCACCATTACTGAACTGGGTGCTTTCTTCCCGGGCGGTTATACACCTCTTAATGAGCTCCTCGCAGGCGAAGTCGGCTACATCTGCGCCTCGATAAAGAACGTCAGGGATACTGCTCCCGGCGATACGGTAACACTGGCAGATGAACCTGCATCTGAGCCCCTCATCGGCTACAAAGGCATCCAGCAGATGGTATTCTGCGGACTCTATCCCGTTGACGGCGCCAGGTACGGTGATCTCAGGGACGCCCTGGAAAAACTCAGGCTCAACGATGCCGCACTCTCCTTTGAGGCGGAGACATCTGCTGCCCTGGGCTTTGGCTTCAGATGCGGATTCCTGGGCCTTTTGCACTATGAAGTAATCCAGGAGAGACTCGAGAGGGAGTTCAACCTCGACCTGATCTCCACGGCGCCTTCCGTTGTCTACAAGGTCTATAAGACCGACGGATCGGTAATAGAATGCGATAACCCTACCAACATGCCTGACGTGTCAGAGATCGACTACATGGAAGAACCCATGGTCAAGGCCACCATCATGCTGCCCAAGGACTATGTGGGCAACATCATGGAACTCTGCCAGGACAGGAGAGGCGAATATGTGGACATGAAATATCTCGATGAGAAGCGTGTCATGCTCCACTACAGGATGCCCCTGAATGAGATCATCTACGACTTTTACGATGCGCTCAAGTCACGCACCAAGGGATATGCTTCTCTGGACTACGAACCTGCCGGATACGACAGGAGCAAGCTGGTAAAGCTCGACATCCTCCTCAACGGTGACGTGGTGGATGCCCTGTCCTTTATCGTTCACACTGACAAGGCCTATGCACGTGGCAGAAGGATGTGTGAGAAGCTCAAGGAGAACATCCCGAGACAGCAGTTCGAGGTTCCCGTCCAGGCAGCCATAGGCGGCAAGATAATCGCCCGTGAGACCATCCGTGCATATAGAAAAGACGTTACTGCCAAGTGTTACGGCGGTGATATCTCACGTAAGAAGAAACTGCTCGAGAAGCAGAAGGAAGGCAAGAAGAGGATGCGTCAGGTAGGTTCTGTTCAGGTCCCCCAGGAAGCGTTCATGAGCGTACTTAAGCTCGACGAGGATTGATAATGGACATAGCTCTTAACCTGGCCCTGCTCATATTCTGTTTCTTTGTACTAATCAAAGGCGCTGACTTCATGGTCGATGCGGCTTCGTATATCGCTGCATTCCTGGGTGTTCCATCACTGATTATAGGACTTACGATCGTTGCATTCGGCACATCCTGTCCGGAGGCGGGCGTATCAGTCGTATCCTCCATCGCAGGCAACAACTCACTGTCCATATCCAACGTTGTCGGATCCAATGCCTTTAACCTTCTGGTGGTCGTCGGACTGTCAGCGGTAATAGGAACGATCGCGGCTCCAAAGGACCTGCTCAAGTTCGATTTCCCCATATGCCTGTTCTTCAGTGCGCTGATGGTCGTAAGCTGCTGGGACCTGCAGTTTACCAGGCTCGAAGGCATAGTCTATGTAGTATGCATAGTCCTTTACTGTGCATTCCTTGTAGTCCGCTCCAAAAAGGGCAGGTCGGCAGATAACGACGATCCCGTCCCTGAGCCTTCCAAGCCCAGGACAGGCAAGGGCGCTCTGCTGCGCATACTGGTGATCGTTGTCTCTGTTGTAGCTATCTATCTCAGTTCCAGGGGGATCGTTTCATCCTGTACCTTCTTTGCAAAGCTCTTCGGCGTATCTGATACAGTTATCGGTCTGACGATCGTTGCTCTCGGAACATCCCTGCCCGAACTCGTAACATCTCTTGTGGCTTATAAGAAAGGCGAGAATTCGATCGCACTGGGCAATATCATCGGATCCAATCTCTTTAACATATTATTCGTTCTCGGCCTTGCCGGAACGATCTCTCCTCTGGCCCTCCTTCGCGAGAACGTAACTGATGCCATTATCTGCCTTGCCGTCACGGTAGTATCCTTTATCTTTGCCATAACGGGACGCAAGGTAAACCGTGCCGAGGGTGCCGTCATGCTCCTCATATATGCGGGTTACATGACATTCGTTTTCCTCAGGGAGTTTAATGTTATCGCGATTTGATGTATAATCCATAAGCATTTGCGGATGTGGTGAAATTGGCAGACACGCCAGATTTAGGTTCTGGTGCCACAAGCGTGCAGGTTCAAGTCCTGTCATCCGCACCAGATTCATAATCCCCCTTGTTCTTGGCGTCGGACAGGTCCTCGGAGAAGAGCTCCTGCGGAACTAGCAGAACAAGGGGGATTATTCATTCCTTGATGCAGTCTGCGATAAGGTTTTCAGAAAGGCTTCATCCGCTTGCTGGGGAGTTCTCATTTCTTGCGTGGGGGCTACTTCATCTCTCAAATGTTTGTTGAAAAAAACACTGTATGTTGTATTATCTAAGCATGAAGAGTGTTACCCACAGACGGTTACCTCAGAGTATGTCTATAATGACCGTACACTTTTGGCGAAGGACGGTCATTTTTTATGTACTCAATAAGTAAACTTACGATAATTGCAATAATGGTAAGAACCACTATCAGAATCTCATAGCTGCTCATCAGGCACCACCTCCTCTCTCCATAGAGGGATAGAGGTAACCGTCTTTGTCGGTGGATAACACCCACCGCTATTACACCATTATAAGAAAATATGTTCTATCCAATTTTGATGTTTACTCTTGCCGTGAGTAACAGTGCTTTTGGTATAATGATTGCATTACACCACCCGCCAATCAGGAGGACAGGAAGTGACATATGACATCGATCGCAAATCCGCTTTATAAGTACTACAAAAAACTCGAAGGCACATGGAAAGAAGAGGCCGGTTCATGCGAAGCAACACTTAACAGCGGAGCCGGCATATATATTCAATTTCCATACGGAAAGCTCACCTCTTCATATAGCGTGCTGGAGTCAATACAACTCATGTTGAACCAGGGCGGAATGATGGGAATGGTATACACGATCCATGAAGGCGAAGAGTTAAAGATCACCATTAATGATCGTACTGTGTACGAGGGCGATAAGACGGTCTACAGAGTATCAGATGCCTGGTACGGCAACGAAAAGCTCCACCTGGAGATGATGGATCTGAATGACGGACATATCGAAAATATAGTCCTCACGAGGATCGAACCTGAGGATACTCCCGTCCCTGAAGGTGAGTATCAGTGCTCCTGCGGTTATAGGGGAAAGGTCGGGAGATTCTGCCCGGAATGCGGCAGGGAAATCTCCTGAAATTACAAAAGGATTTAGAGGTAAATAGGTAATCATATGGCACTCATATTGCGGCCGTTTGTTAAGGATTTCCCGATTTATGAGACCATAATGAGAAGCGCATATCAGAACGGTACGGAATCAGCAATTATTTATGCCTTTACATCAGTTCTGGTAACAGGAACACTTTTGTTCCTGCTCCTGCATTTATGTTTCAAGATCGCCAAGGCGATCGTCGATCTGAACTATGCGGGAACATTCGGCTTGAAGGGCTTTAGCGAAGAAAACGGTGTGGTTACAGTTGAGACAAGATCGTATGTTGATGTTCTATCGATCAAAGATGACCAGGTAAGCTATACACATCCCGTTATCAGCGCAACTTTCCAGAGAAGAACAGATATACCCATTAACCTGAATTTCTCGATGACGAGGATCCAGTGCCCGACCTGTGGCGCGAGTTTCAATCCCGTGAAGAATAAGTACTGCCCGAACTGCTGTAATGAGTATGAATTGATCACTGACGACTGGGTGCTGGTTGATCTGAAATCATTGAAGTGATTGTTTCCGGAAAGATTTCGTTTAGTATTTGAACAGGAGTATAATTGTATTTGTAATTTAACAGATATTTGGAAGGGAGAAACCAATATGAAGATTACAACATTTAATCCGCAGATCATTACTAATGATGCAGAGTCTGTAGTTAAGCTTTTCGAAGATCTGGGCTTTGAGAAGAGACACAATCCGACAGGGATCGGTGACCTGAACGTTGAAGGGATCCGCATGAAGGATGCAAATGGTTTTTGCCTTGATATTTCACAGCCTGGGATGCAGCTGCCCCGTGACATGATCGCTATCCGTATCAATGTTGATGATTTTGAGGAAGCATATCAGATGTTGCTTTCCCGCGGATTTAAGAATTTCTTTGGCGATAAGATTACCGAGACAGGTAGTGCAAAATCTGCAATTCTGGTGTCCGAGTCCGGTTTTGGAATTAATCTGATCCAGCATATAAGGTAAGGGAATGTATAATCGAGACCTCAATAAAGCTAGTACCCTATGCTTTATTCTTGGCGGCGGACTTGCCGTCATTCTTGCTGTGCTTCTGCCCTGGGCGGTCAAAGATTCGCTTGATGCAGTCAAATTGATATGCGTCTTTTTCATTGTTGTAGCACTGCCGCTGCTCATTATCGGAATCAGATTAAAGCTGAAGGCGAAGCAGAATTATTCAGCTAAACGCGTATCGATGGCTGAGACTGTGGTGTCAGGCGGTATGCAGCGCTATAAGGTAGAGTGGCTGTGGGACAATGCATGTGAAGTGTATTGCAGGACCAACAATAAGGATCCGCAGAATCTGGACGGTGATGACAATCAGGAGATCTATGAACTTGCGGGCAATGATGTGGCACTGCTTTTGACATGGATAATTGATCATGGCTATTTTGCTGCAGAAGACGAAGATATTGAGAAGTACTGTGCAGAGGTGAAGCGAAGAGAACTTACCGGAAGTGAGTTCCTCGACAGCGTGTGTGACCAGAAGCTTTCCAGGAGCGATTTCGCCGCGGGAATTCTCCCGTTTATTGATGACTACTTTCACGATGCAGGAGCGCACAGATGCGGTGATTTCAGCAGGGATTATGAATCCTTTGTTGAGTCCGGTCTGAGGAAGGAACGCTTTACAGTAAAGTTCAGCTGGGAAGAATATGACGCGTTTGCACCTTATATTGACAGGGCGTATCAGAGGTTTACGTCACAGACAAGAGAAGAGTAAAGTAAGCTGTGGAAATAGAATATAAATGGACAGATGGCAATAACGAAGATTTCCAAAAGTTCTATCTGAAGACAGAAGAATTCTACAGCAATTTGGTCGGCGGTCTGAAGAACAGAGAAGCGTTTGTCCCGTATAACATATCTGCAAGTATATCTGATGTTCTTATAGCTTCCGTCTCGGGAGTCGCTGTAGGATGCGCCGGATTAAAGGCCTATTCGGATTCTGATGTCGAGATCAAAAGAGTTTGGGTCGATCCCGAATACAGAGGCAACCATATATCTTCGGCGATGATGGATGCACTTGAGAAGAAGGCTTTTGAACTCGGATTTAAACGCACGGTCCTGCAGACCAGACCTCAGATGACAGAAGCCGTCAGCTTATACACGAAACGCGGTTACGAGCCGATCGACAATTATCCGCCTTACGACAAGCTTGAAGGCGCGATTTGTTTCGCGAAAAAGTTGTGACGAACGAGTATATTAGATATTGCTTATAGGTTTTATGATATGTACTCACGAACATGATGATTTTCATGTGGAGCTCAAAACACTTCAATACAAGAATGCGTTCAGGTACAGAAAAGATCCCAAAAGTTTGATTGAGCAAATAGGACAAAACGCTCATAAGACCTTTCGGGAAACCAGTCCTCGATGTGCGCCTTCTACGGAGTGCAAACCGTAAGAAAGCACAACGCGCACATCTGCGGCAAGGCTTCCCGAAAGGCCTTATTCGCTTTCAGGGGGTCATCTGAACATTTTCGGTAGTGTAATAGTCAATATAAAAATCTATACTACCCAAATCTCTACCCAGGTAGAGTTTTAGTCAATATAAATTTCTATACTACCGATTACTCTACCGAATCAGTTATGGCGCAAATAAAAAACTCACCCATTTGGACTGGATCTCCTTTTGGGTGAGTTAAATTAACATACACGAAAGGCAACCGTCCTTGCGGACTGAGCTTTCTTACGCTCATTTTATCATTTGAAGCACATATATTCAACAGTCTCTGATACATAGGATATGACCATGTATGCGCGCTAGAATGGCGGGTCATAATCTTGTGTGTTCTGTCGGACAACGAAACATGAATAGTCTGTAAAATACGCGGTGATATCCTACGGACATCACATAATTCACTTCTCTGGAAACATCGCCGGTGTCTACCGGCAGAAAAAAGAATTAAAGAATAATTTTTTGTGCCCACTTTAATTGACTGGTACAATACTGTTACAATGTCCTGAACGGCAGGAGTGACGATGAGATACTGCAGAATGTATGCAAGTCATTGTATCTGTATCATGAAGCCGCAGACAGATATCTGAACTGACAGATAACCACGGAGAAACAGCATATGGAAACGTTATTGGCATTTGGAGATTCCGTTCTCAAAGGAGTTATTTATGAGAATGATCGTTACAGAGTGACTGATACTGCCTTCTACAGGCAATGTGCAGAGGCTCTGGGCGTTGTGATCGAGAACAAGGCCAGGTTCGGGAGCACCATAGACAAAGGCGAACAGATCTTTCAGAAAAATCTGGAGGCGATCAGGGAGTCATCCGGAGAATACGTGATAATGGAGTTCGGCGGCAACGACTGCGATTTCAACTGGAAAGAGATATCAGCGGATCCATATGGCGAGCATCTTCCCATGAGTACGATCGAGGACTTTACCTCTACCTATACATACATGATCGAACAGGTAAAGAAAACGGGCAAGAGTCCTGTACTGCTCTCTCTTCCGCCTATCGATTCTGCCAGATATCTCAAGCATATATCCAGAGGACTGTCGGAGGAGAACATTCTGAAGTGGATGCATGATGACAGGCAGTACATTACAAACTGGCATGAACGTTATAACATCGAGGTCTTTAAGATCGCCATCGAGAACAGCATTCCAGTAATAGATATCACATCATCTTTTCTCGAACACAAGAATTATTCTGAATATCTGTGTGAAGACGGTATCCATCCCAATGAGAAGGGTCACGGGATCATTGCCGACGCGATAATGCAGCACATTGCCAGAAGGAATATAACGTTTGATAAAGCAATATAAAGGCGAGGCAAGCTATAGATGTTAAAGTTCATCCACCTGTTCGGTAATTACTTCATAGGACTATCATTTATAGGGATAGCGGCTTTTGTGATACAGGAGATCCCTTATATCCTGATGCCTTTGATCAAGCCATCTTCCAATCCGATCATGAACATGCAGAATGAGATCAAATGGATCGGGACAGTGCAGGGGATATTCGGCATGCTGTCAATGGTCCTGCTGATGCTGATCGTAAGGGATGATGTTAAGGTGTTTCCCATGGGGTCCGCCGGAGAAAAACTTTCCTGTTCCTGACAGTTCTCATGATCCTGATAAACTTTGCCGGGTGGATACTGTATTATACGGGACACCAATACGGATGGTTGATCGTGATAAGCCAGTTTGCCGTTGTTCCGCTTTACTATCTGTTCTTCGGACTGTGGCAGAAAAACTATCTGCTTGTTGGGGCTGCTGTTCCTTTCTTCGTGATCCATACCGTCAACGGGGTAATGAACTTTACCGTTAATAAGGCATGAACAGGCCTGTTTCCGGAAATTTTTCCAAAAAAGTTCCTCCAATTTCAACACACCCGCATCCTTGTGTTGCTTAAGCATCAAATGGGCAATGCATTATTTATTGTTTGGCCTATATGTTCTTGCTATCATCAAATCATCAAACAAACCCAAACGGGAATGGGAAAAACAAAAACTGGAGGAACAGAAAAATGAAGAAGGTTATGAAGTCAGAGTCAAAGAAGGGTTTTTCACTTATTGAGATGGTTATGGTTCTTGCAATCATCTGCATACTCGCCGGATCAATGATCTACGGCGGACTTAAGATCCTCGACAGAGTCAAGAATATCTGCATCGGTGATTCCCCTGTAACAAGCTATAACGCAGCCAGGGACAACGCCTGATCCTGTAATTGACCTGAGCACTGACCGGCGATTACTGATATAATTGATCCGAACGTTTAGATTTGGAGGTAGCTATGGTCAGACATGTAATAGTATGGACGCTCAAGGATGAGTACTCAGACAGCGAAAAGGCTCAGATCAAGAAGGATATCAAAGAAGGTCTCGAAGGCTTGATAGATAAAGTTCCCGGAATCGTAGAGATCCGTGTGAACACCGCAGGGCTTCCCAGCTCGAATGGAGATCTGATGTTGGATTCGCTATTTGAGTCCGCGGAAGCACTTAAGGGTTATGCAACGCATCCTGCCCATGTTGCAGTTGCAGACGGCAAGGTCAGACCGTATACAAAGACTAGAAGCTGCTTTGACTACGAGGTGTGACCCGTCAACAGATCCTTGCAGACACCGTTCCTTATGGAATGGTGTCTTTTATTCTGTTATAATGTGCTAATAAAAAAAGGGGTATCGGTGATGGGCGACAGCAAGATCAAAGTGTGTCTGGTGGGTTCCGCCGGCGGACACTTGAATCAACTGTATATTCTTAAGCCTTACTGGTCTGACAAGGAGAGATTCTGGGCGACCTTCGACAAGGAAGATTCCAGGAGCCTTCTTAAGGATGAGAAGGTCTACCATGTTTATTACCCATCCAACAGAAGCCTCAAGGCATTGATCATCAACACATCCAGAGCGGTCAAGATACTCCGTAAGGAGATGCCGGACCTTATCATATCTGCCGGCGCAGCTCCTGCTGTTCCTTTTTTCTACATTGGAAAGATGATGGGGATCAAACTGGTATACATAGAACCATTTGACAGGTTTGATACCCGTTCTCTGACCGGTAGGCTATGCTATAAGGTGGCAGATGTCTTTATAGTCCAGTGGGAGGGAATGAAGAAGTTCTATCCCAAGGCGGTTAACCTGGGGAGTATTTTCTAAAGATGATATTCGTTACTGTCGGAACACATGAACAGCCTTTTAACCGTCTGGTGGAATATATCGACAGATGGGCAGGAGAACATGACGAAGAGGTTGTGATCCAGCTGGGTTTTACCCGTATTGAACCTAAGAACTGCAAATGGCAGCCTTTCTACAGCCATGATGACATGATCGATATGATCAGGAAAGCCCGCGTAGTAGTAACGCACGGCGGGCCCTGCTGCTACATGGAAGTCCTCCGGATGGGCAAGATCCCAGTTGTTGTTCCCAGGAACAGCAAACTGGGTGAGCACGTCGATGACCATCAGATCAAGATATGCCACGAATACTTGAAACACTATAACAACATACTTCTGGTTGAGGATATCGATAAGCTCGGTGACGATCTTTCCTCTTACGATGAACTGACGGGCAGCATGAAAGCAGAAGAACGCATGTCTAACAACCCGGTGTTCTGTGAAAAGATGTCCGGGCTGATCGATCAGCTGTTCCAATGAGGAAATAAAAATGAGCGGCAGGAACAGATTATCTGTTGTCGTACCGGCATACAACGTGGAAAAGTATCTTCCGCTCTGTATTGATTCCCTGCTGAAGACAGAAGGCATGGATAAGGCTGAGATCATCATCATTGACGACGGATCCACCGACAGGACCGGCGAGATCGCAGATGAGTATGCAGGAGATCACGGTAACATACGCGTTATCCACAAAGAGAATGAAGGTCCCTCCGCATCCAGAAATCTGGGCATCATGGAAGCAAAGGGTGATTATATCTTTTTCTGCGATTCGGATGACGAGGTGATCCCCGAGCTTTTCTCAGGGGTCGTCAAGGTGATAGAAACAACATCTGACGATATCATCCTGTGGGACAGCGAGCTGCTCTATGAGACCAGGAACCTGCTGGTCCCGAAGAACAGGGGATTCTTTTCTCACAGCGGATTGGAAAAGACTGAGAGGACATACGGGGGCAAGGAGATCCTGGAGACGCAGCTCAGGAAGACCGGAGATTTTGTAGCGACCATCTGGCTGGGTGCCTACAGGAAGAACTTTCTTACAGAAAACAACCTGTTCTTTGAAAAAGGCCTCATCCACGAGGATGAGCTTCTGCTTCCGAAGATCTTTATAGAAGCCCAAAGCGTTCATTACATTCCGGAGAGGGTATACATATACAGGATCCGTTCAGGGTCCATCATGAATCCGGGATCGTCTGACAGGTCAGAGAGTGCAAAGGCATTGATGTATATATATCCGGCACTCTACAGATATTACGATGAGGTCCTGGCGGGAGATCCTCTCAGAGAGCTGATCGAGGCAAATCTTACCAAGAGATACCTGCACATGATCTTTAAGTACCGGATCTGCCGGTACGGATATGGAAAACAGATAGACAAGAAACTCCTGTGGAGAACAGCAGGGAGGTTACAGGACAAGCTGCTGGTGATGCTGCTCTACCTGTATGCACACTGATATTATGAAAGCAAATACAAAATATGCGCTGAAGAGTAAATGTCCCAGACCGTTGTGGAAAGCAATGACTGCTTTCTACCGCAGACTCTTATGGCTCAGATACCGCTCAGATATGAAAAAACATCCGGAAGAGATGACTATGTATTGCCCCTGCTGCGGATTCAGGCTCAGAAACTTTCATGAAGGAGAATACAGGCAGCTTCCTGAATTCTACGAACCGTCCCTCTTCGAAGGGATCCGGCAGGATGTTCAGTGTCCTGTGTGCGATTCTCTGCCCAGACACCGTATACTTGCCATGTGGTGCGGTTCCAACAAGGATCTCCTGACGTCAAAGGATATCCTGTACTTTGCTCCCGAGAGATGCATGACAGGATGGATGGACCGTAACCATATCAGATATAAGACTGCCGATCTCAATAATCCCGACACTGACATGAGACTCGACATCCAGGCAACGGGGCTGGCTGACGGTTCCTATGATGTTGTGATATGCAATCATGTTCTGGAACATGTTGGCGATTACAACAGAGCTCTTGCCGAGGTCAGGAGGATCCTCCGTCCCGGCGGGATATTCATCTGCTCATTTCCCGTAAGCAGAGACGTTGATGAAGTGCTGGAAGATCCTGATGCAAAAAGTGAAGCCGATAGGCTCCGCCTGTACGGACAGAGCGATCATGTCAGGCTGTTCGGGATCAATGCGGATAAGATCCTGGAACAGGCTGGCCTAGATGTTACCGCGATAGATGGAGCTGATTATCCTGATGAGATACTTCCCGTTACAGGTCCCGGGAAGTACGATATCAACCGGCTTTATGTATGCAGAAAAGGTTAACAGACGGTCCTATTTCTGAATTCCGCGCTTAACGTGGATGTATTTGCTGACAATGCAGTACCGGCATGCTGTCAGTGGCTGTTTTCTGTTGGCAATGCCTGAAATAGCATTCTTAAGATCGTCCTTATTCTCGTATCGTGGATCGTAAAGATCGACATATTCATCTTTTGTATCTGGGATCAGCCCGAGATGTATGGCATGTGCCTGGCGTGGACACGCGTATATCCCGCCTCTGTACAGGGTGTTGCAGTATTTCCTGTTATAGCATTGCTTATATTGTTTTCTTACAAATATGTCAGGCTCATCATATTCGACCGGCTGACCGAAATCGAACCAGTAAAATGAATCATCGATTACTGAATACCGGATGTTTTCGTCAGTGCAGATCCTTATGAGTTCATCCTGATGTGCGGACAGATCACCGTAATTGCTGAATACGATGTGTGTTTTAGGATTGTTCTTGATCGACTCGAGACACTCTGCATTTGGGATGATAGTTCCATTTGTGATTATGCTGATCAAGTCATACTTTTCCGTATAATTCTTAGAAAGGAAATCCAGTACATCACAAAGGACTTTTTGATTTACAAAGGGTTCTCCTCCAAGTATCTTGAGCTCTCCGACGCAAACACTTTCAAAAAGCTTTCTGAGATCGTTGATGACATCATCTGAGTACAGGTTTTCAGGATGCTGATAATATTGCATGAGATTTGAGCAGTCGCGGCACTTAAGTGAACAGCACTCTGTAATGACCAGATCGAGATGAAGGATCTTGTCAGGGTTTTGTTTTCTTGCTTTTGATTCCCGGTCGAAATAGGGACGCTTGTACATAACATCCGCGATGGATGAATCTATACTGAACAGAACTCTCTTAACGCCTTTTTTTATACCCATACTGAGCATTATGCCTCCCTATTCCTTGTTTTGAGTACAGATGTATCTACGATATCTTTCGGGGTGCACATAGATCGAAGATGATCTTTAACTGTCACATCCAATGGTTGTTCTATGATATCAAAACCTGAATCGTCGATGTATCTTGACCCGATCTCAAAAGTCTCAAAGACTGAATCCATTCTTGTGTTCATTCCTGCATATTCTCCAAATCTCTTGATAACACCAAATCGTTTTCTAAAGATAATTGAAAAAAGAACACAATGGTAAGAATTGGTCACGACATATTCGGCATTGTCGATCAGTTTCAGCCATTCGGCAACACCGGGAAAAGATCTTGTGATATTGTCATGCCAGTCATCAGTTACATACACGACCTCGAGACCTTTGGATCTGGCCCAATCGATCACACGCGTCCTGTCATAGTCGATATCGTTATTCATGTAGTAGAAAAAGAGATATTTGGAACTGCTATATCCTGCATCACTTTCAGAGTATAACTGCCTGTAAACATCCGCATCATGCAGAAGGACCGGATCTGTTGCAAGACGGGCGTCATCTGCTCCCAGTTGCCTGCATATGTCCAATCCGGATGATTCCCTTACTGATACTGCGTCAAATCTGGACAGGAGTGGTTTAATAAAACCATATTCATCATCGGGGATCGAATTGCGTCCCCAGCTTGCGGCATAAGATGCTCTTATGGTGTCATCATTTCCAAAATCGAGAAAGAAAGCGCGGATACGGTTCTTCATATGAGTCAGTCCGCCGCCGAACGTATTCCAGACCTGGTCGGATCCGGATATATACATATCTGCTTCAGGAGGATCGGAAACAAGGTCTTCAATGGTTGGATATGATCTGCTGAGAGAAAGGTATCTCTCCCGGAATCGTTCAAATCCTCTTGGATGACTGATGCCGTCCCTGATGAGCTTCCGGTTATATGAATATCTTGCGAGCTGCCCGGGATTAAATGCTTTCAGTATCCTCAGGCAGAAGGGAGTTCGTATAGTATCATTGTCATAGTCGTAGCAGATGAGAAAAGGCTCGTGACCAAGGTCTCTCAGATATTTCTGCAGCGCATAGTTCTGGAGCTGCTCTCCATAGTTGCACGTGCTTTTCCAATATGTCATGATCCCGATCTTCATTGTGTTATTTCTCTGGAGTATTGTTCACATATTCCCTTGTGAGAGATATCCTGTCTATCTTGCCGTTATCGTTATAGAGCATTTGCTGCCTGTGAATGTACTCAGACGGGATCATGTATTCCTGGACCTTTGTGCATATTGCCGCATTCAGATCATCTTCACTAATATCACCTGTGTATACGAGTATGATCTTTTCTCCGGCAGGATCAAATATGCAGCAGCAGTTTGTTACTCCATCAACGGAAGATGCTGCGGCTTCGATCTCTCCGAGTTCCACTCTGTAACCGTGTTTCTTGATCTGAAAATCCTTTCTGCCGATATAGATCAGTTCCATGTGATCGTTGTAGCAGACGATGTCACCTGTCCTGTATATGATCTCAGGATAGTTTTTGTTAAAAGGATTCTGGACAAAAGACCTTCTCGTACTGTCGGGATCTCCATAATACCCGCTGCTCAGACATGTTCCCCTTATGCATAACTCCCCTTCGGAGTGCGGGGTGGAGATGAGATCCCCATCTTCGCTGATGATAATAGAATCAGTATTTCTGCATGGCTTTCCGATGGGCAGGACATCGTCATCATCGAAATGTCTGTCCAGAGTGTAATATGTGCAGGCCTCGGTACATTCCGTGGGACCATAAAGATTGGCATACGTAACATCCGGATAGTAATCTATCCAGTAATTGAGATGCTTTGTTGGCATAACCTCACCGCAGAACAAAACTGTTCGAAGTGGAGCCTTTTCCACGTTCCGGAGTATATCCAGATTTGCAAACAAGCTGAGCATGGAAGGGATCCAGACTATGGTGTTGACTCTGTGTTTGATGATCTCACGCCAGACGCGCAGAGGTGAGGCGTATAGCCTGTTCGGGATAAGGACTGTAGTTGCTCCTGTTTTCAGAGGGGCATAAACGTCCTGGATCGACAGGTCGAAATATAGCTGAGCCTGGTTTGCAAATACTGTCCTGTCGCTGAGATCATAACAGTCAGAGATCCAGTCGATGAAATCAACAACGGCGCGGTGATCGATTATTACGCCTTTGGGCATGCCGGTCGACCCTGATGTAAACAGAACATACAGGATGTCTGTATCTATAACCTTGCTGAGGTTAGTTGTGACAGTGTCTTCGGATGAAACGGCATGTCTGATATCTTCGATAAAGATCGTATCTGCATCATTATCGATAGATCTGAGGATATCTGAATGTTTCTTGTCGGTGATCACAAGCGCCGGATCCAGTATTTCAAAGATCTTCATGATCCTGTCATCCGGCATTGTTACATCAATGGGTGAATAGAAGTTTCCCGAGTATGCGACCCCCAGAAAAGCACTGACCAGTGACACGCTTTTTTCCATAAACAACAATACCGGTCTCTTAAAAATGCCTCTGGCAATGATCGCATTTGCAATGATTATAGCTTCAGAGCGTAGCTCAGAGAAAGAAATGCTCCTGTCCGAGTCAATAAAAGCAGTCTTGTCCGGAAATCTTGCTGCAGTTTTATCAAGATAATCAGTTACAAGCCGGCACATCGTGATACTCCATTATCATGACACGTTGACTAAGTGATACAGGTCCTCGACCAGAACTGCTTCGGCAACGGAAAAAGGTTCGGTCTTGATCCCGTACTTCTCATCTATCATGGCTAAAAAAGCCATGGCACTGAAAGAGTTCCATGCATCGATATCGAGCAGATCCATCTCCATGTTAATGGATTCATCTGTTTCCAGCAGATCTTTAAAGTCATGTAGGAACTGTTCTTCTGTTATCATCGCATCATAACTCCTTTGAAAAACTGTTTGACAGGCCAAAGTGCCCTTTTGATCAGTAAGACCTTGTTATTCATTATACACTTTCTTTCGTATTGACTTAGGGTTCCTGTGTAGTCTTTTGTAAATCCGCTAATATATTCAGATGCTTCATGTTTTTCTTTTTCGGTACTGATCCTGTTTAGGTTTTTCAGTAGTATCAGATCTGTTAACAGATCATAGTCATCATCCTGCGGGACGAGTGTTCTGACACTTTTCAGATTCCTGACCGTGCTTGTGATGGCTTCGCCGATATCTGTTTCAAATGAAGTGCCGGGACAGATCGATCTGATCTTGTCACTGTTCAATGTGAACTCAGTATTCTTATCGTAGATCAGATCTTCATATATGACCGGGTTGTATTTTTTCATAGTCTCTGACGGGAGATGGATATAGATCCCTTTCGTACCCACTGCCGCTTCAATGCTCCTGAATATCTCGTCATACGTGCAGGCTCTGACGTCAGCGATGTTATAGCACTGCCCTGATGTCTGTTCATTTAACAGCAGATGTAAAAAAGCGTTTCCGAATAGCGACACATGACATACGGCATGCCTTGATGATGCATCGTCAAAACGGATAACGGGCTTGCGGTTGGCAATCCTCTCCACAAGATTGAAGGTATTGCGCCTGGAAGCAAACCCCACGGGAATTCGGGTATCACCAAAGGTTATCGTAGGGCGGACGATAGTCCAGTAAAAACTGTATTCAGAACTATGCTCTTTCAGGTACTGTTCGCATTTCAGCTTATCACGCCCATATTTCCATTTCACTTTCCCGGGAAGGGTGACATCGTCTTCAGATATGTTTGCTCCGGGATGAGGGTAGACCGAATCAGTAGATATATAGATGTATTGTCTGCAATGACCATTGGACAATCCTGCCGACCGTCTGATATGTCTGACGTTGAAAACAAGAGTATCGATGACTACGTCATAACCGCCTGATAATGCTTCCCGGGCAGATCTGTTATCGTACCAGTCACCTTGAATGTAGTTCACATTGGGCTGATCCAGTCTGTTGTGTGGACCCTTTCTGCTAAGGATCCAGACTTCATTGCCATGATCTGCAGCAGCCTTTGCAACCGAACTGCCGATTATTCCTGTTCCGCCGACGATAAGGATCTTCATTGGGATCTCACCACTTCCAAAGAACGTTTTCCTGGACTACTTCAGCTGGGCTTCCAGATGCCATTGCATGATCCGGAATGGATCTTGTGACCAGGGAGTAAGCGCCGACTACGGCACCACGCCCGATCTTGACACCGGGCATTATTGAACTGGATTCACACAGCCATGCCTTCTCGCCGATGGAAACAGGTCTGGAAGGCCTGTAGCCTGCGGTATTAAGATAATGTCCCAGACCGTTAGTATCCCGGATCGTAACGTTTCGCCCTATACCAACGTCGTTCATGATCTCGATCTTTTGACCACAGACGATGCGCAATCCGCTGTTCGCATCACTGTACCAGTTTTTGGCACCGTGGATGATTAATTCTGCGCCTTCAAAGATTACTATCTCATTGTTGGCGTCCAGTTCGAAATTTCCTCCTATCTTCAGTGCAGCATTCTTGCCGATGTACAGATTGGATTCAGCTTTGCTGCGCTTAAACTTATCCTTCCGTCCCAACGTAAAGATACCGTCAAACTCCAGTTTTGCAGAACGGTCTATATTTATGTGGCAATTTGTCCCGCAGACGATGCCTTTGCCTTTTGTCAGATTCCGGATACCGCTGTACCTTAACGTCTGAAAGAGTGCAATAGGACTCAAACGGGTGACCCTGATGATATGCAGGTTGAACTTTAAGGATCTCTTGATCCTGTTTTTGAAACGGTGATCCTTTGAAGTATCGTATTTGGCGATCAGATCATCAAATCTCAATCTGTCGAGATCACCAAAGAACTCTTTTCTTTTATCAGATAACACTGACATGGATCTCAAGAGGGAAGGGTTGCCTTCAACGGCACATTTCAGATCATTTTCCTCACACTTGATCCTTTTCCTGGCGGTCTCAAAGAACCGGGCTCCTTTATCGTTGTTTATGAGGATAACCGATGTCCCCATGTCAGAGTCGTATCCTTTCCGGTGTTTCTCGATACCCCAGAAATCCCCTATCGTGATGTCTGCGGTCCGGGGGAACCCTTTAAATCTGCAGTCGTAGCATGAGGGGCGGCAGAACAGGTGGGATCCGATATATCCTTTGATAAAAAGACTGGTCTTCTGAGTATCAAAGTATTCTTCACCGTTTTCAAACACGAACTTCTGAGTGAGGTTTCTCCATCCGAACTCCTTGGATTTGTTCTCTGTATATACGATAGCCGAGCCATTGATCTCTTCAATGTAATCCAGGTATCTTCTCCAGACTTTGGGAGAGTTTACACCGGCACAGATCAGATCCACTGTGATCAGATTGGTGTATTCCTTGCCCAGGTAATTCAACAGGCCTGAGATCTGGCAAGGCAATCCGCACACCAGGGCTTTAGAGCCGCTTTCCAGAATTTCGCGGACTTTGGCATAGAATCCCTCTGCATTGCTCTGCAGATCTTTTGACCGGCGCAGCCGGGCAAGATCCTTACGGTCTTTCGAGATGAAGTGCGATACGGAAAAGTCTTCATTATGAACAGCGCCTCCGACGTATCCGCCTTCACCGTACATTACATCGGCCAGTGCGGAGAACATGCCGCCGGAAGTGCTGGAGAAGACAACGTCGATGCTCTTGTGTTCGCCTGCATAGCATTTAGGTTCCATATAATTGGTTTTCTTTTGGGAGACCTCATTGATCACAGGGCATGTCTTGTCACATATACCGCACTTCGTGCACAGGGAACTGTCGATCTCCGGATACCAGAATCCCTCTGCATCAGTAACAAATGAGATCGCATTCTGAGGACAGGCATCACCACATGCATTGCATCCGGTGCACTGTGATTTGTCTTTTATCTCTATCATGTAACGATCACCTTATCCTTTCCGAAAGCCTTTTGTTACCCACTCTGTCAATTCTTTGCGTGCTGTTTTTTCAAGCCCGGCGATCCATACCATAATGGTAACTGATAAAAGAGCAGATATCATTATAATAATTGAATCATATATCGATCCGCTGTCCAGCATCGATGATATGGCAGCGGGCAGGATCAGCGATAAGGTCGTAACCAAAGCACATCTGCACAGAACTTTTATTATTTCCCCGTATCCATATTCAACCACCTTATGAACCAGTATGGGCTTGACGACGATGCCAAGGACCGCATAAGCGATGGCACTTACCCATGCCAGTGCTATCGGAGGGTATCCTAGTATGAAAAGAATGTATACGACCGGAAGCTGCAGAAAATCAAATATCGGACTTATAATCGCATTTTCCCGGATCCTGCCGCTGGCATATATGGGAGCATATAGTGAGATGTCCAGAGATTGAAATAGGCCCTGGATCAAAGCCAGCCTGACAAAAGGAACAAGACCGTCGGGTACATCCCCCAGCCATAAGGTCAGTATGGGGTTGATCGCAAAAAATACAGGCACCACTACGATCAGCAGAAGATAATACGTGTATTTTGTGGAATCTAATGCCAGTTTTCTCGAACCTTCACGATCGTCGGATGCATATCTTTTTACGATCTGGGGATTGACGGCCATACGGTAACTGTTGACAAAGTTGATGATCGCATCATTTATGCGCAGAGCCAGGGATCTGACTGTTACTGCAGCCGGGGAGAAGAACATGTTCGTAACGACGGTAACGCCTTGATTTGTCAATGCTGATGCTGAACTCGAGATCAGGCTCCATCCGGAAAAAGATGCAACGCACTTGAAAAGGTCCCTGTCAAATGACAACCTGGTCCGTGTTTCCGGAAAGACTTTTCTGCAGTAGATACGGTAGATCAGGAACACCAGTAACGAGGAGATGCACATGAGAACGGCATACACTTTGAGAGAATCAAAGAAAAACAGATTAAGGGCAAATACGATCAATAGCCTTATCAAAGCTTCTGAAATGCTTATATGAGCAAATATGATCATTTTCTCGTGAGCGATTATCGTAGCATTATATGGAACCTGTACTATCTGAAAAAAAGTACCGATCATGGAGAAATGAAATGCAAATACCGCTGCATCGAAACGTTCTGCGGGAATTATGAGCCTGTTGAATATAAACCACAGACCTACTATCTCTCCCAGGACAACGATGATCAGGCCCAGTACGATGTGTGCAGTACGCAGAGTTGAGATCAGAGACCCCAGGCGGGGATTTTCCTTGCCCATTTCAAAGGTGATAAACCTTGAAGTGCCGGTCCCAAGCGCATTGCTGAGAAAAGCCAGAAACGTAACTACTCCTGCCACAGCCTGATAGATCCCGAAATCGTCAACTCCCAGGACTTTCAGTGTTACTCTGGACGTATATAGAGTGACGAGCGTGACCAGGATCATCCTGAAATACAGGAATGCTGAATTAGCGGCTATTCGACGGTCTGCGGATCTGTCCATATGATCATGCACGGAGCGATAACGCATAGCACGTTACCTTATTCGCTTTTTGCAAGTGGATCGTTCTATCGGTATATGAATCAAAAAAAGAAGACATATTTTCTCATACTTATATAATTAGTATTGTTATTATAGAACAAAAACCTGCATTTAACTACAATAATAGGCACATGTTCTTTTGCCGGGGGAGAGAAAACCATGGAAGAAATGATCAGGCTGGACGGCAGCTTTCTGGAAGAGATGGCAGAGCTTTACAGGAAAGCATTCGCAGGGGATCCCTGGAACGATGACTGGAGCGACCACGGTCAGCTCCTTGCATATATGAGGGATATCTCCGGGGCATATAATGCGCTTAATTACGGATTGATCAAAGACGGCAGGCTTATTGCTGTTTCAGCAGGCAGCATCCGCCACTGGTGGCAGGGCACCAATTACAACATTGATGAGCTGTTCGTGGATCCTGAATACCAGGGACAGGGCATAGGTTCGAGATTCCTGCAGATGATAGAGGAAGACGTCAAAAAGGAAGGCGCAGCCGGCATCTTTCTGCAGACGGATAATGACAAACCCTCTTACAGATTCTACGTGAGGAATGGTTATTCAGAACTCAATTCCCATGTAAGTTTTTTCAAGAAAATATAAATCCCTCTTGACGGCTAATTACGATTAGCCTATACTATGTCCTGAAAGGCTAATTTGAATTAGCCAGGCAGATCCGGATATACAGAGGTTTAGTCATGGATACCAAGCAGAGGATAATAGATGAGGCGCTGACGCTCTTTTCCGAGAGGGGATATGCCAACGTCTTTGTGGGAGACATAGCAGACAGGGTAGGGATCAAGGCTCCGTCGCTTTATAAGCATTTTAAGAACAAGCGGGCGATATTTGATGCGATCATCGATGACATGAAAGGCAGGTTCGTTCAGCAGGCGGCAGCGCTGGACATCAACGGTACTGATGCTTCTGTTGATGCACAGTTCTACAGGATGCTGGATGAGGACGGTCTGGTGAAGCTGGGAAAGGAACTGTTCCTCTTTTTCCTTCACGATGATCACACCAGGAGATTCCGTAAGATGCTCACCATAGAGCAGTTCAGTAGCAGCGACCTCGCAGCCGCATACACGAAACAATATGTAGATGATGTACTGTCCTACCAGGGAATGCTCCTGGGTCTGATGGTAAATAGCGGCGTCCTCACTACGGATAACGTGGATATCATGACACTGCATTTCTATGCCCCCATATATTTCCTCCTGACCGTCTGCGACCGGGAACCGGGCAGGGAAGAGGGATCACTTATTACTCTGGAACAGCACATCAGACAGTTCAATAAACTATACGGGAGAAAGATAAGATGAAGATAGCGGTATTTAACGGAACAGAAAAGAAAGGCGTCACATACAGACTTAAGGAGATATTCCTGGAAAAGTTCAGGGAC
Organism: Clostridiales bacterium; assembly: GCA_017515465.1. Lineage (GTDB taxonomy): Bacteria > Bacillota > Clostridia > Saccharofermentanales > Saccharofermentanaceae > Saccharofermentans. The sequence continues at coordinate 56,415 of JAFWFV010000044.1, forward strand.
AAGGCTGAAATAACGGAATTCTATTTCCCCAGGGATTGTCCGGGCTTTTGCATGGGCTGCATTACATGTTTTGGGAAGGGTGAGAAACTATGCAAGGATGCGCAGTATGTTCAGAAGATAGAGGAAGCGCTCCTGGGATCAGATCTTCTGGTGTTCACATCTCCTGCATATGTTTTCCACGCAACGGGTGCAATGAAAGCCATGCTGGATCATCTGGGTTACAGGTGGATGCCTCACCGTCCTGCAGGAGAGATGTTCGGCAAACGAGCAGTGGTGATCACTCAGTGCCTTGGGGCAGGCGGCACGTCTGCAGCAAAGGACATCAGGGACAGCTTGTCCTGGTGGGGAGTAAGCAGTATCAGGACCATATCTTTCAGGCTGATGAGCGATGTCAAATGGGATAATATCCCGGAAAAGAAACGCAGGGCAATGGAGGCAAAACTGCGCAGAAATGCGGACAGGATGCTGGCTGTTGACTACAGCAGAAGAGCACATACCAAGCTGAGCACAAAGGCGAAGTTTTATGCCGTCAGGATGATGCAGACTGAACTCGGAAAACAGAACCCGGAATACACGGATTACAGGTACTGGAAGGAAAAAGGCTGGCTGGGCAAGATCAGGCCCTGGAAACAGTGAGAAAAGACATCCCTGATGTTATAATAGCTGCATAACATCAGGAGGGTTTGATATGAAAAGGTCATTAGCAAAGATCTGCGCATTGATACTGACTGCGGTAATGGCAATATCTGCAGTATCCTGCTCAGCAGGAGGAGATAATGCCGATCAGGCAGGTCAGGAGCAGGAACAGGCGACTATTACATCTGATTGGGAGTTCTACAGTGTTACGACGGATGGCAATACCTCATATGCCAGTGAAGCATTAAGTAATATCGTAGGTCCTGAACCTTCTTTCTCATCAGAGGACGGAGAGACTTTCACTCTTACCATAACCGGCGACAAGCAGTATCACGGAACCATAACGGAAAACGAAGACGGAACATGGGAACTCCACAATGGTGATAATCCGAATACGCTGAACGTATCCATATCCGGCAACGAACTGACGGTCCACATAACAGACAGTAAATATCTGGTCTTCCGGACAGAAAAATGATATATCTGGCGATAGATCTCAATCATTCTACGCATCGGTCGAGTGTGTTGAGAGGAGACTTGATCCTCTCGATACGAACCTGGTCGTAGCCGACATGACCCGTACCGAGAAGACCATCTGTCTTGCTGTTTCACCGTCGCTCAAGAGCTATGGTATATCAGGCAGGGCCAGACTCTTTGAAGTTGTCCAGAAGGTTGAGATCATAAACAGGGACAGGGCACGTTTTGCCCCCGGCAGGAAGCTGACGGGCAGGAGCAGCATCTATTCCGAGATATCATCAGATCCCTCCATGGCAGTTGATTACATCGTTGCCAAACCCCAGATGAAACACTACATGGATGTAAGCGCAAAGATCTACGGGATCTATCTTAAGTATGTGGCTCCTGAGGATATATTTGCATATTCCATAGACGAAGTCTTTATCGATGCGACGCAGTATCTCAGGATCTATAACACCAATGCCCATGACTTTGCCCGGATGCTGATCAGCGATGTCCTCAAGGAAACGGGAATAACCGCAACTGCAGGCATAGGTACCAACATGTACCTGTGCAAGGTTGCCATGGATATAGTAGCCAAGCACATCCCTGCGGACGGCGACGGCGTCAGGATCGCAGAACTGGATGAACAGAAATACAAGGACGAGCTCTGGACCCACAGACCTCTTACTGATTTCTGGAGAGTGGGCAAGGGCTCTGCCGCGAGACTGGAACATCTGGGAATGTTTACCATGGGTGATATCGCCCGTGCATCCCTGGACCGTAAGAGAACGGGAATGCTCTACAGGGAATTCGGAAAGAACACTGAGCTCCTGATAGACCACGCATGGGGGATAGAACCGACCAGGATCTCGGATGTAAAGGCATATAAACCTTCGACCAACAGCATATCGTCAGGGCAGGTCCTGCAGAATCCGACGGACATGGAACACACGCGTCTAATCGTATGGGAGATGAGCGACATGCTCTCCCTGGATCTTGTTGACAAAGGACTTGTGACCGACCAGATCGTGCTCACCATCAATTACGATCAGGAATCTCTTGCAGACGGAAAATATAAAGGGGAGCTGGTCAGTGACTATTACGGCCGTGAGGTCCCCAAGCCCGCACACGGCAGTATACAGCTGGGCAGATACACATCCTCTACGAAGCTGATGAACGAAAAGACGATGGAACTCTTTGACCGCATAATCAACAGGGAACTTCTGGCGAGGAGGATCGTTCTGGCTGTGGAAAACGTCATTCACGAAGAGGACATTCCATCAGGCAATAAACAGATCAGCATCTTCGATCTGGAACAGAAAGATGACCAGCGTGAAAAAGAGGAAAAAGAAATGTCCAGGGAGAGGGCTCTTCAGGAAGCCATGCTGGAGATCAAACATAAGCACGGAAAGAATGCGGTGCTGAAAGCAAAGAACCTGAGCGAGGGTGCGACTGCAAAAGACCGTAACCGCCAGATAGGCGGACACAAGGCATAGGTGATGACATGGATGACTATAGTGACATAAAACATCTTTCCAGACCTCAGTATCCCGATCTGCCGCCCATGCCGGTCCATGACAGGGCTGCCCAGTTCTCGCCTTTTGCCGCGCTCACCGGTTACGATGATGTGGTCAGGGAGGCTGTAAGACAGAACGAATACAGGGTTGAGAATGAGAATAAAAACCCTGGAGATTGTGATATCATTGAATAATACTATATGATCCTCCGGAGGTTCTTATGTATCTGATCAGGAAAAAGACAGTTCTCAATCCGACGATATTCATGATGGACATAGTAGCTCCACGAGTCGCACGTTATTGTCAGCCAGGCCAGTTCGTTATAGTCAGGGTCGATGCCGACGGTGAGAGGATTCCTCTTACGATATGCGATTACGACAGGGATGAGGGAACAGTTACCATAGCAGTCCAGACCATGGGTGCCAGCACATATAAGCTCATGGATCTTAATGAAGGTGATCACGTCCACGATTTTGCAGGTCCCCTGGGCAGACCTTCCGATCTCGTAACAGATGATATCGGAGAGGTCAGGAAAAAGAAGATATTATTCGTAGCCGGAGGTCTTGGAACGGCTCCTGTCTATCCCCAGGTCAAGTGGCTTCACGAGCATGGCATCGAAGCAGATGTAATAGTAGGTGCTAAGACCAAAGACCTGGTGATCCTCGAAGATGAGATGCGTGCGGTATGCGGGAATCTCTACATCACTACTGATGACGGTTCATATGGGCGCAAGGGACTTGTTACCGAGGTGATATCCGACCTGGTGGAGAAGGAGGGAAAGCATTATGATCTGTGCGTATCAATAGGCCCCACGATCATGATGAAATTCTGTGTCCTCACAACAAAGAAATACAACATCCCCACAATAGTCAGTATGAACCCGATAATGGTCGGCGGAACGGGCATGTGCGGTGCGTGCAGGCTGACGGTGGGAGACGAAGTGAAATTCGCCTGCATCGACGGTCCTGAATTCGACGGTTTCCTCGTTAATTTCGATGAAGCTATCGAGAGGATGAAACTCTACAGGACTGAGGAGGGCAGGGCGCTCCTGGAATATAGGGAGGGCACTACCCACCATGGCGGATGCGGCAATTGCGGAGGTGACAGATAATGGCAGACGGAATGATCAGGGTTCCTGTTACCGAGCAGGATGCACAGTTAAGAGCAAAGAACTTCGATGAGGTATGTCTCGGATACACAGAGGACGAAGCGGTAGATGAGGCAAAGAGATGTCTTAACTGTAAGAATCCCATGTGTGTCAGCGGATGTCCCGTCAGGATCAACATACCTGAATTCATACATGCGGTATCAGAGAGAGACTTTGACAAAGCATATGAGATCATCAGCAGATCCAGCTCCCTGCCTGCAGTCTGCGGCAGAGTCTGTCCCCAGGAGACCCAGTGTGAATCAAAGTGCATCAGGGGCATCAAGGGCGATGCCATTGCGATAGGAAAGCTGGAGAGATTCGTAGCAGACTGGGCAAGGACAAATGGCATCAAGCCTCACACTGATAATGCCCCCAACGGACACAAGATAGCAGTAATAGGTTCCGGTCCTTCGGGACTTACATGTGCCGGTGATCTGGCACGCATGGGTTATGACGTTACCATCTTTGAAGCGCTTCACGAAGCCGGCGGAGTACTGGTATATGGAATTCCCGAATTCAGGCTCCCCAAGGATTCCGTAGTTAAGGCGGAGATCGATAATGTCAGGAGCCTGGGAGTAAAGATTGAGACCAACGTTGTTATCGGCAAGTCAGTCACGATCGATGAGTTGATGGATGAGGAAGGCTTTGAGGCCGTATTCATCGGTTCAGGTGCAGGCCTTCCCATGTTCATGAAGATACCCGGTGAAAATGCAAAGGGCGTATTTTCTGCAAATGAATACCTGACCAGGACCAATCTCATGAAAGCATACAGGGAGGATTCTGCTACTCCTGTATTCAGGGCAAAAAAGGTCGCAGTAGTCGGAGGCGGAAACGTCGCCATGGATGCTGCCAGGATGGCGCTGAGACTGGGTGCAGAGGTTACCATCGTCTACAGGAGAAGTGAGGAGGAGTTCCCTGCCAGAGCAGAGGAAGTCCATCACGCAAAGGAAGAGGGAGTAAAGTTCGAACTCCTTACGAATCCCGTTGAGATACTGGAGAATGAAGACCATTTCGTCAGGGCTTTAAGGTGCGTCAGGATGGAGCTGGGCCAGCCCGATGAATCCGGCAGGAGGAGACCAGTTGCGATAGAAGGTTCCGAATTCGAGATGGAGATGGATGCCGTCATTATGGCACTGGGAACATCTCCTAACCCCATGATCGCTTCCACAACGGAAGGCCTGGATATCACAAAGAGGAAATGCATTGCGGCTGATGAGAACGGAAAGACATCGAGAGAAGGCGTCTTTGCCGGAGGTGATGCCGTAACGGGTGCAGCTACCGTTATCCTGGCCATGGGTGCAGGCAAGACAGCTGCAAAGGCCATTGATGAATACATCAGGAACAAAGGCTGACCGATGCGCAGGAAGATAACAGAATATATCAGGAACAGGTACGGAGTCGGACCTGAGTATCCCTGGGTAAAGTATGATGACAATGCCGTCTTCCGCCATGAGGGCAACCGGAAATGGTTCGCTCTGATCATGGATGTCAGGCGGGACAGACTTGATCCCGGGGATACATCCTGTGAGGTCATCAGTGTGATCAATCTTAAGATCGCGGACATGGCGCTCCACGATACTCTCGTGCATGAAAAGGGTATCATTCCCGCGTATCATATGAACAAACAGAACTGGATCACGGTATATCTCGACGGCAGTGTTCCGGAAGAACATGTTGAGGATCTGATCGACGTCAGTTACATTAACACTCTGACCATCAGAAAAGCGAAAAAAGGCAGTGACCGTTCTTTTATTTAAAACCTGCTTGATATAAGGCAGTTCCTGTGTTATTATCTTGTTCACTGCCGTGACTTAGGTATATGGACACTCCAACCTATTCCTCAGTCACAGGTGAATACTAATAACAGGAGGACATTACCATGGCAAAGGGCAGAGGTATTGATAAGGCTGAGATCATCAAGACTTATCAGCTCACAGAGGGCGACACAGGATCCCCTGAGGTTCAGATCGCACTTCTCACAGCAAGGATCAACCACCTTACCGAACACCTGAAGACACACAAGGGTGACCACCACTCCAGAAGAGGTCTTCTGATGATGGTAGGTAAGAGAAGAGGTCTCCTTGACTACCTTGCACAGATCGACATCGAGAGATACAGAGCGATCATTGCAAAGCTCGGAATCAGAAAGTAATTCCACTAACCGCTTCCAACAGGAAGCGGTTTTTTCTTCTTTATTTATTTCAGAAATGTATTTATAATAGTCCCATGGATAAGATACGTGGGTATGCAAGCAACAGGTGGGGAGCGTATTCGATCGCAGCTATAATAGGCGTCGTTACATACGTGGTCCTGTCTAATTTCGGATCTATACTTTCCTGGTTCGCGGAAGTTCTTAATCTTATGTCTCCGATAATCATCGGAGTGGTCATTGCATATCTGGTCAATCTCGTTGTTGTATTTTTCGAGAACAGGGTATTCAGGTTTATCAAGGGACCGACGCTGAGAAATGTCATCTCAGTCATCGTTGCGATAATCGTCGTTCTGGCTCTCATCGGACTGTTCCTGTGGTTCGTACTGCCTGATGTACTGACGAGTGTCTCCAACTTTGTAAGTGATGCCAAGAACTATAATTCCACCATTCAGACCAACCTTGAAAAGCTCGATCAGTTCGCAGCAAAATATGGTATACAGCTGGGTGCCAAGACATGGACAGATACCATGTATGATGAAGTGGATAAGTTCATCACCAGCACTACTCATAATGTTGCATCTGCGATGAGCACTCTCATGAGTCTCGGCGTGGTCGCATCCAACATCTTTGTAGGTGCGATCCTGGCAGTATATTTCCTCGGAGGCAAGAAGAGATTATTCGAGGGAATAGCAAAGTTCAGACATGCACTCCTCACTGACAAACAGTACGACAGACATACTGAATTCTGGAGAAGGAGCAGCAATATATTTTCAAAATATATCAGCTATACTCTCCTCGAGGCACTGGGTGTCGGAATCGCAAATGCGATCTTCATGATCATAGCAGGACTTCCTAACGTAACGCTCATTTCAGTCATCGTAGGAGTAACGAATATCCTTCCTACTTTCGGTCCTATCGTGGGCTGTGTCGTAGGTGCTCTGGTACTATTTTTGAACGAACCTGTATACGCAGTTATCTTCGTTGCATTTACACTTGTTCTTCAGACGATCGACGGTTACATCGTCAAGCCGAAGATGTTCGGAAACACACTCGGAATTCCTTCGTTCTTATCACTCGTTGCGATCGTTATCGGAGGCAAATTATTCGGCTCCATCGGAATACTTTTATCCATACCTTTTGCTGCAGTTCTGGCGATACTTTATCACGAGAGTTTTCTGCCCTGGTTGGAACGCAAAAAACAGGAGAATAATAATCAAAAAACGAAAAGCAAAAATTGATGTGTGTTATACACAAAAACGCCAAAAGCATTTCGTTGTAATGATGTTATTTGCACAAAAGATTTTTTAAAAACTTGACATAAATTCGATATAAGTATAAGGTTCAGTTGTGTTAAAGATTTTTAGGGCGAATAGGAGGATTACACTATGCCTAATACAACAAAGAAGACAGCAGAGGTTAAGGCTGCTGACAAGACAGTTAAGACAGACGCTCCTGCAGTAGCAGCACCCGCAGCTAAGGCTGAGGTTAAGGCAGCTCCTAAGGCAGCAGCTAAGAAGCCCGCAGCTAAGAAGGCTGTTGCTAAGAAGCCCGCAGCTAAGAAGCCTGCAGCTAAGACAGTAGCTAAGAAGCCTGCAGCTAAGAAGCCCGCTGCTAAGAAGACAGCTAAGAAGCCTGTTAAGAAGCTCGGTAAGGTTATCTTCGAGTTCAACGGCAAGCAGATCGACTACAAGGCTATCGAGAAGAAGGCTGCTAAGCTCGGCGGTGACGTTTACGTTGTTGCTGGCGAAGAGAAGATCTTCGATGCAGAGGGTAAGTCAGTTAACCTTTTCTAATTAACTGCTGATCAAACTGTTGTTAACAAGCATCCCGGAATTACTTCCGGGATGTTTTTTTATCCTCCGGAATATGATAAAGTATAAAAAAGTTTTAAGTTCATCAGAAGAGAGGATATTATTTTGGCAGACGGTTTCAATTCCAATATCGAGAACATCGTAAATGACATTCTCGCCGATTATAAGCAGGACAGAACGATAGACAAATCCAAGAACTATATCCACCCTGACAGGGACGTGATAATCGACATACTGGAGAAGCTTAAGAACATCGTTTTTGCCGGTTATTTTAACAGCGCTTCATACAGATCCTATACGCTGGAGAACAAGATCAGGATGCTCGCCGAGGATATTACTTTTAACCTCAGCAAACAGATCTCCAATGTACTGATCTATGCTGACGGATTCAATGACATGAACATGGAGGATTCAAAGGTAGTAGCGGATCAGATGGCCATCGAATTCATGAAGCAGATACCTAAGATCAGGGAGTACATCAACACTGACGTTGAGGCAACATACGAGGGCGACCCCGCATCTGCCAGCAGGGATGAGATAATCTTTTCCTACCCCGGTCTCTATGCGATCTTTGTATACCGCGTTGCCCATGAACTGTTCAAGCAGGGCGTACCTCTCATACCCAGGATCATGACCGAACATGCACATTCACTGACCGGTATCGACATCCATCCCGGTGCGACCATCGGCAAGTATTTCTTCATCGATCACGGAACAGGTATCGTAATCGGTGAGACCACAGTGATCGGCGAACATGTAAAGCTCTATCAGGGTGTAACCCTCGGAGCATTGTCCACCAGAGGAGGGCAGAGCCTGAGAGGGACCAGGAGACATCCTACAATCGAGGATAATGTGACGATCTACTCCAATGCATCCATCCTCGGAGGCGATACCGTCATAGGCAAGAACGTCGTCATAGGAGGCAACGCATTCATCACCAAATCCGTTCTGGGAGGAGATAAAAAATGATCTATACAGTAACACTTAATCCTGCACTCGACAAATACCTCACCATCGATACGGAGGTCAAGGCCGGTGCCAAGAACTTTGTAAAGGTCGTCAGACGTGATGTAGGCGGCAAAGGCCTGAACGTAACCAAGGTTACAAAGAGCATTGAGGGCAAGAGTGTTGCATGTGCGATCCTCGGCGGAACGGTCGGACGTACCATCGAGACCAAGCTCCTGGAAAAGAACTTCAATCTCATCGCAGTCTATTCCGAGCAGTCCACCAGGACCAATTCCATCATAACGGATCCCGACGGCAGGAGAACGATGCTCTCCGAGGCAGGTCCCAAGTTCGAAGCTGAACAGACAGCAGAGCTTAAGCTCCGTCTCACCAACATCATCAATTCAGGTGATATCCTCGTTCTGGCAGGATCACCTCCCCAGGGAGCGCCCAAGAGCCTTTATGCAGACTGGATTACATATTTCAGTGCCAAGGGCGTCAAGGTCTTTACGGATCCTTCCGGAAAGTTCATTGAAGAGACTGCTGCAGCCAAGCCCTACTTCATCAAGTGCAATCACATGGAGCTCGGGATCGAGCCCACATTCGAGGCAGGGGATGAAGCTGCAAAAGCATTAATAGATAAAGGCGTTACCAAGGTAGTGGTAGCACTGGCTGACCAGGGCGCAGTATACCGTGACAGCACGGGCAAGTGCCTGAAGTGTCCCGCTTTGGATGTGCCCATCGTTTCCGTAACAGGTGCAGGTGATGCCATGATCGCAGGATTCGTCGCCGCAGAGGAGAACGGCAGGACAGCAGAGGACTCCATGAGATTTGCCATGGCCGTCGCATCTGCCAAGATCATGACCGAGGGTACAAAGGCACCTTCATTCTCACTCATTAAGGAACTCCGTCCCAAGGTAGAATTCATCTGATGTTCAATCTCGTATCGGAATACAGGCCGTCAGGCGATCAGCCTGAAGCGATAGCATCTCTTGTTGAGGGCATCAGGAGCGGATCCAGAGGCCAGACACTATTGGGTGTTACCGGTTCGGGCAAGACCTTTACCATGGCCAATGTCATCCAGCAGATCGGAAAGCCGACTCTCGTCCTGGCTCATAACAAGACACTGGCAGGACAGCTCTATGCAGAGCTCAAGGAACTGTTTCCCGATAACGCTGTTGAGTATTTCATCTCATATTACGACTACTATCAGCCTGAGGCATATATCGCATCCACCGATACATATATCGAGAAGGACAGTTCCATCAACGACGACATCGACAGGATGCGCCACGAAGCGACGAAATCGCTCCTGACCAGGGATGACGTCATAATCGTTGCATCCGTATCCTGCATCTACGGCATCGGCGACAAGGAAGACTATGAATCGCTGATGGTAAACCTCAAGGTGGGGCAGAATATAACTCCCGAAGCGGTCATGGCAGGACTCGTAAATATCCAGTATGCCAGGAACGATTTTGAACCAGTCAGGGGTTCGTTCAGGGTCAGGGGAGACGTCATCGATATCTATACACCCGATTCCGAGAACACTCTTACCAGGATCAGCTTTTTCGGTGACGAGATAGACAAGATCAGCTTTGTTGACAGGATCACGGGCAAGACTGAGTATTCCAAAAACTTTGTGGAGATCTTTCCTGCATCCCATTACGCAACTGGCAGGGAGAAGCTCCTGAGGGCTCTGGATACCATCGAGGAGGAGCTGGAGGTAAGGCTTTCCGAACTGAGGGAGGAAGGTAAGCTCGTAGAGGCTTACCGTCTGGAACAGAAGACCAGGTACGACCTCGACATGATGCGTGAAACGGGCTTTTGCAAGGGTATTGAGAACTATTCCAGACACATATCCGGCAGGAAGGAGGGAGAGCCTCCCTGTACATTGATGGACTTCTTCCCTGAGGATTATCTGCTCCTGATAGATGAGTCCCATCAGACAATACCCCAGGTCAGTGCCATGTATAACGGCGACCATGCCCGCAAGGAGATGCTGGTCCAGTACGGGTTCCGTCTGCCGTCCGCTTTCGATAACAGACCGTTGAAGTTCAATGAGTTCGAAGAGAGGATGGGCCAGACCATCTTTGTATCTGCGACACCTGCCGATTACGAAAAACAGCACAGTGACCGCACCGTAGAGCAGGTGATCAGGCCTACTGGACTTCTCGATCCCGAGATATTCATCCGTCCCGTTGAAGGCCAGATCGAGGATATCCTCAACGAACTGTCCGAGAACAAGAAGCGTGGCGAGAAATCCCTGATCATGACCCTCACCAAGAAGATGGCGGAAGATCTGACGGAATTTCTGTCCAAGGAGAACATCCGTGTCGAATATCTTCACTCCGACATCAAGACCATGGAGAGGATGAAGATCCTGAACAAACTGAGAAACGATGAGATAGACGTAATAGTCGGCATCAACCTGCTCCGTGAAGGTATCGACCTGCCTGAGGTATCCCTCCTCATGATCCTCGATGCGGACAAGGAAGGCTTCCTCAGATCCACCAGGTCCCTGATCCAGATCATCGGCAGATGCGCCAGAAATGCCAACGGACGCGTTATCCTGTACTGTGACGAGATTACTGATTCCATCATGGAGGCGGTCTCCGAAACGAACAGGAGGAGGTCGATCCAGGAGAAGTACAATGAGGAACACGGCATCGTTCCCAGGACGATCATCAAGAAGGTCCAGGATGTCTTCGAGACTATCTCAGGCGCTGCATCCGAGGTTAAGAACAGGAAGTTCGATATCGATGCACTGATCAACGACGGTGAGGTCAGGGGCAAACTGACCGGTGAGGAGCGCGAGGCAATGATCACACGCCTTACCAAGGACATGAAGAAGGCTGCCAAGGACCTGGATTTCGAGCAGGCGGCCGCCATCAGAGATGTAATAATTGCACTAAAAGAGTCCAATTCCTGATGTTGTTTTTGTGAAAATGATGTATAATGAAATAGTGTTAAATTTTCTACGGAGGTGAACGTAATGGCACTTTTTGACTCCAAGGCTAAGGTTATACAGGGATATGAGAAGTCAATCAATGACAAGAACCTTTCTATCAAGAGATATTATGATGAGATCGGCCGTCTCTACTATGGCCAGTATAAGGACAATAACGTAGACGTTACAAAGGACATCAACAACCGTTGTGACGCCGTAACCAAGCTCTATAGGGATATCGAGGAACTTAAGCATAAGATCCTCTTTGAAAAGGGCCTCAAGCTCTGTCCTGCATGTAAGCAGGAGAACAACCTCGAGTACGCTTTCTGCTTCAAGTGCGGAACCAAGTTCGACCCCGAGTCATCCAAGCGTGTCATCATGGCTGACGAGATCACGACTCCCGCCCCCGCTGCTGATGAGGCTGAGCCCGAGGCAGAGGGAGAGGTTGCAGAAGAGGCTGAGGAGAAGGAAGAATCAGAGGAATGATCTTCCCCTAACGGTACAGATCCAGGGGCATTTCCGTCGGAGGTGCCCCTTTTTATTTTTGTAATACACAACGTAGGTAAACTGTGCTAATATAAACCAAATATTTTATTAAGGGGGCTTTTTTATGGCTAAGATCTTTGAGCAGGAATCCCGTACATTCAGCGAGTATCTCTTAATTCCAAATCTCACGACTGAGAAGAACACACCGGACCAGGTAGACCTGTCCGCACCCATCTGTAAATACAGGAAGGGTAAGGAAGAATCCAAGCTCAAGATCAACATCCCCATGGTATCAGCAGTCATGCAGGCAGTATCCGATGACGGACTGGCAGTTGCACTGGCCAGATGCGGCGGTATGTCATTCATATTCCAGTCCCAGTCTGTTGAATCACAGTGCAACATGATCAGAAAGGTCAAGAAGTACAAGGCCGGCATCGTTGAGTCCGATTCCAACGTATCTCCCGATGCCACACTGGCAGATATCCTGAAGCTCAGAGAGCAGAAGGGCCACGGCACTGTAGCTGTTACTGAGGACGGCACGGCAGAGGGCAAGCTCGTAGGACTCATCACCACCAGAGACTACCGTGTTAGCCGTATGTCCATGGATGAGAAGGTATCCACGTTCATGACCCCCATCGAGAAGCTCGTAACAGCTCCTGAGGGAACAACACTTAAGGTTGCAAACGACATCATCTGGGACAACAAGATCAATCAGCTCCCCATCGTAGATGACAATGGCAGGCTGGTAGGCCTCGTCTTCAGAAAGGACTACGAATTCCACAAGGCTAACCCCTATGAGCTCCTGGACAGCGAAAAGAAGCTCATCGTCGGTGCCGGTATCAACACCAGAGACTACGAGGAGAGAGTTCCTGCCCTGATCGAGGCCGGTGCTGACGCCCTCTGTCTCGACTCCTCAGACGGATTCTCCGTATGGCAGGAGAGAGCCCTGAAGTGGATCAAGGCCAATTATCCCGACATCCCCGTCGGTGCAGGCAACGTTGTAGATGCCGAGGGCTTCAGGTTCCTGGCAGACTGCGGCGCAGACTTTATCAAGATCGGTATCGGCGGCGGTTCCATCTGTATCACCAGAGAGCAGAAGGGTATCGGCTGCGGTCAGGCTTCTGCCGTTCTCGCAGTAGCCGAGGCCAGGGACAAGTATTTTGAGGAGACAGGAATGTACATTCCGCTCTGCTCTGACGGCGGCATCGTTCACGACTACCACATGACACTGGCTCTGGCAATGGGTGCTGACTTCCTCATGCTCGGCAGATACTTCGCCAGGTTCGATGAATCCCCTACGAGAAAGCTCATCGTTAACGGTTCCTACGTCAAGGAATACTGGGGTGAGGGTTCCAACAGGGCACGCAACTGGCAGAGATACGATGACGGCGGAGAAGGCGGCAAAATGGCTTTCGAGGAAGGCGTTGATTCCTATGTTCCTTATGCAGGCCACCTGAAGGACAATCTGGACACATCACTGGCCAAGATCAAGGCAACAATGTGCTCATGCGGATCATCCAGCATCGAGGAACTCCAGGACAAGGCCAGACTTGTTGTGGTATCCTCCACATCCATCATCGAGGGCGGCGCTCACGACGTAATCCAGAAAGAGAATGACAGAACCGCGAGATAATGATAAAATACGCGTTGGTATTATAAGCATTTTTAACAGGAGAGGTTAATACAATGGCTGAAGAGAAGAAGAATAAGTTTACCCGTGCAGGTTACGAAGAACTGCAGGAAGAACTTTCCAATCGTAAGACTACCATCAAGGCTGAGATCGGTGCCAGGATCGAAGAGGCCAGGGCACAGGGCGACCTTTCAGAGAACTCTGAGTACGACGATGCCCGTGAGGCTCAGGCTAAGAACGAGGCCCGTATCCACGAGATCGAGGAACTCCTCAAGAACGCCGAGGTCAGCGAGGACGATGAGATCCTTAAGACAGTCGTATCCTTCGGTTCCACTGTAACCCTGAGAGATCTTCAGACAAAGGAAGAGGAGACATACACTATCGTAGGTCAGAACGAGGAGAATTTCTTCGAGAACAGGATCTCAGAGGAGTCTCCCGTCGGAGTTGCCATCATGGGCAAGAAGAAGGGCAACACTGTAGAGGTCATCACTCCTGCAGGCAACCTCAAATACAAGATCATCAAGATCGGTAAGTAATCAGACTGAATACTGCCGGTCTTACTGAAGCGCGAATTTTCAAACTCGCGCTTTTTGCATTATAAAAGGCTTAAACATCAAAGGAGGATCAATATGGCAGAGAATAATGTACCCCAGGAGGATATAGGACAGCTTCTTAAGGTCAGGAGGCAGAAACTCGCTGATCTGCAGGCTGCAGGCAAGGATCCTTTCGTCATCACAAAGTTCGACCAGACGCATCACACCACTGATGCCGTCAGGCTGTACGAGGAACAGGAGAAGGAACTCCTGAAGGACTACAAGGAGCCCGAGATCGAAAAGCCCGCTGACGATGCTGACAACGATACAATCTCTGCTTACCGTCAGGCTGTTAAGGCCGCCTATAACGAGCGCCGTGAGATCCTCGATGCTCATCCCGTCAATGTAAAACTGGCCGGCAGGATGCTCTTTAAGAGGGTCATGGGCAAGGCTTCCTTTGCCAATATCCAGGACCTCAAAGGCAGGATCCAGATATACGTATCCAAGGACGGCATCGGTGACGAGGCCTATGCTGATTTCAAAAAGTCAGACATCGGAGACATCTTTGGCGTTGAGGGTTACATCTTCCGCACCATGACGGGCGAGGTTTCATGCCATGCAACAAAGATGGTACTCCTGTCCAAGTCCCTTCAGATCCTTCCTGAGAAGTTCCACGGCCTCACGGACACGGATACGAGATACAGACAGAGATATACCGACCTCATCGTTAATCCTGAGGTCAGGGATACATTCGTCAAGAGATCACAGGTCATCAAGGAGATCAGGAACTTCCTGGACGGCAGAGGCTTCATGGAGGTCGAGACCCCCATTCTCGTAAGCAATGCCGGCGGTGCTGCTGCACGTCCCTTTGAGACCCACTACAATGCTCTGGACGAGGACGTAAAGCTCCGTATCTCACTGGAACTCTACCTCAAGAGACTCATCGTCGGAGGCCTCGAGAGAGTATATGAGATCGGACGTGTATTCCGTAATGAGGGCGTTGATACCAGACACAACCCCGAGTTTACCCTGATGGAGCTCTACCAGGCATATACCGACTATTACGGCATGATGGAGCTGACTGAGTCTATGTTCAAATATCTGGCAGAGAAGGTTTGCGGAACGACACTCATCAAGTATGGTGATATCGAGATCGACTTTGGAAAGCCCTTTGAGAGGCTCACCATGAACGACGCCATCAAGAAGTACACAGGCATCGATTTCGATCAGGTAGATGGCGACGATGCAGCCAAGGCACTGGCAAAGGAACATAACATCGAGTTTGAGGACCGTCACACAAAGGGCGATATCATCAATCTCTTCTTCGAGGAATACTGCGAGAAGAACCTGATCCAGCCTACTTTCATCATGGATCATCCCATCGCCATCTCTCCTCTCACAAAGAAGAAGCCAACAGATCCCGAGAAGGTAGAGAGGTTCGAGCTCTTTATCAATACATGGGAAATGTGCAACGCATATTCAGAGCTCAACGACCCCATCGATCAGCGTGAGCGTTTCGCTGCTCAGGATGCGGCCTTCGCTGCAGGTGATGAGGAAGCCAACCACACGGACGAGGATTTCCTCAATGCTCTTGAGATCGGTATGCCTCCTACGGGCGGCATCGGTTATGGTGTGGACCGCCTCATTATGTTGCTGACGGACAGCCCCAGCATCCGCGATGTATTGCTCTTCCCGACGATGCGTCCCACGACGTAACGTTTTGTTTTGGCAAAACCTGCAAACCCAATAAAATAAAGCATTTCAGCCCATTTGGATTTACCTCTAAATGGGCTGTTTACATCTAACTTACATCTAACTTACATCTTTTGATGCA
>JAFWFV010000045.1 GCA_017515465.1 Clostridiales bacterium
AGCAATAATTGCTTTGACCAGAAAAATAGCACGAATAGTGTTTGTAATGCTTGAGAACAGAGAACCATTTAATCCTGAACTCATGCTGAGCAAATAATAAAATATAGCAAACAGCTTAAACCGTTTGACTTTTTATGGGAGTTTTTATGAGTTTTATTGATTATCTGATCGCATTGTTATTCGGTATCGTAGAAGGCATCACTGAGTGGCTGCCAATAAGTTCCACCGGTCATATGATCCTTTTAGATGAATTCCTTAAGCTGAATGTATCCAAGGATTTCTTCGATCTGTATCTGGTAGTGATCCAGCTTGGAGCGATCTGCGCGGTTATACTGCTGTACTGGAAGGAACTTTGGCCCTTCGGTTCCAAGGATAACAAGAGGCCTCTGTCCAAGGAAGGATTCGGCAGATTCGTCAAGGTCGACATCTTCCAGATGTGGTTCAAGATCCTTGTTGCATGCATTCCTGCAGCAATTGTCGGCGTATTTTTGGATGACTGGCTGGATGAGCATCTTTATAACTATCTGGTAGTCTCGCTGGCACTCATCGTATTCGGTATCATCTTCATTATCACTGAAAAGATCCTGGCAGAAAAAAAGATAGAACCTGAGATTACAAAGATCAGTCAGATAACGTATAAGCATGCACTTTTCATTGGTATCTTCCAGCTGATCGCTGCGGTATTCCCGGGATCATCCAGATCCGGAACCACCATCGTTGGATCTCTCATGATGAAGATAAGCAGGAGATGTGCAGCGAAATTCACATTCTTCCTTGCTGTTCCAGTCATGCTTGGAGCATCACTGCTCAAGATAGTAAAGTTCAAGGGTGACGTAACAGGAGCAGAGATCGTTATCCTGCTCATTGGGATGATCTCTGCATTCTTTGTCAGTCTGTTCGTAATCAAGTTCATGATGGGATACATCAAGAAGCATAATTTCAACGTATTTGCGATCTACAGGATAGTACTGGGTCTGCTCGTCCTCGTCTTTGGCATAACGGGACTTATCGGAGCCTGATCATCTCTTGTCTCTGGGAATATACTCCTGTCTGGGCTGAACGCACATATATGCGGGCCTTATGATCTTGCCAGCATTGTTGATCTCCTCGATCCTGTGAGCTGACCATCCGGCGATCCTGGCGATGGCAAACAGGGGAGTAAAGAGCTCAACGGGAAGACCCAGCATGCTGTAAACAAATCCGCTGTAGAAGTCGATATTGGCAGATACGCCCTTAAAGATCCTACGTTCCTTGGCGATAAGTTCTGCGGATATCTTTTCAACCTTGGTATAGAATTCGAACTCAGCCATGCGGTTCTTTTCTCTGGACAGCTGTTCAACGTAGTCCTTAAAGATCAGGGCACGGGGATCGGATATGGAATAGACAGCGTGTCCCATTCCATAGATAACACCGGCATTATCGAAAGCTTCCTTATGGAGTATCTTCTCGATATAAGCTTTCAGTTCTTCGTCATCAGTCCAGTCAGAAACATTTCTCTTTATCTCCTGGAACATCCTCATGGCCTTGATATTGGCACCGCCGTGCTTGGGTCCCTTGAGGGAACTGAGCGATGCTGCAACAGAGGAATATGTATCTGTTCCGGAACTGGATACGACATGAGTTGTAAACGTGGAATTATTACCGCCGCCATGCTCAGCGTGCAGGATCAGAGCTATGTCGAGGATCTTTGCTTCCAGGGGAGTGAACTTCTTGTCAGGTCTGAGCATATAGAGGAAATTCTCGGCCGTGGAAAGTTCGGGTGAAGGCCTGTGAATGATAAAAGAACCCTTGTCGTTGTAGTACTGTTTTGCCTGATAGCTGTAAACAGAGATCATGGGGAAGAAAGCTAAGAGTTCCAGCGACTGTCTCAGAACGTTCTGGATGGACTGGTCGTCGGGATTCTGGTCGTAAGCATAGAGGTTCAGAACACCTCTGGCGAGATTGTTCATGATGTCGTTGCTCGGTTTCTGCATGATTACGTCCCTGACGTAGTTCTTGGGCAGGATGGTCCTGTATTCAGCCAGGATCCTTGAAAAGCCGTTCAGCTCATCAATGGTTGGGAGCTTTCCGAACAGCAGCAGAAATGCGATCTCCTCAAATCCGAAATGATCTTCGGGAGCGAGATTGCCTATAAGGTCCTTTACGTTGATGCCTCTGTAGTAGAGCTCACCATCGCATGGAACTGTCTTGCCATCTATAACCTTGGATGCGACGATCTCGGATACTTCCGTGAGTCCTGTAAGAACGCCTTTTCCGTTAAGATCCCTCAAACCTCTCTTAACATCGTATTTTGAATAGAGTTCGGGATCGATCTTTTCATTGATGCAATACTGAGATAATCTTTCGATATCGGGGGATACCTTCGAGTATTTGTTAAGTACGGGCATAGTTTCCTCCAAATTATGACATATACCAGAATATTATAATATGTCTGACATTTATTTACAAATTCAGACTTAGGTATAATTGGTGCAAAAGTACTGTATTATATGAGAAATCCGCCGTTTACGCCTATGATCTGACCGGTGATGAATGATGCTTTTTCACTGGCCAGATAATACACTGTTTCGGCAACATCAGACGGGTTTCCGATCCTTGACAGTGGAGTTTCCTCGATCAGGGCATCCTTGTCCTCTGAACTGTAGCATTTCATCATGTCCGTATCTATGCATCCGGGGGATACTGCATTTACCCTGATACCCGACGGACCCAGCTCCTTGGCCAGAGACCTGACATATGCGTCAACTGCGCCTTTTGATGCTGAATACAGGGATTCACATGATGCTCCCGTCTTGCCCCACATGGATGAGATGGCGATAATGATGCCGGATTTATTGTGGACCATCTGAGGGATAACGGCACGGGTCGTATTGAATAACCCTCCGAAATTAGTATCCATAACATGTCTGTAATCCTCAAACGAGTAGTCAGTGGAAAGGCCGTTTATGCTGATGCCTGCAGCATTTACCAGAACATCGATGTTTCCGAATCTCTCTTCAGCGGACTTAACGGAATCAAACACCTCATCAGGCAGGGATACATCACATCTTATGGGGAATATATTGCCGGACTTTATCGTCTCGTTGGTCTTATAAAGATAGGATACATTCCATCTGCGCTCTGCAAAGAGTTCGCAGATCGCACGTCCGATCCCTCTGGATCCCCCAGTTACAAGTATGTGAGGCATGTTGATGATCTCCTTTCGGTATATATATTATGAATGATATTTGTAGTTGTATGCAAGCGAAAATAAATTATAATCTATATGACCACGAAAGAGAGGCATATTATGGCGGCAGAACCTGAAAAGCATAATGATCTGGAGATATTAGATGAAAACGAATATGAGAGAGCGCTTGAGACTCTCAACGCTTCCAAGAGTTCCAGGATCAAAAAGATAAAGGATAAGAAGAAAGAGTCTTCTGCAAAGGAAAAGAAGGATAAGACATCAGGATTTGATCCTGTAATACCTATCTGTCTCATACTTGCAGTCCTAGTCACCATATCAGCTCTGATCTATTTCATCCTGCCCATAGCAGTAAATCCCGCTATGCCTTTTAACTACGAGGAATTCAGCGTCAGGTTCAAGGCTGCTGACATGTATCAGAGACTGTTCTCTGAATTCGACATGGATATCGATGATGTCGAGTACATCCATAATAGCGGTGATTCTGATAAGTCACAGATATTCGATGTAACAAAGAACGGTTTTTATCTTGATTCTTTCGAGAAACTGGTAAATCCTCATTTCGGTGCTGCTATCCAGGGACAGTCACGTAAGTTCGACGGCAAGCTCACATTGCTCAGGGCGATCGTTGAATACGATGACAGGGTATCCAACTATTCATTCATGTCATTCTATTTTGCCGGCTTCCTGGATGCTGTGTATAGCGATCTGTCTTCAGAAGACTGCTATAACATGGCGACCACGGCTCTGTCCAAATTCGACGGCACAGGTAATTATACCGTTTACGGTGATTATGCTTACCGCATCGTATATGGTGCCGATGAAGCAAGCAAAGTAGCCTATTTTGCCATGGAGATCGTTCCTGCAAAATCCGTCTGATCAGGGTCAATATTGACTTGATTTTGGATGTCAGAAATACTATCCTATAGATGTCTTTAAACAGCCCGGCGAGACTGTAAGATTTGCGGATAACTCATATATAGCTATAGGTAGATTTTACATATATTACCGGGATAACATATCATCCCGGTTTTTTCATGGGATTAAACAGGAGAAATACTATGTCAGAATCCGTCAAGCATGTTGTAATGGATGAGGCTGCCGTCAGACGAGCCCTGATCAGGATCTCCCACGAGATCATTGAGAGGAACAGGGGACTGGACAACGTCTGTCTGATCGGCATTCAGAGACGAGGCGTTCCTATGGCCAGGTTCATCAAGGACTATCTCGAAGAGATCGAGGGCGTCAAGGTTCCCATGGGAATACTGGATATCACTTTTTACAGGGATGACCTGTCAATGTTGTCTTCACACCCTGTAGTCCACAGTACTGACATTCCTTTTAACGTTAATGGCAGCAAGATCATACTTGTTGACGACGTTTTATATACCGGCAGGACCATAAGGTCAGCAATCGATAACATTTTTGATATGGGCAGGCCCGATGAGATCCAGCTGGCCATCCTGATAGACAGGGGACACAGAGAACTCCCCATCAGGGCGGATTATGTAGGCAAGAATGTTCCTACTTCCAAGTCTGAGAGCATAGAGGTTAACCTCAAGGAAGTTGACGGCAACACAGAGGTTCTGCTCTGTAACAAGGAGGGTTGATATGGGACTTAAGAACAAAGACCTTTTGGGCATGAAACAGCTTACGGCCGAGGAGATCATGGAGATCCTGGATACTGCCAAGATGATGAAGATGGTTATCGAATCAGGCAATAAAAAGACAACTCATCTCCAGGGCAAATCCATAGTGACCTTATTCTACGAGAACAGCACCAGGACAAGGCTCTCATTCGAACTGGCATCCAAGTACATGGGTTCTGCATCAGCTAATATCTCCACTTCGGGAAGCTCCGTAAACAAAGGCGAATCCCTGCTCGATACAGCCAGGACCATAGACATGATGGGGACTGATATCATCATCATGAGACACAATCAGTCCGGAGCTCCTCACTTTATAGCACCTTATCTCAATGCTTCAGTTGTAAATGCCGGTGACGGAATGAACGAACATCCCACACAGGCTCTGCTGGACATGCTTACCATGTATGAGAGATTCGATTCGTTCGAAGGCAAGAAGATCGCTATCTGCGGCGACATCTACCACAGCAGGGTAGTAAGGTCCAACGCAATAGGACTTTCCAAACTGGGTGCCAAGGTATCCGTTTACGGCCCCCGCACCATGATGCCTATCGGCATCGAAGAGATGGGAGTTACGGTAGCAGACAGCGTTATCGACTGCTGCAGGGATGCAGATGCGGTCATGGGCCTGAGAGTTCAGCTGGAGAGGCAGAAGAGTTCACTGTTCCCGTCCGTATCTGAATATGCAAAGTTCTATGCCATAACAAAGGAAGCACTGGCAGCGGCAAAGCCTGATGCATTCCTGATGCACCCGGGCCCCTGCAATCACGGTGTTGAACTTCCCACGGAAGTTTACGACTGCGATCAGTCAGTGATCAATCAGCAGGTAACAAATGGTGTAGCCGTCAGAATGGCTGTTCTCTACCTGCTCATGGCAAGGAGGAATGAATTATGAGATTGATACTTAAGAATTGTAATTACCTGGGCAAGGAACAGCGTGATATCTATATCGCTGACGGCAAGTTCAGTGAGAAGTATCCCGACGATCAGGCAGACAGGATCATTGACGTTAAGGGTGCTCTCGTAACTCCCGGACTGATCGACATGCACGTTCATCTGAGAGAACCCGGCCTCGAATACAAGGAGGACATTGCTTCAGGCACCCGTGCTGCAGCAAGGGGCGGTTTTACCGGCGTATGCTGCATGCCAAATACAGATCCTGTTGTTGATAACCCGGCCATTGTTGCCAGCATTATCAAGAGGGCTGAGGAAGTGGGCAACTGCAGGGTATATCCCATCGGTGCAGCCAGCAAGGGCCTGAAGGGCGAGGAGCTTTCCGAGATCGGCCTCATGAAAGAGGCGGGCATCGTTGCCGTATCTGATGATGGCAAGCCCATTTCAACTGCAGGCTTCATGCGCAAGGTGCTGGAATACTGCTCAGACTTTGACGTTCCCGTTCTGAACCATTGTGAGGACAAGTCATTATCAGGCGGCGCCATGAATGAGGGACCTGTATCCACATCCATTGGCATCAGAGGCATCCCTTCCGCATCTGAAGACGTTATGATAGCCCGTGACATAATCATTGCCGAATATCTTGGACTGCCTGTTCATCTATGCCACGTAAGCACAAAAAGCGGCATGAGGATGATCAGAGATGCAAAGGCCAGGGGAGTCAAGGTTACATGCGAGACATGCCCTCATTACTTTACTCTGACCGATGACTATTGTGTTGATTACAGCGCTAATTACAAGATGCATCCGCCTCTCGGAACCAGGGAAGATGTTGAAGCCGTTATAGAGGCGATCATTGACGGTACTGTTGATACTATCGTAACTGATCATGCACCTCATCATCAGGACGAAAAGGAGATCGAATTCTCCCTTGCACTGAACGGCATTGTAGGTCTTGAATCTTCTTTTGCACTCTGCTACACATATCTCGTAAAGACTGGCAAGATCACTCTGGACAGACTCATGGATCTGATGTGCCACAATCCTTCTGATATCCTGAAACTTGGCAGAGGCGGCATGGAGATAGGCGATGATGCAGATCTGGCAGTATTTGATATCGAAAATGAATTTACATTTGACAAGAACAAGATGCTCACAAAGGGCAGGAACACGCCTTATGACGGCTGGAAGCTCTATGGCGAGACATTATATACGGTAATGGGAGGAAACATCACTTATGAAAAACTTTGCTGATAGACTTGTCAGAAGGATCGCAGAACTTGATAACCCTACTGTCATGGGCCTCGATCCCAAGCTTGATTATATTCCCGCACATCTGATCGAAGAGGCAAAGGCTGAATTTCCGGATGACAGGGAGAAAGCAACAGCGCATGCTATCTGGCTGTTCAACAAGGCCTTGATAGATGCCGTATATGATATCGTTCCCGCGATCAAGCCCCAGTTTGCTTACTATGAATTATATGGTATCGAAGCACTTAAGGTCCTGGATAAGACAGTTAAATATGCTCAGGAAAAGGGCATGATCGTAATAGGCGACTGCAAGAGAAATGACATCGGTGCTACATCGACTGCTTATGCCGAAGGCATCCTGGGATCAACGGAACTCATAGACGGTACGTCCTCCAGCATGATGGACATGGACTGCGCAACAGTCAACGGATATCTGGGCATCGATGGCGTAAAGCCTTTCCTCGATGTATGTTCCAGAGACGGCAAGGGCATCTTCGTGCTTGTCAGGACATCCAATCCCTCTGCAGGTGACCTGCAGGATCTGGAACTGTCTGACGGACGCAAGGTTTATGAAGCCATGGCAGGACTCGTTAACGGCTGGGGAAGTGAATTAGTCGGTGAAGAAGGTTTCTCATCAGTTGGCGCTGTCGTAGGTGCCACATGGCCCGAACAGGCAGTCGAGATCAGAAAGCTCATGCCTAACAACCTCATCCTCGTTCCCGGTTATGGTGCGCAGGGTGCAGGTCCTGATGCTGCAGTTGCTTCATTTACTGCTGACGGCAGAGGATCCATCGTAAATGCTTCCAGGAGCCTCATGTGCGCATGGAAGAAGAGGGAGGACCTGGCTCCTGCTGACTTTGCCCAGGCAACAAGAGATGAAGCAATCGATATGAGGACCAAGCTCAATAATGCTCTGAAGGACCGTAAATACGTATGAACAAAGAATATTCCTGTAAGGTGTTAAAGCGTGAGATGCTCACACAGGACACCGCTTATCTGACGATTGATTGTCCTGAGATCGCCCAAAAGGCAATTCCCGGCCAGTTCGTTAATGTTTCATGTTCCAGATTCCTGAAAAGACCTTTCGGTATCGCTTCAACAGACAAAGAAAATGGAACTTTTAATATCGGGATCAAGATCGTAGGCGGAGGATCAGGAGAACTTGCTTCGATCCCCGAGGGAACGGTCATAAACGTCCTTGGCCCCCTGGGCAACGGATTTGACCTCTCATCTGACAGCTATATCCTGGTCAGCGGAGGAACAGGCGTATTTCCGATCAATTTTGCCTATGAGACATTAAGAGCATCAGGCAAGGATGTCACCATGGTCCAGGGCTTCAGGGACAAGTCCCAGATCTGTTTGACATCCGATGATTATATCGTAACTACTGATTCCGGTGATTACGGCATCAAGGGCACATGCATTGCAGGCCTTGATACCATAGATCTCAAGAAAGATCAGATCGTCTGTTGTGTAGGTCCTGTTCCCATGATGAAAGCAGTAGGCT
Organism: Clostridiales bacterium; assembly: GCA_017515465.1. GTDB lineage: Bacteria > Bacillota > Clostridia > Saccharofermentanales > Saccharofermentanaceae > Saccharofermentans. The sequence goes on from JAFWFV010000045.1 coordinate 8,486, forward strand.
CCTGGGCTGAAGCCAAGAGACTGAAATGCTATATCTCCATGGAACAGAGAATGGCATGCGGAATAGGGATCTGCCTGGTCTGCGTATGCAAGAAAAAAGCAGAGCAGGAGGGAGTACCCTTTGAACATGTCAGATGCTGCAAGGATGGTCCTGTATTTGAATACGGGGAGGTGATCCTGTGACAAGACTTGGTGTAAAAGTAGGTAGTGTTTCCCTTAAGAGTCCTCTGATCCTGGCATCAGGCACATGTAATTTCGGCCACGAGCTTTCTGAATACTACGATCTTTCCATCCTGGGCGGGCTTTCCTCAAAGGGCCTCACAATAAAGCCCAGAGCCGGTAATGAAGGCGTCAGGGTTGCTGAGACTGCATCGGGAATGCTCAATTCAGTCGGGCTTCAGAACCCGGGTGTTGACTATTTTATCGAACATGACCTGGATTACATGAGATCTCTTAATACCGGTGTCATCGTTAATGTAGCAGGTCATTCATTTGATGATTACATGGCAATGATCGAAAAGCTCGATCCCCACAAGGACAAGATCGATGCACTGGAGATCAATCTCTCATGTCCTAATGTCAAGGCAGGATGCATGAGCATCGGAACTGACCCCGCTCAGATCAGGGAGATCGTATCCGCCATGAGGAGCAGGACAGATCTGCCTCTGTGGATCAAGCTGACACCTAACGTTACAGATATCAAATCCATGGCACTCGCTGCCCAGAATGCCGGTGCTGACGCCGTTGTACTGATCAACACATTGCTCGGCATGGTAATAGACATAAAGACAAGAAGGCCCGTTCTCCGCAACAATACAGGCGGATATTCAGGTCCTGCCGTTAAGCCCATCGCCATCAGGATGGTTGCTGAGTGCTCCAAGGTCCTGGATATACCGATAATAGGCTGCGGCGGAGTAATGGATTACAAGGATGTATTAGAGTTTATGATCGCAGGTGCATCTGCCGTTGAGATTGGCACAGCCAGCCTCATCCATCCCACGTGTCCCGTTGATATCACAAGAGATCTTACTGATTACTGTAAGTCTAATAACATCGATCTGTCAGATCTGACGGGAACTCTGGAGCTGTGGTAAGAATGACTCTAAGAGATCTTAAGGCTGGTCAGAAAGCCCTGATAAAGAGCGTTAATGGTGAAGGTGCATTAAGACAGCATCTTCTCGACATGGGTGTAATACCTGATTCTGAGATAGCCGTTATCAAGTTCGCTCCCATGGGAGACCCGGTAGAGGTCAGGCTCTATGATTATGAACTGACTTTGAGGCTCTCCGAAGCCGAGAGGATCGAGATAGAACCTATGGAAGAGTCCGGTTCTGATGAAAAGCACCATGCAGAATCTTTTGCCAGGAGCGAACATCCCGGACTCGGTGAGGAGGGCAGATTCCATCCCAAGGGAACCGGAAACGCCCTGCCTCAGGGAACAACACTGACCTTTGCTCTGGTCGGCAACCAGAACTGCGGTAAGACAACTCTGTTTAACGCCCTTACCGGTTCATCCCAGAGAGTAGGTAACTTTCCCGGTGTCACTGTCGACCGCAAGGACGGTGTGATAATCGGCCATCCCGATACGCTTGTTACAGATCTGCCCGGCATCTATTCAATGTCGCCTTACAGCAGTGAGGAGGTAGTATCCAGGGATTTTGTCCTTAATGAAAAGCCCAAGGCGATAATCAACATCGTCGATGCCACGAATATCGAGAGAAATCTCTATCTCACGCTGCAGCTGCTGGAGATGGACATACCTATGGTAGTTGCGCTCAACATGATGGATGAGCTCAGATCCAATGGAGGAAGCGTTGACATCAATACATTGGAGGCACTGCTGGGAGTTCCGGTCGTTCCCATATCTGCAGCAAAAGAGCAGGGTATACAGGAGCTTATCGATCACGCGGTGCATATCGCAAAATATCAGGAGAGGCCCGGCAGGCAGGATTTCTGTGATGAGAATGACCATGAAGGAGCGATCCACAGGCTGATCCATTCACTGACATATTTTATTGAGGATCATGCCACGTCAAACGGCATCCCGGTCCAGTTCGCTGTTAACAAGATGATCGAGGGAGACCAGCAGATAATAGAACGTCTCAAGCTCGATCAGAATGAGATCGATACGATGGAACACATGATCCTGCAGATGGAAAGCGAGCGCGGCTTAGACCGCAATGCGGCAATAGCCGAGATGCGTTTTTCCTTTATCAGGAAAGTGTGTGCCCGGACATTTAAAAAGCCTCTCATGAGCAGGGAGAGACAACGGAGCGAGAAGATAGACAGATTCCTGACCGGAAAGTTTACCGGCATCCCTGCTTTTATCTGCATCATGGGGCTTGTTTTTTTCCTGACTTTTAACGTCATCGGCAAGGTGCTTCAGGATCTGATCGAACTCGGTGTCGATGAACTGACAGTTCTGGCCGACAAGGCACTTACCAAGGTAAACGCAGATCCCTTCATCCATAGTCTTGTAATAGACGGAGTATTTAACGGTGTCGGAAGCGTTCTGAGCTTCCTGCCCATAATTATCGTCTTATTCTTCTTCCTGTCCATATTGGAGGACACAGGTTACGCTGCCAGGATAGCATTCGTTATGGACAGGCTCCTGCGCAAGATCGGTCTTTCAGGCCGCAGCATCGTACCTATGCTCATAGGATTCGGCTGTACGGTTCCTGCCGTAATGTCCACCAGAACACTCCCCAGTGAGAGGGACAGGAGGATGACTATACTTTTGACGCCTTTCATGAGCTGCACCGCAAAACTGCCCATATATGCATTCTTTGTGGATGCATTTTTCCCTGAATACGGAGCGTTACTGATGATTGGCCTATATCTCATGGGTATCGTAACCGGCATTTTCATAGCACTCCTTTACAGGAATACTCTCTTCAAAGGTGAGGCAGTGCCCTTTGTAATGGAGCTTCCCAATTACAGGCTGCCCAAGGCAGGAAACGTCATGAGACTTCTAAAGGACAAGGCCATGGATTTCATTCAGAGAGCATGTACGGTGATCCTTCTGGCATCCATCGTTATCTGGCTCCTCAAGAACTTCGACTTCAGTTTCCATATGGTATCTGATTCGCAGGACAGCATACTGGCTGTAGTTGCCGGATTTATCGCTCCTGTCATGGCTCCCATAGGACTAGGCGACTGGAGGATAGTAACATCTCTCATCACAGGTTTTATCGCAAAGGAGAGCGTTGTATCCACATTGAGGGTGCTGTTCACCGAGAATGTATCTGGCGCTCTGTCGCCGCTTTCAGCTATCTCGTTACTGGTATTTTCTCTGCTCTATACGCCATGTGTTGCAGCGATCGCAGCCATCCGCAGGGAAATGGGAGTCAAGTGGTCGATCGGTGTCGTGTTATGGCAGTGCATCGTTGCCTGGCTCATCTCCTTTGCCGTATTTACCATAGGCGGATTTTTCTTCTGATTTGTTTTCAAATTCTTAATTTTTCTTAAAATATAAGATACTATATCAATGTTATAATAGTTCTATTAAATATCAGGAGTTTACTATGATCAATCAGATTATTACCGATCTATTCAAGACAAATGCAGTTAGAGTAGCACCCGCAGACCAGCCTTTCTGGTATACATCAGGCAAGCTGGGACCTTTCTATATCAACACACATTTCCTGCTCCACGATGAGGAGATCGCAGGCGAGGTCTTAAAGCTTATAGAGAAAAGCATTGCAGAAAACCGCCTCACGGCACCCAAGGAGATCTTTAGCGTTCTCTACGGGCTTTATCATGTATCTCCCTCATACCGCAATGTAATAGACTGCATCGTGGCGGAGGCCAGGAAATACAAGTTCGACATCATTTCAGGCGGCGAGAGAAGGGATTTTATCTTCTCAATGGTTCCTGCATACATTCTGGGCAAGGCTCATCTGACCATCTACAAGGACATGACCGCTGTATACAGCACTTCCAACTACCATGAGACGGTTAATGCCAGTGACGTCGTCCTCAAGGGCAAGACAGCTCTTCATATCGCTGATCTGATCACAGAGGCTTCCAGTTACGAGAGAGCCTGGATCCCCGTACTTAAGATCCAGGAACTTAAGATCACTGATACCGTTGCTGTAGTAGACAGACATCAGGGCGGGGAAGAGGTCCTCAAAAAGCTCGGTGTATCGATGTCAACTCTCGTCGGAATAGACGGAGGACTGTTCAAGGAGGCTTTGGATCAGAACATAATCGATCAGGCTCAGTATGATCTCGTAATGAGCTTCCTTGCTGATCCCGATAAATACATGAGTGATTTCATAGCTGCCCATCCCACGTTCATCGATGAACAGATCGCCTTGGGCGGTAAGAATAAGGAGAGAGCAGAACTTGCCAGGTCAAAGGGCTTCTGCTGATAGGAGATTTTTACATGTGGTTTGATGAATCAGTTATTTACCAGATCTACCCTCTGGGGCTTTGTGATGCTCTGAAGGGCGGATCTCCCGAAGAACACAGATTACTGAAGGTATTGGATTTTATCCCCCATATCAAGAAACTCGGTGCGACATGCGTATTATTCAATCCTCTGTTCGCCTGCGATTACCACGGATACGATACTCAGGATTTCATGAAGGTCGACCCCAGGCTCGGAACGAACGAAGATCTTAAGACTGTCTGCAAAGCCATTAAGGATGCCGGTCTCAAGATCTTATTTGATGGTGTCTTTAATCACGTTGGACGCGGCTTCTGGGCTTTTCAGGACGTAAAGGAAAAGAAATGGGATTCGCCTTACAAGGATTGGTTCAAGATCTCATTTGACGGCAATTCAGGTTACGATGACGGTTTCTGGTACGAAGGCTGGGAAGGTCACTATGAGCTGGTCAAGCTCAACACCTGGAACGGCGAGGTCAGGGACCATATCTATTCGGTAATGAAGAACTGGGTATCTGAATACGGCATCGACGGATTAAGACTGGATGTTGCTTACTGTCTCGATGCTGATTTCCTCAAGGCACTGAGATGGTACGCAGATCAGGTCAAAGAGGATTTCGTTCTCCTGGGCGAGACTTTACACGGAGACTACAACAGGTGGATGAACAGTGAAGCCTGCAACAGCGTTACGAATTACGAATGCTACAAAGGCCTTCATTCCAGCTTTAACAGCGGAAACATGTTCGAGATCGCTCATTCCCTGAACCGTCAGTTCTCACATGAACCCTGGTGCCTCTATACGGGCAAGCATCTGTTATCTTTTGCTGATAATCACGATGTATCCAGAGTCTATTCGATACTCAATGACAAGAATCACATCAGACCCATATACGGCATGGTATTCGGAATGCCCGGTGTTCCGTCCGTCTATTACGGAAGTGAATGGGGAATTGAAGGGGAAAAGTCCTGGGGTGACGAATCCCTGAGACCTGCTTTGGACAAACCTGAATGGAACGATCTCACTGATTTCATAGCTGCTCTTGCCAAAGCCAAGGTATCTTCCAAGGCTCTGAATTACGGATCTTACAGGAATATCCTCATACAGCCTAAACAGCTCATATTTGAGAGAGCTTTTGAAGGTGAGCGCGTGCTGGTGGCAGTAAATGCAGATTCCTCCGAATACACTGCTCATTTCGATGCAGGATGCGGCAGGGCGACCGATCTCATAACAGGCGAAGACCACGATTTTGGCGGCGGCTCCGTTCTTAAGCCTTATTCCGTATGTTTCTGGAGGTGCGAATGAACGATAAGGATATCTCACGGATAATAGATGCAGCGTTAACTAATAACGCTGATTTTGCAGAAGTATACATGGAAGAGGATTCCTCCAGGAGCGTAAGTCTCCTGAACGGAAAAGTAATCAAGGCGGGTACCGGCATCAGTGCAGGCATCGGCATCAGGATAATGTCAGGGATCAACAGCGTATATGTATACTCTAATGATTTCGATACGGAAGAACTGATAAAGATGGCCAGACAGGCATCCATGGCCCTCTCAGGTCAGAACAGGGCAGAGATAGCAGCTCTTAATGAGCTATGCAAGACATCTCCCAGCGTCATAGACATAGATCCTGCATCCGTTCCCAAGACTGATACGGTAGATCTGCTCAAGAAGGCATCTGATCTTGCTCTGGGATACGATCCCCTGATCACTCAGGTTTCATGCGGTTATGCTGCTTCATCCAAGACCATCCGTGTAGTAAATTCAAGAGGTATTAATAAAGAGGAGACCAAGAAGCGCATCAGGCTCACAATGGAAGCTATCGCTACAAAGGGCAATGAAAAACAGAGCGGCAGGGTATCTCCCGGAACACTAAGAGGTTACGAGTTCGTAGGCGAATATCCGGTAATGGACAAGATGAGATCCTGCTGCGATACAGCCATCAGGATGGTAAATGCCGGATATGCTCCTTCGGGCAAGATGCCTGTAGTTATCGGAAACGGCTTTGGCGGCGTAATCTTCCATGAGGCATGCGGCCATGTATTGGAAGCAACATCCGTCGGTATCGGTGCATCCTGTTTTACCGGCAAGATGGGTCAGCAGATCGCATCCCCTGTAGTAAGTGCCAGAGACAATGCCAGGATAGAAGGGGAGTGGGGTTCCTACTATACTGATGACGAAGGAAATGAATCATCTGACCTGCTCCTGATCGAGAACGGGATCCTGAAGAATTACCTGGTCGATGAACTGGGATCCAGGCGTATGAACATGCCCGTTACAGGCTGCGCCAGGAGGGAAGACTACTGCTACGCTCCCACTTCCAGGATGAGCAACACTTATATCGATAACGGCTCTTCAACTCCTGAAGAGATAATTGCTGCTACGGAAGAAGGCCTGTACTGCTCACAGATGGGCGGCGGTTCAGTTGATACAGCGACAGGCGAATTCAACTTTGCAGTAAATGAAGCCTACATGATCAGGAACGGCAAGATCGCCGAGCCCGTTAGAGGCGCTACACTGATCGGCAAGGGTCCTGATGTTCTCATGAACATCGATATGGTTGGAAATGACCTCAAGCTCTCTGCAGGCATCTGCGGCGCATCCTCAGGAAATGTGCCGACAACAGTCGGACAGCCTACCATCAGGGTTTCATCCATCCTTGTAGGCGGAAGGGAGGAAGAGTGATATGAATCTCGATGATATAAAGAAATATACCGAAGAACTGATCGATCAGTCTTCATCACGTGGATTTGAGGATTCCGCAGCTTACTGCACAGATAACATCTCCGTAAGTGTAGACATATTAAACGGTGAAGTCTCGTCTTATGAGAACAGCCATGAGTACGGCATCACATTCAAGGCTCTCAAAGATGGCCAGATGGGCACCTGCACTACAAACATACTTAATGAAGACACTGTCAGGTATCTGCTGGACGGAGCGCGTGAGAACTGTGAAGTACTGGATGACGAGGATCCCGATTTCATCTACTGCGATCCTGATAACAAGGAACTGTTCTATTCACAGTTATCCGGCAATTACGGCAAGAATACCTACGAGAAGTTCAAGGACCTCGGCCTTAAGATCGAAAAGGCGATCCTCGATCTGGATCCCAGGGTAAAGGCTGTTGATTATCTCTCCATAAGTGCCGTTAAGAGCGCTTCGTACATGATCAATACCAAGGGACTGTCAGCATACACAGACGAAGACGGCATCGCCATCTATGCAGGTGCCAGAGCTGAGGAGAACGGCGTTGTAAAGAGCGGCGGACACTACTGGATCGGCCTTGATATCGACAAGTTCGATCTCGAAGATTTCAAGTCTCATGTATATGAGAACCTGATAACGAAATTCGGTGCTTCATCCGTAAAGTCAGGAAACTACAATGTGATCTTTAAGAATGAGGCTTTCGTCTCTCTCTTTAAGGCATTTTTCGGAAACTTCTCATCTTTCAGTATCCAGAAAGGGCTGTCTCTGCTGGCAGGAAAAGAAAATACGAAGATCGCGTCAGAGATCTTTACCCTCAAAGAGCTTCCCATGTATGAGAAAGCACTTACAAAGTTCCCTTTCGATACGGAAGGCGTATTAACATACGACAAAGCTATAGTTGAGAACGGCATATTTAAGACTGCACTCTATAACCTCAAGACTGCCAACAAGGAAAACAGGAAATCCACAGGAAACGGCTTCGGCGGCGGCATAGGATTGACCAATGCAGTTGTAACGCCCGGTGATAAGGACCTTTCCGGCCTCATGGAAGATGTGGGAGACGGTCTGCTGATCACTGATGTATCAGGACTTCATGCAGGCGTTAATCCAATAAGCGGTGATTTCTCGCTGCTTTCTGAGGGCTTTGTGATCAAAGCAGGGAAGAGGGGGAGACCTGTTGAGCAGATCACCATCTCCGGCAATTTCTACGATCTTTTAAAAAACATAACAGCAGTAGGCAGCGATGTTGTAAACGTTCCCGGCAGCAGAGGCGAGTTCTTCTGTCCTTCGATCACCGTTAAGGACATGAGTATTGCAGGAGAAGAAAAATAAATTATAATAAATATCAGTTTTTTACAATAAAGGGGAATTATTTATATGAGCAATTCAATCGACACAAAGTGCGTACAGGGCGGCTACAGGCCGGCAACGGAGAACCCAGACAGGTTCCCATCTATCAGAGTACAACCTGGAAGTATTCCACCAGCGAGGAAATGGGAAAGTTATTCGATCTCGAGGCATCAGGTTATTTCTATACCAGGCTTCAGAATCCTACGAATGATATCGTTGCTTCCAAGCTTTGTGAGATGGAAGGCGGTTATGCCGCAATGCTCACATCATCAGGTCAGGCTGCAAACTTCTTTGCAGTTTTCAATATCTGCCAGGCAGGTGATCATTTCATCGCATCATCATCCATCTATGGCGGCACTTATAATCTCTTCGGCGTATCCATGAAGAAGATGGGCATCGAGTGCACATTCGTAGATCAGGATCTGCCTCTGGAGGAACTGCAGAAGTTCGTAAAGCCAAACACAAAGTGCATCTTCGGCGAGACAGTTACGAATCCCACATGTACAGTCCTGGATTTTGACAAGTTCTCAAAGCTGGCACACAATAACGGTATTCCGCTCATCGTTGACAACACATTTGCAACACCCGTTAACTGCAGACCCATTGAATTCGGTGTTGATATCGTTACACATTCAACGACAAAGTATATTGACGGACATGCATCATCTGTTGGCGGCGCCATCATCGATTCAGGCAACTTTGACTGGATGGCACACGCTGACAAGTTCCCCGGACTTACAACACCTGATGATTCATATCACGGTATTACATATGCAACAAAGTTCGGCAAGGCTGCTTATATTACAAAGGCTACTGCTCAGCTCATGAGAGACTTCGGATCCATCCAGGCTCCTCAGAATGCATACTATATCAACATCGGTCTGGAATCACTCCACGTACGTATGGAGCGCCACTGCAAGAATGCTCTTAAGGTCGCTAAGTTCCTTAATGAAAACGAAAAGGTTGCATGGGTTCATTATTCCGATCTCGAGACAGATAAGTATCATGATCTCCAGCAGAAATACCTTCCCAAGGGTTCCTGCGGCGTTCTGTGCTTCGGCATCAAGGGCGGCCGTGAGCAGTCCATCAAGTTCATGGACAGCCTCAATCTGATCACCATCGTAACACACGTTGCAGATGCCAAGACTTGTCTGCTTCATCCTGCTAGCCATACACACAGACAACTCACAGATGAACAGCTCATGGAAGCAGGCGTTGCTCCTGATCTCATCAGACTGTCAGTTGGACTCGAAGATGCTGATGATCTCATCGAGGATATCAAGCAGGCACTGGACAAGATCTGATAATAACAATAATGTTAATATTGAGGGCGGACCTATTCCGCCCTCTTTTCATTGTATGACGGGCATGTCCCGAACCTCGGGTGGAAGTCCCGAGGGGCGTAGTTGCCGACGAACCTTAAAGCAATTTGCAAGGTTTGTATCGTGAGGTACAGGCGAGAAGAAGCAATAGCGAAACCGTGGCTCGACGGAC
>JAFWFV010000046.1 GCA_017515465.1 Clostridiales bacterium
CTAATATCCTTTTAAATGAACGGTATATTGGTAGGTTCTATATTAATAAGAAGACGAGTAAGCTTGGTACTGGGAAAAAGAAGTCACAGATCATTAAATTGCCCCCAGAGGAGTGGATCCTTGTAGAACGACCAGATTTAGTGATTGTTGACAAAGAATTGTTTGAAATGGCTAAAAGAGTTCGCGAGACAAGGAAAAACATATACCATAGACCAGATAAAGCTACAATGCAGGCTTATTTTACAGGTACCCACAAGTATTCTGCTAAGCTCTATTGTTCTGCTTGTGGCAAGCCTTTTCATTATGATTATGCTGATCGGGATAAGACGGTTCCGGTATATAGGATTAGAAAACATTCGGAATGTAAGTCTCGAGTGAAGAAAGTTTATGAAGAAAACCTTGATCAGGTAGTAAGTGAGACATTAAAAAGAGTATTTGAACAGCAAAAAAATGTCTTCCCGTCTTTGGCTGATACTTTAACTAAGTGCTTAAAATCGGATGAATATGCTTCAAGAATAGAAAAATTAAAGAAGGATAAAGCATTGAAGATCAAAAGGATCGATACTTTGATTGATGCACTTGCTGATGAAGGGTTAACAGATGTTGCAAAGAAAAGAATAATTGATAATCTGAACTCTATGGAAGAGGAAGTACAAGAGATTTCAACTAAGATAGATAATTATTACTCATACATTCAGGATGATGAATTAATCAAAAAGAGAATTGAAGGTTTGAGAGCTTCAATTAAAGAATTAAAGAAGTTCAACAAAATTGACAGAGAACGGATAAAGATCTATATTGAACACATAAGTGTTAGTCCAAATGGTGATTTTGATGTTTATTTAAGAGCAGGTAAATCTTGGTTACTTGGAGGAGATGGGGCAATGAGAAACCCTCAAAATGCAGCAAGAGATGTGTCAGTACTTTGCAACCAGGGTGACCTGAATTCATCGCAGTGAGCATATCGGCGCTCTCCGATCCTCTGACCTCTCCGACTATTATCCTGTCAGGTCTCATCCTCAGAGCGGTCCTGATCATGGAGGCGATGTTGACCTCGCCGCTGCCGTCAGGACCGGGAAGCCGTGATTCCATCCTGACGAGATTATCGATGCCCTGCAGGTTCAGCTCAGCTGAATCCTCGATCGTGACTACTCTCTCATCTCTGGGAATAAACGAAGAAAGAGTATTGAGGAACGTTGTCTTGCCGCTTCCGGTACCGCCGCAGAGAAATATGGTCTTGCGGTTCTTTACGCATTCAGCCAGGAACCTGGCAGCCTCCTCGCTCAGGAACCCCTGTCGGATGAGAGTTACTATGTCCTGCTTGATGCCGGTAAATTTACGGATCGTGATTATCGGTCCGTCAGGAGCGATAGGGGGCAGTACGGCGTTAGCCCTGGACCCGTCAGGCAGTCTGAGGTCAGCTATGGGATTTGCCTCGTTGAGGGGCCTGTTCTGATTTGCAAAGAAGCAGGATATTATCGTTGATAATGTCTTGCTGTCTTTGAAACGTATGTCGGATCTGTAGAGTTTACCGTCCCGTTCAAAAAAGATGTTGTCCGGTCCGTTCACCATGATCTCGGTAACCGTCGGATCCTGCATCAGAGGTTCTATGGCATCCAGTCTCCTGAGACTGTTAAAGATCTTAACTGCCAATTCTCTTTTGCCTTCCAGTGTCAGTCCCATCGAACCGGCCTGTTCGGAGATGGCATTGGAGATCAGCTGTTTTAGTTTCTCGTCGGTCGGATCAGGATCGTTATTGAGTGAGTTCAGAACAAAATATGTGAGACGTTCCTTTATCTCATCGATGTCATACTGCTGTTTCATATTCGTCCTTACCGTCGTTTAGTGTGCGCAGTTCTATATCAGTTCCCGCACAGGCTCTCGACAGCCTGGCAATGAGACTGCACATCTCCGGATGATCCTGCATGTTCCTGTCGGGCAGGAGCAGGATTATCCTGTCAGCATATACTGCTATCTTTTCCATCTGTTCCGCGCTCAGGTCCTCTGATACGATCAGTGCATTTACGCCCTCAGGTCTGGACCTGGTCAGTTCGTTTGCCCTGGAAGCAAGTGATGCGAGGCTGTCTGCCGGGAAGAGTGATATATCCCTGGCAGATCCTGCAGGCCCAGGAGTGAAGAATCCCCTGTCATCCAGTACGCAGTAATCCATGATCCTGTCAGGATCGAATCTCTTGTGCCTGCATGCCTTGATCAACTTTTCCAATGCGTCTGACGGCCTGCCTGTTGATTTCAGCCTGGGAGTAAGATCGATCCTTATGCACTCGTGATCATCTCGCAGATCCTTAAGGTTCTTTTCTATGTATCTCTCGCGGTCAGCCATGTAGACGAACGAGATCAGCATGGTGAGCCTGCCGTTCTTCTCGCGTACCGCTTTCGTCCCGGGATCGATGCTGAACGAGCTGATTATCCTGCCGCAGTCGATCAGTCCGTCCTCGAATATCGGCAGTGCATCGGACTGCTCCCTGAACTTTTCACCGTACTGTGAGTTGTCATAGACTACGATGTATCTGTCGCACAGTCTGATGATCTCCCTTACAGTTTCCTGATCGTTGCCGTCTGTTATATAACAGTCGTTCATCTTGTCCTTGAACCGTTCTATGAGGGACCTTCTGATCTGGTCGTTATCCTCATATACGAATATTCCTGTTGCCATTACCGTTTCCTCCTTGTATTTTTGTTCATCTGCTTGATTTGATGGTAACAGGGAAAGTGCGTAAAAAAGGTCCGAAAAGGTCCGAAATGATAACAATTTGTGACTAAATGTAATTTGACACGGAACAGACCGTGACGTAGAATAAAAAAGCTAAATAAATAATTAGTTCACTGCTTATCAAGAGAGGTGGAGGGACCGGCCCTGTGAAGCCCGGCAACCGCGGAGAGCGGCGGTGCCAATTCCGGCGGGTATCATACCCGGGAGATGAGAGGCGATTATAGATGTCTTAAGTCTTCCCCTGCGGAAGATTTTTTATTTAAATCGTTTTCAGGCTTAAGCTTTGAACGGGAAGGATCATTATGAGAAATCGTAAAGGAAAGTGGCTATTCACATCGGAGTCAGTAACTGAGGGACATCCCGACAAGGTCTGTGATCAGATCTCTGACGCGATCCTGGATGAGATCATCTCACAGGACAAGATGGCCAGAGTGGCATGTGAGACATGCTGCACAACAGGCATGGTACTGGTCATGGGAGAGATAACGACATCGGCATATGTTGACATCCCCCAGATCGTCAGGAACAAGATCAAGGAGATCGGATATAACGGTCAGGACAGTGGTTTTGACTATAACACATGTGCCGTTCTGACCTCAATCGACGAGCAGTCTCCTGACATTGCAATGGGTGTCAACAACTCATTCGAGACCAGATCGGCAAATGATGAAGATGCTTTTGACACAGGCGCAGGCGATCAGGGCATGATGTTCGGTTACGCCAATGACGACACCGAGGAACTGATGCCTTTGCCCGTATCTCTCGCACATAAGCTTTCTATCAAGCTTTCACAGGTGCGTAAGACAGGCGTCGTAGATTACTTAAGACCTGACGGCAAGAGCCAGGTAACAGTTGAGTACCACGACAACAAGCCCGTCAGGGTGGAAAACATCGTAATCTCCACACAGCACAGTCCTGATGTAACGCAGGAAGATCTTAAGAAGTTCATCGTAGATAACGTTATCAAGGCCGTTGTTCCTGCAGAACTCATCGATGCTGATACAAAGATCTTTGTAAATCCTACGGGCAGGTTCGTAGTCGGAGGTCCTCAGGGTGATTCAGGTCTTACGGGACGTAAGATCATCGTTGATACATATGGCGGATTTGCCCGTCACGGCGGCGGAGCATTCTCCGGCAAGGATCCCACGAAGGTTGACAGATCTGCAGCATACTGTGCCAGATATATCGCCAAGAACGTTGTTGCAGCAGGTCTTGCCAAGGAGTGTGAGGTACAGCTGGCCTATGCCATCGGCGTTGCATCTCCCGTTTCCGTAATGGTCGATACCTTCGGTACAGGAGTGATCGACGATGACAGGATCTGTGATATCGTCAAGAAGAACTTTGACCTCAGGCCTTCTGCCATAATCAGGGATCTGGATCTCAGGAGACCCATCTATTCCAAGACGGCAGCATACGGCCACTTCGGCAGGACCGATGTCAAGTTCCCCTGGGAGGAGACTGACAAGGCTGATCTGCTCAGGGCAGAAGCAGGTCTCTGATACATAACTTAACAGGTTAGGGGAGGCAAGAACATTTGTTCTTGTCTCTTTTTATGTTTGCTGATATAATGGTGAAAAATTCATCTGCTTAATTAGTTCTTTGAGTGACACCTATGATTATTGATAAGAGAGACGGATCCTTGTCCGGACTCGTTCCCGGAGATATCGGAACGGGTGTGAGGGATGTCAGGATCAGGGTTAAACGTATCCTTTTTCAGGAAGATAACAAGGCTTTTCAGGCTTTCGTCTGTGAGGGCGGTATCAGCTGCAGTCTTAAGAGTCAGCTCCGTGTATCCGCAGGTGTTTCCTACATTGTTTCAGGAGACATCACATCATACCGCGATCTGCCTCAGCTCACCATCACATCCATTGCTCCCGTAGAGGACAATGATCACAGTGATGCGATAAGAGCAGACTTTCTGTTTCACTTCTTTGAGCGTTTTGGACTGACCTCCAGGATGAGCGGACAGATCAGCAAAAAGTATCACGATGACTTCCTCAGCAAGTTAATGAACAGTCCCTCCGAGGTTGCCCTCGACATCAGGGGGCTTTCTGATGAAAATGCCCGTAAGATCGGTGAGGAACTTGTGGATAACGAGGATTCATACAGGAAGCTTTTAGACCTCATGTCCGCAGGCCTTTCCGCATCGCAGGCGGAGGAATGCGGCAGGAGGACATCCATCACTCCTGATCAGATCCGTGAGAATCCTTTCTGTCTCAGCGTCATGGATTCCTTTTCGTTTTCAGATCTCAGGACACTGCCCGGAGCAGATTCTGTTTCGGGTCTGGACAAGCTCAGGATGTATTCTGCCATCAGATCAGTCCTGGAGGGCCTTCATGTCAGCACCGCTTCTACATGCTTTGAGATATCTGAGGTTGAGAATCCTGTCAGGAAACTGATATTAGGTACTGATAACTCTTCAGATGACTCCCGCATGTTTCCGTCTTCCTTTGAACTGGCATGTGAATATGCTTCGGAATCAGGAACAGTCTGCGTCTACAGGTTCAGGAATAACAAGTGCGAGGCATGCAGTGTCAGGGATGATGGTGCCAGGATCGCTCTTGCAGAGTATTTTAAGGCAGAGGCAGTGATCAAGAAAGAGATAGGCAGGTTCGTCAGGGCAAAGTTCAATAAGCCTTCTGACAAGGTGCTGGATCAGAAGATCAGTGAGCTCGCTTCTGAGTTTAACGTAACACTGGATGATGAGCAGTTTGAGGCCATCAGATTATGCATGTACAGGCCCGTGAGCATAATAACCGGATGTCCCGGAACGGGTAAGACCACCATTATGGGACTTCTGGCATCCTACTTTGAGAATAATGGTATCAAGTGCGTATTTGCGGCTCCTACGGGCCGTGCTGCCAAGAGGTTATCCGAGATAACCGGCAGGGATGCTCTTACCATCCACAGGCTCTTGGAGGCCGTTTCGGATGAGACTAGATCCTCAGGCTTTTATTTCAGAAAGGGTCCTGATGATCCCATCGATGCCAGGGTCATTGTTGTGGATGAGCTCAGCATGGTGGATACCATTCTCTTCAGACATTTCCTGTCTGCCGTAGGCAAGGGCACGTCTCTCATACTGGTAGGTGATCCTGATCAGCTCCCGTCCGTGGGATGCGGCAATATACTGTCTGATCTTCTGTCTTGCAGATCCATTCCGTCAGTGGGACTTAAGACCATACACAGGCAGGAGGAGGGCAGCGGGATCGCATCCAACGCAGTCCGGGTATTAGCAGGTCAGGAGCCAGAACCTACTGTTGACTTTAGGGTGATCAGATACGGATCCGAGGAGGAGGCACTTACCGGTGTTTTTAAGCTCTATGAGGAACTGGGAGGATTTGACGGGGCGGACGTTATGGTATTGTCTCCGACAAAGATGCCCCAGGCCAGGCTCGGCACAAAGCAGATCAACGAAGCACTTCAGATCGGAAATCACGATGCTATGGAGCTGATAGACGTTGGATCAGGATCTGACAGATTCCTCGAAGGAGACAGGGTCATACAGATCAGGAACAACTATTCTCTGGAATACTACAATCCTGACCTGATGCAAACCGGCGAGGGAGTATTTAACGGCGAGATCGGCGTAGTAACGCAGAAGGATCCGGATCTGGGTAAGCTCGTTGTCAGGTTCGAGGACGGGAAGCTCGTTACATACGGCCCCAAGGAGATCAATAACATAGAGCTGGCCTATGCCATAACTGTACATAAATCCCAGGGATGTGAATTCGACGACTGCATCGTAGTGCTGGGCAAGATGAACCATCTCCTGCACAGGCGAAATGTGCTCTATACGGCGATAACCAGGGGCAAGAGATCCGTTACCGTGATCGACTGTGACAATACCCTTGATTCGTTCCTCAGATCACCTGTAGGCAATGACAGGCAGACATCACTCAAGGACCTTTTGGCCATTATCGATAACAAAGAAAGATGAATCTGATCAGAGAGGCAGTGGATATACTGCTGCCCTTTAGATGTGACGTCTGCGGCGGGCTCGCAGATGCCGATAACGATCTGACGGAATTAGACCGTATCTACAGATCCATATATGGTGACAGCAGGGAATTCCACATCTGCAGCAGATGCCTGGGATCGCTGATCCCGCAGCCACCTGACAGGAGATGGCTTCTTTGTCTGTCTGACCCTGTAGACGGGGACCCTTACGCCGATATGGGGTTATACGTTCCATTTGCCTACGGCGGCGTTATGGAACAGATGATACACAGGATCAAGTTCAACGGCAGGAGGGGGATAGCCAGGCTTCTGGGGATCCTTATGGGTTCACTAATAAGGAGCGAAGGTATCTGTGCCGATCTGGCCATACCTGTCCCTTTATCCGCTGCGAGGATGGGGGAGAGAGGATATAACCAGGCAGGTGAGATCTCTTATGCGGCTGGGGCTGTATCGGGGATCCCCTTTGCAGGGGATGTTCTCGTCAGGGTCAGGGAAACTAACAGACAGGCCAGGATCAGATCCGTAGCTGAAAGAGCACTTAATGTCAGCGGGGCATTTTCGCTGAACGGCACGTGGGATGTTTCAGGGCAGGTCATCCTTCTGACAGATGACGTTGCCACATCTGGACACACCCTCAGGGAGGCGGCAGGAGTCCTACTGGATAATGGCGCCAGACAGGTGCTCTGCATGGCCGTTGCCAGCAATCGTCACGCCAATAATGCCGAGCCCTTCTAGGATGAATTACTATATTTCTGTTGTTTGAGCCTATATTTTATTTTATAATATAAGTGCTCAGAGTGGGTTAGCCTAGTCGTTGGACCTACAAGACGTAATTGGAACCCGGAGTCGGCATTCGGATGTCAGGCCTTTTTAGTTGGAAGATTGATGTCTGTCGCAGGGTACCGCCCTGGAGTAGCGGGGTGTCATACTGACGGGTTAACTCATTTTGAGTATTATTATGCGCTTTTGGAGGCAATATGAAGTTATACAACACGCTTAGCAGGACTAAGGAAGAGTTTAGACCGATGGTCGAAGGCAAGGTAAAGATGTACGCCTGCGGCCCCACAGTTTACAACTATTTTCATTTAGGAAATGCCAGGCCGTTTGTTACCTTCGATACCCTCAGGAGATATTTTGAATACAGGGGATATGATGTTACATTTGTCCAGAACTTCACTGATATCGATGACAAGATGATCAACAGGGCAAATGAGGAAGGTATCACCGTAAAGGAACTCGCAGACAGGTTCATCGCCGAATACTATGTCGATGCAGACGGCCTCAACTGTAAGAGACCTCACATCCAGCCCAGGGCTACTGAGACCATTGATGCGATCATCGACATGATCAAGGCAATGGAAGCTAACGGATACACATACGTTATCGACGGCGACGGCGTTTATTTCGACGTCAGCAAGAAGGCTGATTACGGCAAGCTCTCACATTATAATCTCGAAGACCTTCAGGCAGGCGGCGGTGAGCGCAAGGCCAATTATGAAGGCAAGAAGAACCCTGGTGATTTCGCCGTATGGAAGTTCAAGAAAGAGGGGGAACCTTTCTGGGAATCCCCCTGGGGTGACGGCAGACCTGGCTGGCACATCGAGTGCTCTGCCATGAACAAGAAGTTCCTTGGCGATACAATCGACATCCACTGCGGAGGCAAGGATCTGATATTCCCTCATCATGAGAACGAGATTGCCCAGAGCGAGGCTGCCAATGGCTGCCCCTTCTGTAATTACTGGGTACATAACGCTTTCGTTAATGTTGACGGAGAGAAGATGAGTAAGTCTCTCGGCAATTTCTTTACCATCAGGGATATTACCGAGCATTTCCCTTATGCGGTCATCAGGTTCTTTATCCTGTCAGGTCATTACAGGAAACCCATCAATTTCTCTGACAAGGACCTTACAGCATCACAGACAGGTCTGGACAGGATCGTAACATGCTACAAGAACCTTAAGTTCGTATTGGATAACAACGGAGCAACCGCTGACAAAGGCGCCGGTGACGATGCTCTTACTGATGCTGTCAAGACCGCCAGGGACAGCTTTATCGAGCATATGGATGACGATCTCAATACTGCAGATGCCATTACGGATATCTTTAATCTCGTCAAGGCAATCAATACTGCCGTAGCTGACAAGGATACATCGGCAGCAACTCTTGGTACTGCCAGATCAACTCTCGAGGAGCTTTCTGATGTCCTCGGCATCGATATCAATTATTCAGAGGATCAGGTTCCTGCAGAGATCATCTCTCTCGTTGAGGAGAGGACACAGGCAAAGAAGGAAAAGAACTATGCCAGAGCCGATGAGATCAGGGATATCCTTAAGGATAAGGGATATCAGGTCAAGGATACTCCCAACGGACCTCAGATCGAGAAGATATGATAATCCCGTTTATCGCATCTGATCTCAGAGAGGTTTCCCCGGTGGTATTGGCTTACATAGGCGATTCCGTCTATGAACTCTATGCCAGATGTCATGTGGCATCCAGAGTGGCAGGCAATAACAACAAGATGCACAAGATGAACATCAGGTATGTTTCAGCCGTTTCCCAGGCCAAGGCTATGAGGGTTCTCCTTGATGAGCTCGACGAAGAGGAGGAGAGGTATTTCAGGAGAGGCAGGAATTCCAATCCCCATACCACATCCAAGAATGCAAATCCCGGTGATTACATGTATGCGACCGGCTTTGAAGCGCTTATCGGATTCCTCTTTCTGGATAACAGGACTGCGAGACTGGAATACATCATCAACAGGACTTTTGAGATACTGGATTCGGAGGAATAAATGAACAAGGGATCAGAGGATTTTAACAGCAGTTACATAGAGGGCCGCAACAGCGTTAATGAAGCGCTCAATGCGGGCCACGAGATCAACAAGATATGGATACTTAAGCCTGCGGACGGCAGGCGTCTGGATCCCGACCTGGCCAAGATCCTGGCAGCTGCCAAGGAGAGGCATCTCGTTGTAGTAAGAGTCCAGAGATCCGCTCTGGACAAGATGAGCACCACAGGCAATCACCAGGGTGTAATAGCCCAGGTGTCCAGCCATGAATATGCAGATGTGGAGGATATCCTGGCCAGGGCTGAGGAAGAGGGGAGAGCTCCTCTTATTATTGCCATGGACGAGATAAAGGATTCCTTCAATTTTGCATCTCTCCTGAGGATCTCCGATGCCGCAGGAGTTGACGGTATCATCATACCCAAGCACAGATCCATCGCGCTTAATTCCATTGTTTCCAAGCTCTCGGCCGGAGCTGTCGAATATGTTCCCGTAGCCAGGGTTACAAATCTCGCCCAGACATTGAGAGATCTTAAGGAGAACCACGGATTCTGGGTGTGCGGGACTGACATGGAAGGCTCAGTACCTTACGACAAGGCTGATTACAAGGGCCCCCTTGTCATCGTTGTGGGCAGCGAAGGCGAAGGCATGAGAAAGAGCATCAGGAGTGAGTGCGATTTCTGCGTTCACATCCCAATGAATGGTCATGTCAACAGCTTAAATGCCGCAGTTGCCACGGGAATTATCGTTTACGAAGCAGTAAAATGCAGACGTGGAGATGATTAGAGATGAAAAAAACTGCTAAGAGACTTTTGAGCATTGTTCTGACGGTCGCAATGACCGTTCCTCTCGCAGGTCTTTTGGCTGGATGCAGTGCTTTCGAGTTCTTCAGGAGCGGTGTCATCGATACTTCCACGAGTGTCATATCCGAGCAGGAGATCGCCAGGCTGCTGATCTCTGCGATCAACGATGAGACGGAGGTCGCATCTTCTTACTCCCAGATCCCTGACAGACAGTTGGACGGGATCAGTTATTCCGCATTCAACGAATATGTTTCCATATTGAGATCCGTTTCGGATGAATTCGGACCCGTAAAGTCATTCATGATCCTGAATAACAGTGACAGCAGCAAATATCTCAAGGGCCTTCTGGACAAGACTGACATGGATTCCATCTCCGACAGATACGGACATCTGTCAGTCGTACAGCTGGAATACGATGTTTCCGAGAAGGGAAACAACAACAACACCAAATTCTGTATATCGGTTGATAACGATGAGGTAGCATATCTGTCCAGGGCATATGTTACGGAAACGATCGCTGCATATAACTATCTGGAACATTATTTCACCATGCTGGAGGAGAATAACACTGACGGTCTGTTCGCATTGTTGTCGCCTCTTTATGATTCTGATATCTATATCAATTCCGTCATAAATGCCAAGGCGGAATACATCGCCGAATACTATCTGGTCAAGGTAATTACTGCCAAGGAAGATTTCATCTTCGATACGGTGGTTCCTTACTATGTTCACGTTACCATCCCCAGGGTAGTTGATGAGGACGATGAGAGCATTACCGAGCATTATGTGGAGCTGACGCTGAATTCCGACGGCAACTACGATATCACCGACGTGATCCCCTGGTATATAGAAAACAATACGATCGGTATCTACGATTCGGATAACAATGCTATCAGGCTGTTTGGTATTACGCTGAACAGGGACAAGCTGGTCACGCTCCTTGGCGAACCCTATTATTTCCGTGAATACCGTTCTGATGATACCGGTGAGGATGCTGATCCCGATGCGGTCACCATAAGGGCCTTTTATCCTGGCATAGTCGTATCCATTGATGGACGCTCTTCAGATGACGGATCCTGGGAGGGGAGTGTTTCCAGCATCTCCATCTACAGTGAGTCCTACAGCATCGACGGACAGATCAGCTGCGGAATGAACATGTCAGAACTCCTTATTATCTATCCCATGATCGATGAAGAGAATTTCAGCTTTATGTTCCAGTCAGCCAGGGATGATTATTCTGTTTCCTTCAAGTTCGATGCAAATAACAACATCAGCGCCATCAATCTGCAGAGGGAAAAGACTGAGTGATCAGGAAAAGACCTTTGATCTGATCAGGTCCAGAGTTTCAGTTCTTACGCCGATGTGATCCAGATAGTTCAGGATGTCTCCGCCGTAGTTATCGTCTATGTGCCTGAGCATGATCTCCATGTTGACGCGGTCCGAACGCAGGGTATGTTTGAGGCAGTCCTCTCTCTTTTCTATCAGCGGATCCAGGAACCATTTTATGTATTCGTATGAGTATTCGTAATTTCTGATTATGTCTTCTCTGTCAGCACCTGCGATCAGGTAGAGGATGGCAGAGATTATGCCTGTCCTGTCCTTGCCGTGTGCACAGTGGTAGAGGACGCCGCCTTCTGATCCTGCTATGATGTCCAGGACCTTGGCGATGTTGCCGCCCAGGGTTTCCAGTATATCCACATAAAAGTCACCCAACAAGTGCGTTCTGAGAAAATTCATTGTCGGGTCGGATCCCAGGTCCGGGTCTCCCAGGAAAAGGGATATGTTGTGAAAATCGAAGTCAGGGTTGTTTTGAGCCTTGTTGCCGTATCTTCTGACTTCCGATTCCGATCTCAGATCGATGACGGTCCTGATACCCAGCTGTTTGAGACTTGCCATTGCTTCGTCTGTTGCTTCTGCCAGGGTGCCGCTCCTGAATATGATCCCGTCAGGAAACGATCTGCCTCCTGAGATGGGCATTCCGCCGAGATCTCTCAGATTGATGATGCTGTCTATATCTATGACGTGCTGGCCGGGATCATATTTGTTCATGCGGTGATTATAGCATTGTTTTATTGACATTCAAACCCGTGTGTACTATTATTATATGGCTATCGGAAAGCCGATAATGATATGCGCCCGTAGCTCAACTGGATAGAGTGTCTGACTACGGATCAGAAGGTTGTGGATTCGATCTCTGCCGGGCGCGCCAAATCAAATAGACCCTTGCGTCTGCGGAAGTACGTGCGCGAGGGTCTTTTTTTACAATCTTTATGCGGAGGCAGATATGAAGAGACTTCTTATAGTTGTTGACATGCAGAAGGACTTTGTGGACGGTGCTCTCGGATTTGAGGGCGCAGAGAGCATTATCCCCGGGATAGCCGGCAGGATCAGCGAATATCTGGATGCGGGAGATGAGGTTGTTTATACTCTCGACACCCATCAGGATAACTACATGTACACGATGGAGGGCAAGAACCTGCCCGTTCCTCATTGCATCAAGGGCAGTGAGGGCCATAATCTCGTAGATGAGCTGTCAGATCTCCTGTCAGGCTGCAGGGCCTTTGAAAAGCCCACATTCGGCAGCATGGAGC
This sequence comes from Clostridiales bacterium, assembly GCA_017515465.1. GTDB lineage: Bacteria > Bacillota > Clostridia > Saccharofermentanales > Saccharofermentanaceae > Saccharofermentans. The sequence goes on from JAFWFV010000046.1 coordinate 12,868, forward strand.
TGGGCAATTACATCAACTCCAACAGGGATCTCTATTCATCCATCGAGCTCTGCGGACTGGTATCTAATATCTGCGTAGTATCGAATACTGTGATCGCAAAGGCGGCAGCTCCCGAGGCTGAGATCATAGTAGATCCTGCTCTCACAAAAGGAATGGATCAGGCCATGACTGATGCGGCGCTCGATGTAATGAGGAGTATTCACGTAAAGGTGCTTTGATCATTGCATTTTTGATGGTATCTGTGATACAATCTAAACTCGTTGTTTATAATAATAATTATTATTTGGAGGACTGATATATGGCATCCACTATTGAGAAGAAGGAAAACAGCATCGTTGAGATCTCTCTTCAGGCTACAAAGGAAGAATTCAATGCTGCTCTGAAGAAGGCTTATTCAAAGAACAAGAATAAGTTCCAGGTTCCCGGTTTCCGTAAGGGCAAGGTTCCCTATGCACTCGTTGCACAGTACTACGGAGAGGGAGTTCTCTATGAGGATGCAATCGACGATATCGCAAATGAGGCATATCCCGAGGCTATCAAGGAGCACAATCTCAAGCCCGTTTCACGTCCTGACCTCGATGTTAAGGAGATCAACGACGAGGGTATGAAGTACACCATCTCCGTAACAGTAAAGCCTGAGTTCACACTTGGCAAGTACGAGGGTGTTGAGGCTGTTTACTTCGAGAGAGAAGTAACAGATGAGACAGTTGCTGATGAGATCGAGAGAATGAGAAAGAGAAATTCCTCTCTCGAGGAGGTTTCTGACAGGGCAGCCGCTGAGGGTGATACTGCAGTTATCGACTACGAAGGTTTCAAGGACGGCGTTGCTTTCGACGGCGGCAAGGGCGAGAACTACAGCCTCAAGCTCGGTTCACACTCATTCATCCCCGGATTCGAGGAGCAGGTGATCGGCCATAACGCAGGTGAGGAGTTCACCATCGAGGTTAAGTTCCCCGAGGATTACCACGCAGAAGACCTGAAGGGCGCTGATGCCACATTCAACGTAAAGATCCACACGATCAAGGCTGAGATCCTTCCTGAGCTCGACGATGAGTTCGCAAAGGACGTTTCCGAGTTCGATACTCTCGATGAGCTGAAGGCTGACATCCGTTCCAAGCAGGAAGAGGATGCAAAGAAGGATGCAAAGGCTGCTTTCGAGAACGAGGTAGTCAGAGTCGTTGCTGAGAACACAGAGATCGACATCCCTGAGGTAATGGTAGAGAACGAACTGGAGAACATGGTTCAGGATCAGACTATGAGGATGCAGCAGAGCGGCATCGAGCTCAACATGTATCTGAGCTACATCGGCCAGACACTTGACCAGTTCAAGGATTCCATGAAGCCCATGGCCAGAGTCCGTGTAAAGAACAACCTCGTTATCGAGAAGATCACTGAGGAGCTCAATCCTGAGGTATCCGACGACGAGTATAACGAGGAGATCGCCAACATGGCTAAGGCTTACTCAATGGACGTTGAGGAGATCAAGAACGCTCTGGGTGATACATCCGAGTACATCAAGGATTCCATCAAGGCACGCAAGACAGTTGAGTACCTTACAGAGAAGGCTGTTAAGACAGCACCTAAGAACGAGGAGCCTGCTGAGGAGAAGACAGAAGAGTGATCTTCTGAATAACAAGAATTTTAAATGCCGCACGGAAACTGTGCGGCATTTTTTTTATTTCCTGATCTTATCTAATACTTCGTTGTAGGACAAATTGTTTTCCCGGGCGATCCTGGATATGTCATCGTATTCGAACTTTTCTCTTACTACGCCATATCCCGAAGATTCCTTGACCCTCACATCTCCCAGCGGTGTGGATTCGGTCCTGATGGTCCGCTTCAGGATGTTTCTCTTATAAAGTCTTTCCCTGACTCCGAGAGTCGAGGTGTACTTGAATATCGCACTTAACACATCATCTTTTTTCTTCATGGGGCTGATGACCGTGATGAGTGTTCCCGGTCTTGATTTCTTCATCGTGACGGGCGTAGTGAATACTTCGACTGCGCCGGAATCATAGATCATCTCCATGGCAAAACCCAGCTGTTCAGCTGTCATGTCGTCCACGTTGGAGGCATATTCCATGACCTGGTCGGTGAGATCATCTGATACCGGTTCTCCGATAAATGACCTGACGAAGTTTCCGTCTTCGAAATCCTTTGTTCCCATGCCGTAGCCTGATCTGCGGATCATCATGTCGGGGATGTTTCCGTATGAACCTGCAAAGTGTTTGATGAGCGCGGCTCCTGTAGGGGTGAGGCGTTCGCCCTCTCCGTGGCCTCCGAATACGGGCATGCCCTCGATTATGTTGGCGGTCGCAGGTGCAGGAACGGGGAGTATGCCATGGGCACAGTGAACGTGGCCTGAACCTGTCCTGACCCTGGAAGCGATGATCCTGTCGGGTGCGAGATCGCTGATGAGCTTGCATACAGCCACGATGTCGGCAATGGCATCCTTTGTTCCCACTTCGTGGAAGTGGATCTCGGCTGTGGATACGCCGTGGGCCTTGCTCTCAGCTTCTGCGAGTATCTTATATATGGCGATGGCATCTGCCTTTACCTTGTCTGAAACATTCAGATGTTCGATTATATGCTCGATGTCGTGCATCGTTGTGTGATGGTGATGATGATGCTCGTGTTCGTGTCCGTGTTCATGGCCGTGGTCATGCTCATGTTCATGTTCGTGATGATGTTCATGGATCTCGTCTTCTGACACTCCTCCTACGGTAACCTTCATGTGAGTTCCGGTTATGCCGCAGCTGGATTTAGATTCCGTATCAAATACCACATCGGGGATCCCGATAGCGTTCAGTGAATCGAGAGCCGCCTGACGGTCGTCAAAGAGTTCCAGGAGGGAGGAGGTGAGCATATCGCCTGCTGCCCCCATCGTTACGTCCAGATATAGTATCTTCATGATCTTGCCTCCATATGATTGATCATACTGGCGGAGTAGCCGGCTCCGAACCCGTTATCGATATTAACTACTGTAACTCCTGATGCACATGAATTGAGCATGGAAAGAAGCGCAGAGATACCTTCGTAGGAAGCGCCGTATCCGACGCTGGTGGGAACCGCGATAACGGGACAGTCGGCAAGGCCTCCGATAACGCTGGCCAGGGCGCCTTCCATGCCTGCTATTGCAATGATGACGGATGCGCTCATTATCTCATCCATATGTGAGAGGAGCCGGTGAATGCCTGATACTCCCACATCATACAGCCTGACGACTTCGTTGCCCAGGAATTCAGCGGTGAGAGCGGCTTCCTCTGCCACGGGGATATCGGATGTTCCGCCTGTTGCAACGACGATCTTTCCGATCCCGTCAGGTGAGGGCATGTTTCCTACGATCCCGATCTTTGCCTGTTCGTAATAATTGAATTCTATCTGCTCTGACAGCACGCGGGCAGAGTCATTACCAAGTCTGGTAATAAGGATGTTCTTCTGACCTGATAATTGCATCCTGGTGCATATACCTGCGATCTGTTCAGGCGTCTTGCCGGCACCGTAGATGACTTCGGCTGCACCCTGACGGATCTTGCGGTGGGAATCCACCTTGGCATATCCCAGCTCCTCGAAAGGAGCTTTCTTCAATTCCAAAACGGCGTCATCGATCGAGATGACGCCGGATCTTACATTTTCTAACAGCTGCCTGATGTCAGTGTTCATGAGTTTGTCTTAGCCTGGAGCTTGGCCTTGATGACTCCCTTGGGGTCGCTGATCAGAAGTATGATCACCCAGATGACCATTCCGAATGCTACGGCGGAAAGACCGAGGAATGCATCGTTGATCATGTCTGATGTTGCGGGGTTGAAGTATTCTGCACCCAGCTCGCTGTATTCGAATATGGCGTCAACGAGCCACATCAGTGATGCACCCCAGTACATGTAGCACAGTGCGGAGATCTTCATCGTATCTGAAGGATAATTCCTGTACCACAGTGCAGTTGCGGCAACAGCTGCAAATACCGTGATCAGAAGTGTCATTTGTCAGATGCCTCCGTTGCTGTCTTGTTTCTCTTCGCTATTACTGCGGTGACCGCCACTGATATGCCCCAGACAGCGGTAATGAGAAGTGCCATGATGACTCCGACTGTTGCCATCTCGTGGAACATCTCAGCTCTGTCAGCTGCATCGACAGCATTGGTCAGGAAAGGAAATGTTGGGATGATCTCGCCATGCCAAGCATGCTCGAAAGCCAGGAGCGCAGATCCGCCCCAGAGAGTGTTGGTGAGCCATTTTGTCTTCTTTACAAATCCGTCGGGATTAACGCCCTTGGCCTCTGCGATCTTGGTCGCGATAGTAACTACTGCAGCCTCTGCTGCGGGAACGAGAAAACATGCCATATGTTGTTCCTCCACTATATAAAATAAATATGATTGATTATCCCATATATTATAATACAAATCAATTTTCATCTGCCTTGATTTTTAGCCTTCGATAAACTATCATATCTCGCGTTATGAGTGAAAATGCGGGTGAAAACAAGATGGGCGTAATGCCCGTAAAGAGACTGATAATATCGATGTCTCTGCCGATGATGATATCCATGCTGGTCCAGGCGCTCTACAATGTGGCTGACAGCGTGTTCGTATCCCGCATATCCGAAAATGCACTTACGGCCGTTACGCTGGCGTTCCCTATGCAGAATCTCATGATCGCCGTAGGCGCAGGGACGGGAGTGGGCATAAATGCGCTCCTGTCACAGTCATTGGGCCAGAAGGATGGCGAAAGGGCGAGTAAGGCGGCCAATACGGGCATACTTCTCAACATATTCAACTTTATCCTGTTCGTGCTCATAGGGTTATTCCTGACGGTTCCCTTCGTCAGGTCACAGACAGGTGATCCTGAGATCTCCGGATATGCCGAGGACTACATCGGGGTCGTATGCATGGTGTCTGCAGGACTGTTTTTCCAGATAACGTTCGAGAGGCTCCTCCAGTCAACCGGCAGGACCATCCTCAGCATGATCTCGCAGATCACCGGAGCAGTCATAAACATCATACTTGATCCCATACTGATATTCGGATTGTTCGGCATGCCCAGGATGGAAGTTATGGGTGCGGCTGTTGCCACATGCATTGGTCAGTCCTGCGCATCGATACTGGGCCTTATCCTGAACCTGAAGTTCAACAAAGATATAAAGCTTTCCTTGAGATCAATACTGCACCCGGAAAAGGAGATAGTCGGCAAGATCTATTTCGTCGGGATCCCTTCGATCCTTATGGTATCCATAGGATCTGTCATGACATATTTCATGAATATCATCCTGGAAGGATTCTCCTCCACGGCACAAGCCGTATTCGGAGCTTATTTCAAGCTCCAGAGCTTTGTATTCATGCCCGTGTTCGGACTCAATAACGGCCTGATACCTGTGCTGGCCTATAACCTCGGGGCAAGGAAAAAGGAGAGGATCAACGAATCACTCCGCTTTGCCGTCATGCTGGCGGTCGTGATCATGTGCATAGGTACGCTCCTGATCGAAGTCATCCCGGGACCTCTTCTGAAGATCTTTGATGCTTCTGACGACATGCTGGGTATCGGTATCCCCGCTCTGAGGATAATCGGCATACATTTCCCCCTGGCGGCTTTCGGCATTACACTTGGATCAGTATTCCAGGCCTTTTCAAAGAGCTATTTTTCTCTCATCGTATCCCTGTGCAGGCAGCTTGTAGCACTCCTGCCGGCTGCGTGGCTCTTATCTCTTACGGGAGTCCTCAGCAATGTATGGTGGTGTTTCCCCATCGCTGAAGTCATATCGGTTGCAGTTACGGTGATTTTCTACATCAGGGTCAAGAGATCCATCGTATCAGTTCTGGATTAGACACAGATAAACTGCGTATCCCAGTTGAGCAGGTGAGGGCGGTGCCTCATGTATATCCTGTAATCATCTCTCAGGCTGTTTATGTATAGCGGCAGTTCGAATATGTCTTCGCTCCTGTGATAGCAGGCAACGTGCAGTACCGGCTTATATTTTCTGATAGTTTCGGCAGACCCCGTAAGTGCCTTGAGCTCATTGCCTTCAACGTCGTATTTGATCAGGTGCGCAGCTTTTCCTTTCAGGATGTTATCCACGGTATCGGACATGATCTCGTTTCCCGATCCCTGTTCGTGTACTCCTCTGCCTTTTCCCAGGTTGATGTGGGTCATGCCCGTGGTGTCGGAGATAAGGCAGTTTATGCTGGTGACGTTTTCCTTGCCATCTGTGTTCTGCACGAGCTTTCTGTAATTCTTGATGTCAGGTTCCACGGCGATGATATCTGAAATGCCTGGGAAGACCCTGCAGTATTCCAAGACCGTATCTCCGGTATATGCGCCCAGATCGACGTAGAGGGAAGAAGGGGAGATGTTTGTTAATGCGTACTCTTCCTCAGGCGTGACTTCACATTTTCTCAGCAGATCTATCCTGCCGGTGAGAAAGTATTCAATAGTGTTCCGGAAAGTCTTAAGGGACAGTTCATCGCACATCAGGCGTTCGGCCCTATCTATCAGTTCCCGGTTTTCTTCGTAGAAAGAAAGATCGAAGATCCCCGTGCCGTATACGGGAACCTGGGGAGCATAAAGCTCGTTTTCCGCTGAGATCCTGTCGACATTTGATACGACCTCAGGCAGGGAAGAGCCGAAACACAGGATAACGATCATGTCTCCCAGGCGTTTTTTCACGTCTTCATAGGATTCGACCCTGATGCCATGAAACATGCGGTCTCTCACGAAACCGCTGCTGGCAAATATCCCCTGGACCTTTTCCCATGATCCGTCAGACATCATGCGGGATATGATCTTGTCGGCACCGTTTCCGGTGCCGTATAAAGCGATGGGTTTATTCGTAGTCTTAAGATGATTCCACAGATCCTGCATGAGGCTATTCTACCACAAAAAAAGGGCGCCCCCGACTGGAGCGCCCCAAAGCCCAAGAATATGAAGAAGTGTTATGCTTTTGTCAGTTGCCTGTTCTCAGACTCTCTACGTATTCTACCCAAGCTGCATTTGATGTCCTTGCGGATTCAGGTGAGTTGGACAGATCGAGGATATTTCCGTTGGCGTCCGTTACGAATCTTACGTAATCATAGAATCCGTTGTGTGCTCTGTAGAACTGGTCTACGTTTGATCCGTCGTATTCTGTAGCTGCATCTGTCTTCTTGTGTGTGAAGTTGTATGTGTTAACGATGTTGTAGTTGCCGTTAGCGTCGATGCAGATGTTAGGAACAACCTGGATGTCTCCGTTCTCGTCTCTATATACGCCGAAGTACAGTTCGTGTCTGGTATCACCGTTCAGGCCGTTGCGGTAAGCGAGCATGTCAGGTCTGTCTTCGTTCCTTGTTGTAAGGAAGTAGTTATCCAACTGTGATCTGATGTTGCCGAAGCCTACGCCTAATTCCTTGAGGTTGACTGCTGCTGTCTCATCAGCTGCGTGGAGGTCACATCTTGTTACGTTCTGTCCGTAGAGGGCTTCCATGCCGCTTCCTGTAACTCTTGCTTCACCTGTTGCAGGGATGACTGCTACGAACTTGGGAAGTGTCGCCTTCTTGTTGATAGCTTCCTCAACTGCTCTTGCTGCACAGGATGCGATGATCTGATCTACGTTGCCTGCACCGTTGAGGTATGTTGCGTTGCCGGTAAGCTGTCCGATGATGTTGTTATAAACTTCGGGATACTTTGCAGCTGCGCTCTGGAGCTTGTTGTTGATGACGGGATCCGGGATAGGCTCGGGTGTAGGAGCAACCTCGTCCTCTACGATGTCTACGACGCCTGCACCAAGGTCACCGGAAAGGGTGTTTCCGACTGCTTCATTGACTGCTGCTGCGTGAGCTGCCTGCTGAGCGGCCTCATCGTTTACTACTGAGTTTGCAAAGCTCTGACCCTGTGTATCGAAGCTTACTTCCTCGTCGATCTCTGCCAGACCGCTCCTGACGAGCTTAACCTGTTCGCCGGCATCCTTTGTCCTTCTGATATAATCCGTTACTCCGATGGATGTCATTGCCATCAGGATGGTGATTATTGCTATTGTGGTTACTATCTCTACGAGAGTAAAACCTCTCTTATTATACATACGTGTCATTGTCTTGCCCTCCTTGATCCATATTTTCCTGGGTCATTGCTTATGATTTAATTTTAAGGTAAAAATATGAACAGAAATATCTTCAAATCCATGTTTGTATTTCAAAAGTGAATACAAATTGTGAAACAAATGTGAACAGATGCCACAATTCTATCAACATATTGGATGTGCATTTTTGCTGATTTGGGGTAATTTTTAAATAGAATGTTTCTGAAACAGGCGAAATGTGGAGGAAATATGTACAAAAGGAGAGGCTTGTGGAGAGATCTGTTAATATCAACGGACAGATATTTACATATGAACTGGAACGCAAAAGGATAAAGAACCTGAACATGAGGATCAGACCCGACGGATCCATCCATGTCTCGGCCCCCATGAGGCTGTCCGACAGCGTGATAGAACGCTTTGTCTCTGACAAGAGCGGATTTATCTTAAGATCCGTCCAGAAGATCAATGAACGAATAGATAATAATATGAGACCCTCCGTATTCGAGACGGGGACCAGGGTCAAGGTCTTCGGGCAGGTCAAGGAACTGCTTGTCATGAAAGGACCCAGGAACGGTGCTTATCAGGACGGGGACAAGATCGGCTTGTGGATCAGAAATGTCGATGACCAAGAAATGATATCTAAGGTATATAATAAATGGAGAGCCGAATGCCTTAAACAGAAGGTGTTATCTCTATGTGATGAGATCTGTCCTGTATTTGTGAAACTGGGAGCCAAAAAGCCTTCCGCGATCAAGTTCAGGACCATGAGATCCAGGTGGGGATCATGCAAGCCCAAGGAAGGCGTTATCACATTTAACTACAACCTTTTTGAAGTGCCGGAAGACTGTGTCAGGTACGTGGTGGTACATGAGTTCGCCCACCTTTTGGTCCCTGACCATTCTGATAAGTTTTACAGGTATGTACAGATGGTAATGCCTGACTGGAAAGAAAAAAGGAGACTGCTGAATGAATATTGAAGAACTTGATAATTCCAGAGCGGAAGCCAAGATAACACAATGGGAGAGAAAGCTCCTTGACCTGAGTCTCCGAAACAGCCTCATCAACATGAAGATTAAGGGAAATATGGTTCCCATCTTTGCAGCATCCCCCGACGAGCTGCAGAACAAACTGGCCGAGGATGTGGATTTCAACATCAGGCCCAGAAACGATAAGAAGGACGAAAAAAAAGAAGAGAAGGAAGAAGAGAAACAGGAGGAGAAGCAGGAAACAGCCGCTGTGGAAGAAAACGCCGCAGAGGAGAAGCCTGCGGAGGAAGCTGTTCCTTCTGAACCTTCCGCTGATACTGCTGCGGAAGCAGTAGAACCTGAGGCTCAGTCCGAAAAACAGGAAGAAACAGAAGAAGAGATCGCCGTAAAGGAATACGATCTGGAGAACCTGTCTGACATCTCAGGATTCGAGAACCTGATCAATGAAGGATTCGAAAAGCATAAGCTCTATTCGTCCCTCACCAGGTCCGAACTGGATACATCCATAAAATCACTATACAGAGCCGCCAAGGTATCCATCGAAGAGAACGGCGCCAACACATTGTATCTGGCACTGGGCGTATTGAGATGGTATGATCCCGGATCCAAGGCTCCCCATTATGCACCTCTCATTATGATCCCCGTGGATCTCGTCCGTAAGTCCATCATACTGGGTTACGTCATCAGGCGCAGGGATGAGGATCCTCTGATCAACATAACTCTGCTGGAGAAGCTGAAGCAGGATTTCGGAATAGTATCCGATCCCAAGGAGATAATGGTTGCCGATGCTACGGGAATAGACGTGGACAAGGTTCTGGATAACTACAGGGCCATCATCACCGGCCAGGAAGGCTGGGAGATATTTAACACCTGCGTTCTGGGCATGTTCTCATTTACGAATTTCGTCATGTGGAACGACCTTCATTCCAGGCGTGACCAGATAGGCGAGAACAAGGTTGTAAAGAGCCTTCTGGAAGGAAAGATCGCTTGGGAAGCATCTGACATGACAGTTCCCGAAAAGCTTGATGAATCTGACTGTTTCCTGCCCATAACAGCGGACAGTTCCCAGCTCTATGCCATCAAGGCCGCCAAGCAGGGTGAGAGCTTTGTCCTTCACGGTCCTCCGGGAACGGGCAAGTCCCAGACGATCACATCCATGATCGCAGACCTTATGGCGAGCGGCAAGACGGTCCTCTTTGCAGCTGAAAAGAAGGCCGCCCTGGAAGTCGTTTATTCCAGACTGGACAAGATAGGTCTCGGCCCCTTCTGTCTCGAGATCCATTCCAACAAGACAAAGAAGAGCAAGTTCTTTGAAAAGCTCGCCCAGGCAGTCGAGATCAGGAAAAAGGCATCTGACGGCGAATACGACAAGATGCAGGCAGACCTTGCCAGGAGGAGACATGAACTGGACGGATACTGCGCAGCTCTCCACAGGATGAACAAGTGCGGATTCTCCTTGTTTGAACTCATCAGTATCTATACCGAGAATTCATCCGCCCCTGACGTAGAACCCTTCGCTCCTGAATTTGCGGATACGGTAAATGGGGATACATATGAAGCGGTCATAAATTCCCTGAATTCACTTCTGGCAGCAGGAGCTGAACTGAGAGATCCCACATCCCTCAATTTCGTCAGGACTTCTGAATACTCCCAGCAGCTGAAGACCGATCTTCCTGCTATAACGGAGAGGTTCGGAAATGCTTCGGACAAACTCTCAGGCATTTATTCGCAGGCACTTGATACTTTGTCTCTGGTGGAACTTAGCTATGGACATGATTTTGCATCAGTCAGGTCTGTCTGTGATATAGCGGATACCATGAACAAATGGTTCGACTATCCTTCCAAATGGGCAGAGATCCCTGACTGGGATGCTTTCATGGGAGACATAAACAGGTATTCAGAGCATGTCAAAAATGCTGGCGAAGTCATGGGCAGGATCCTCCAGACCTGGACAGAAGACTTCCTGTCCCAGGATCCGGTGGCACTTACCAATGAGCTTAATCTGGCAGAGAGCAAGTGGGCTCTGGCAAAGAAGATGGCAGTGTCTTCGCTCTATAAGAAGATCGCCGTATATGACAGATCCAAAAAGGCAGATGAAAACCTCAGACAGCATTTTGCCGATCTCAAGGTCTATAAGGACGAGAAGCAGGCTGCATCTGATTTACTAAACGGTCCTCTTAACGGCAGGATAACGCCTGATGAGGCAAACGATACTGCAAGGCTTAAAGCTGCATATGAACTGGCACAGAAACTACATTCCGTTGACAGGACTGACAGGCTCAGGACCGTGCTGGCAGGAGACGAGAAATACAGGACATTGTGGAGCGGTCTTACAGCTTCATATGCTGAGTTCGATTCCGCTCACGATGAACTGGAGGAGCGCCTCGGTGTAAGGCCCGTTCACGATTCAGAGACTCTGGAATCCATGAAGGAGATCCACAGTTCACTCGTATCTGACGGCGGCAACCTCAGAGAGAGGATAATATTAAACGACGCCATGACCAAGGTCAGGTCTCTGGGCGGAGTTAACCTCACCAATGCATTCAACGGCGGGACCGTTCCTGCTGACTGTCTCGTGTCTGCTTTCCGCAAGGCATTTGCAAAGCTGTTCATCGTGCGCCTGATCGATTCTGATGAAGTCCTGAAGAGCTTCAGCGGACACATGTTCGAGGAAAAGATCAGCGCTTTCAGAAAGATCAACGATGAGTTCATCGACGTGACCAGACAGGAGATCTATCTCAGGATAGCATCCAACCTGCCTGACCTGGCCAAGGAAGCCCGTGCCAGCTCCGCACTGGGAATACTCCAGCACGCCATAAAGAGTGCAGGCAGGGGAGTGTCTCTGAGGACCATATTCTCACAGATACCCGAACTCATATTGAAGCTGTGCCCTTGTCTTCTCATGAGCCCCATATCAGTTGCCCAGTATCTGGAACCCGGCAAGGTAACTTTCGATATGGTCATATTCGACGAGGCCAGCCAGCTGCCTACATGTAAAGCTGTGGGAGTCATCGCCAGAGGACGTGACTGCGTTATCGTAGGAGACCCTAACCAGATGCCTCCTACGTCTTTCTTCCAGTCGGAGAATTACGATGAGGAGAACTATCAGGTGGAGGACCTCGAGAGCATCCTCGACGACTGCCTGGCGCTTTCGATGCCCGGTTCTCATCTGCAGTGGCACTACAGGAGCAAGCATGAGAGCCTCATATCTTTCAGCAACAAGTGCTTCTATGAGAATAAGCTCTATACATTCCCCTCATCTGACGACAGGGACAGAAAGGTCACTTTTATCGAATGTGACGGCACCTTTGACAGGGGCAGGACCAGAACGAACCGCAAGGAAGCGGAGATGGTCGTAGATGAGATCGTAAGAAGGATGAACGATCCCGTCCTGTCAGGACGCAGCATCGGCGTTGTAACATTTAACATCAGCCAGCAGAACCTGATAGATGACATGCTCGCTGAAAGGATAAAGAACGACAGCGAATTGGAAAACAGGATCTACGGCGGGGAAGAGCCTCTGTTCATCAAGAACCTGGAGAACGTTCAGGGCGATGAGAGAGACGTCATATTGTTCTCCGTTGCTTATGGTACTGACGAGACAGGCAAGGTATTCATGAACTTCGGCCCCCTCAGCCAGGATGGCGGCTGGAGAAGGTTAAACGTTGCCGTAACCAGAGCCAGATACGAGATGATGGTATTCTCATCCCTGTCTCCCGAACAGATCAAGATCACATCTGACACGGCCAGGGGCGTTGCCGCATTCAGGAGCTTCCTGGAATATGCTAAGGGCAGCGAGACCTGGGATACAGGAGTGGAGAACCAGATACCTTCGGAGGCACCCCTCATCGACAGGGACAAGGCCTATATGGGCGTTGCCAGGGAGATCGTATCCTGCCTCAAGGGATCAGGCTATGATGCCGACATCAACGTAGGCAGATCTGAATACAAGGTGGATATCGCTGTAATAGATCCGGAGGATCCCGGCAAATACATCCTGGGCATCATGATGGATGGCAGGACATACCGTGAGAACAAGACCACGTCAGGCCGTGAGATCTATCAGGAAAACGTTCTCAGAGGCCTCGGATGGAATACCATGAGAGTATGGTCTGTTGACTGGTGGGAAGACAGGGACAAAGTAATGTCCAGGATAATTGAGACCATCACCGGGATAATCGAGTCCGGAAACAAACCTGAGGAACCGGCAGAACAGACAGAGGAGTCTCCTGCAGAAGCGGCTCAGCCTGAAGCAGAACCTGAAAAAGCAGAACAGGCAGAACCTGTCCGGGAGGAGCCCGAAGAAATAAAAAAACAGGACCCGCAGGAGGCCCCTGCGGGAGAAAGTACATAAGAGCTGAGCTCCCACATACTGACATGAGTACGGATGAGTTCCTGAACAAATCAACTCAGGCGACTAAATATCTGACTGCTCTGGCAAGTGAGGTCATCCTGAAGGAATCGCCCGTCAGCTTTAATACGATCTCTGCCAGGATAATGGATGCCTGCGGCATCACAAAGAGCAATCCTAAGATCAGGGAGAGGATCGATTATGTTATCAGGGCTACCAGGATCAAGCCTGCCCCTGACGGCAAGAACGTCTTCTTCTGGAAACCGGGCGATGACCCGATGTCATATGATTTCTACCGTCTGCCTGATGAAGGCGGAGTAAGGGATCCGGATGACATCCATTCCGGCGAGGCGGCTTGTGCCATCAGGGAAGCCCTAATAGAGCAGTATGGAATGCCAGAGGAGGAAGCCTTGATCGCAGGTGCCAGAAAGCTGGGACTCATGAGGATGACCCCCGCAGTCAAGGAACTGATGACCAACGGAATGACCATTCTCCATGATGACAATGTGGTTACTTTGAATGGTAATGGAATGCTTACAGCCAAATAGTGTGCTATAATCCCGCATATGAGTTCTAATGACAGATACAGAGGAAACAGAGAATACAGAGACCTGACGGTGAGGACCCACTACAAGGAACCCGGCAGATCACCCCGTGTACAGACAAAGCACACGGGTGCTTATGACATGAAGTTTTCCCAGGATTCTGCCGATTTCAGGAAGCCCTATGAGGACAGGGAGTTCATAGACAGGAGCCGCGCCAGGGTCAATCAGGCGCAGCAGGCTGCCAATCCTTATCCCTATGGTTATCCGGCTCAGCAGCCTCAGGCCAGGCCCCAGCAGTATGCACAGCCGCAGCAGCCCAGGCAGCCTCAATATGCTCAGCCTCAGTATGCTCAGCCGCAGTACAGCAGGCCTCAGCAGCCCCGTCCCAGATCAGAGGTCAGGACACCTGCTCCGAATTTCAGTCAGGCTCCCGCACAGCCTGCAGAACCGGAGAATACATACACGCCCGCACCCAAGATCAGCAGGGAAAAGGCAATGCAGATCGACATGATATTCAAGGTCGGCATGATGGTGTGGGGAGTAGCGGCTATCGTGGTAGTAGTGATCCTTCTCACCAGATGATCTGATCAGATCCCGTTTTATTATTGCTATATTCCTGACAGGCTTGCTGAATATTCAGCACTTCGTTCAGAGTGGGATCTAAATCTGAACGATCTGCTGAATCCTGAAGGAAGTATTATTTAGTCAGATTAAAAAGGGTCGCCTCACTGATGTGAGACGACCCTTCTTTTTGCTTGATAATTTGTAACGTATCAGCCCTTCTCGAGTGCGAGTGTCCTTGTTGTGATGTCGCAAACGGAGGAAGGTCCGTAGTACTGGATGGCACCGGGATATGTGAAGCATGTCTCGACTGCCCATGTGTCACGGTTAGCTTCGAAGAACTTGAAGGGCTTGCCGTCGAGTTCAACGAGAGCCTTGCGGATAACGGGCTTGTCTGCGCCGTTCCTTCTCTCGATGTTCATCATCTTTGTGATAGGCATACCGCCTGCAACCCACTCCTCAGCGGGCTTGCTGATGTTGGAAACCTTGGAGAGGTAACCTGTGTAACCGTACTGGATGAGCATGAATGCGTTGTAGCCCAGTGAATAGCAGTAGTCAGCATCGAAGTTGGAAGGGAAAGCACATCTGCCCTCGTAACCGAAGAAGTGGTGGAGAGGAGAGAACTTGCCGTTATATGTTCCTGCTGCCTTACGCTTTGCCAGTTCGTTCTTAACGAGCTCGGAGAAGAGCTTCTCAGACTCGATGAGGGATACCTGAACGTTGCCGTGAGGGTCACGCTCGAGGAAGAGCTGCTGCTGGATACCAACAGGGAGGATGTCGAATACTGCGAAAGCAGATGCGGACAGACCTGCCTTGATGAAATCGTACTTAGCCTGCCATGTGGGAAGAGCATTGAACTTCTCTGTTGCTTCGCCTGCCAGGAGCTCGTTGATCTCAGCGATGAGAGCGGAGAACTCGGGAACGAACTCAACGATACCCTCAGGGATGATGGCTACGCCGAAGTTGTTGCCGTTTGCAGCTCTCTTCTCAACAGAGTCTGCGATGTAGTTTGTGATCTGAGCCAGGGACATCTTCTTGGCTGCAACTTCCTCACCGATGAGGCAGATGTTAGGCTGTGTCTCGAGAGCACACTCCAGTGCAACGTGAGAAGCGGAACGGCCCATAACCTTTACGAAGTGCCAGTACTTCTTTGCGGAGTTGGCATCACGTTCGATGTTGCCGATGAGCTCGGAATATGTCTTTGTAGCTGTATCGAAGCCGAAAGAAGCCTCGATGTCCTCGTTCTTCA
>JAFWFV010000047.1 GCA_017515465.1 Clostridiales bacterium
AGAGACTCCGAAGCAATCGATACAGGTAAGCCGATAAGCGTTCCTGTTGGACGTGAGACACTGGGAAGAATATTCAATGTCCTGGGTGTGCCTACTGACTTAAAGCCGGCACCGGCAAATGCTCCCCGTTGGGACATTCACAGACCTGCGCCCGAATATGCTAATCTCTCATCAAATAAAGAGATCCTCGAGACCGGAATCAAAGTCATCGACCTTTTGTGCCCTTATTCCAAAGGCGGTAAGATCGGTCTGTTCGGAGGTGCGGGAGTAGGTAAGACCGTGCTTATCATGGAACTTATCAACAATATCGCCAAAGAGCACGGCGGCCTTTCCGTTTTCACCGGTGTAGGCGAGCGTACACGTGAAGGAAATGATCTGTTCAATGAGATGAAGCAGTCAGGAGTTCTTGATAAGACCGCCCTGGTATACGGTCAGATGAATGAACCGCCGGGAGCACGAATGCGTGTTGCTCTGTCAGGCCTTACAATGGCTGAATACTTCAGAGATAACGAGGGCCAGGATGTGCTCCTGTTTATCGACAATATCTTCAGATTCACGCAGGCAGGTTCGGAGGTGTCAGCACTTCTCGGAAGAATGCCTTCAGCTGTAGGATATCAGCCAACACTCGCTAATGAGATGGGTGCTCTGCAGGAGAGGATCACCTCGACCGTAAACGGATCCATCACATCTGTCCAGGCTGTATATGTTCCTGCGGATGACCTGACCGACCCTGCGCCGGCAACGACATTCGCACATCTTGATGCCACTACGGTATTGTCCAGAAGCATCGCTTCACAGGGTATCTATCCTGCCGTTGATCCTTTGGAATCCACGAGCCGCATCCTGTCACCTGAGATCCTTGGCAGGGATCACTATGAGACTGCAAAGGAAGTTCAGCGTATTATCCAGCGTTATACGGAACTCATGGATATCATCGCGATCATGGGTCTTGATGAGCTGTCAGATGAAGATAAGGTGCTGGTAGAACGTGCGCGTAAGATCCAGAGATTCTTATCACAGCCTTTCCATGTATCCGAGAAGTTTACCGGTATCGAAGGCACATATGTGCCGCTGTCTGAGACCATCCGCGGTTTCCGCGAGATCATAGAGGGTAAGCACGATGATCTTCCCGAATCGGCATTCCTCTTCGTCGGAACGATCGATGAGGCTGTGGAAAAAGCTGCAAGAAGCGGTAAGAAGTAATGAAAACATTTGAACTCAAAGTCATAACGCCGAAGGGCGCTGTTATCGACAAACAGGTATCAGGTCTTTATCTCCGCGGCAGTGAAGGTGATCTTGCCATATTTGCAGGACACATACCTTTTGTAACAGCTGTCCGTGAAGGCAAGTGCACCATAGTCTACGATGATGCATCAGATGATACTGAAGCGGAGATTGGAGCAGGTATGCTCAATGTTACCCGTGATAATGTAATGCTTATTACCGAGACATGGAAAGATTGATCTGATTTTAATAAAATCCTGAAAAGAACAGGGCTGCCTCATATTGAGACAGTCCTTATTGGTTTATGTTAACGGTTATATCAGACTTCGCCGACCGAACCGCTCTTGTAGATAAATTTCTCTCCGGAATGGGCATCAGAGTAAGCCTTTGCAGATTCAAACACT
Source organism: Clostridiales bacterium (assembly GCA_017515465.1). Lineage (GTDB taxonomy): Bacteria > Bacillota > Clostridia > Saccharofermentanales > Saccharofermentanaceae > Saccharofermentans. Next base: position 1,629 of record JAFWFV010000047.1, read on the forward strand.
GCTTTCGCTCTGTTTAACTGTTCGATGTTATCCTCATCAAGGATACTGCAGATTTCTGATATGCCCTCGTTATTGAAACGGTTAAGGCCTGAATCAAGTTTTCCTGCACCATCGCGGAGAAGGAGGATCCCTTCAGTGAATTCGGGAATG
>JAFWFV010000048.1 GCA_017515465.1 Clostridiales bacterium
TCCTGTCCTTTGGCCTGACACTGGGAGCCAGCCTGATAGGCGTTGCCCAGAGCTTCATTAATACGTGGATCGCCCAGCATATCACATACGATCTGAGGAATCAGATGTTCAGGCACTTGCAGATGATGAGCCAGAGGTTTTTCACATCAAATAACCAGGGCGATATCATCACCAGGATGACCAGCGACATCGACGGGGTCGAGCGTGTAATAACTAATACGTTTACCAGTATCCTGTCCAACTCCATTACTCTAGTAGTTGCTCTAGTTGCCATGTTCCAGAAGAACTGGATACTGGCTCTCATCGGCATCGTCATCGTTCCTCTCTTTGCGATACCCACCAGAAAGGCAGGGGAGACCAGATGGTCGCTGACCAGACAGGCACAGACCAAGAACGATGAGATCAACGGGATATTAAATGAAACATTATCCGTAAGCGGCCAGCTCCTGGTCAAGCTCTTCGGCAGGGAAAAGCAGGAATATAACAGATACAGGCATGCCAACCGCAAGATGATCGCCCTTAACATCAAACAGAGCATGGCAGGCAGGTGGTTCTTTGTGGTGATCTCCACATTCACGAACATAGGACCCATGCTGTTGTACCTGGCAGGCGGACTATTGATCATGAAATACAACAGCAGTCTTACCGTAGGTGACATATCAGTCATGGTAGCGCTTCTGTCCAGGATGTATATGCCTGTTAACAGCCTTCTTAATATCCAGGTTGACTGGATGCAGTCCATGGCACTGTTTACCAGGATATTCGACTATCTTGACATGAAGCCTGAGATCGGGGAAAAGGCTGATCCCATCGAGATCACTGAGGGCAAAGGCAATATAGTCTTTGAAAACGTATATTTCCACTACGATGAGGAAAGGCCCATCCTCAAAGACATCTCATTTGAACTTAAGCCCGGGAAGTCAATTGCCATAGTAGGTCCTTCAGGATCAGGCAAGAGCACCATAATCAATCTGATACCTAGGCTCTATGACGTTATCTCAGGTTCCGTCAGATATGACGGTCATGATGTCAGGGATCTGTCCCTCAAATCCCTCAGGGATCAGATCGGTGTCGTATCACAGGAGACGTATCTCTTTAACGGTACCATCAGGGATAATCTGAGATACGCCAGGGAAGATGCCACTGAGGAAGAGATGATCGAGGCCTGCAAAAAGGCCAATATCTATGAGTTCATATCGACTCAGGAAAAGGGGCTGGATACTGTAGTCGGAAACAGAGGGCTTAAACTGTCCGGCGGTGAAAAGCAGAGAGTATCCATTGCCAGGATCCTCCTTAAGGATCCTACGGTATTCATCTTTGATGAGGCAACATCCGCCCTCGATTCCATTTCAGAGAATAAGATACAGGAAGCGATCGATCCCATCATCGAATCCAAGACCAGTATCCTCATCGCACACAGACTTTCAACGATCCTTAAGGCTGATGAGATCCTGGTTATAAAGGACGGAAGGATAGAAGAAAGAGGATCCCATAAGGATCTGGTAAAGGCCGGCGGCGTCTACCAGGAACTCTATGAGACCCAGTTTTCAAATGATGTCTGATCTGATCACTCTACTGATCTGAGATATTCCATTACGGTTTCGGGAGCAGGTCCTCCGGTAAGCGTTCTCTTGTTGACGCATGTCTCCAGGGAGATAGCATCGTAGACATCTTCATCAATGAGTTCTGAGAACTGTCTGAACTCATCGAGAGAGAGTTTCTCCAGTGATGTGTTATGTTCGATGCAGTAATGAACCAGTTTTCCTGAAATCTCGTGAGTGCTCCTGAAGGGAATGTCCTTTCTGACCAGATAGTCAGCCAGATCAGTAGCGTTTGTAAATCCTCCGAGAGCTGCGGCTTCCATGTTGTCCTTGCGGATGGTCATTGTCTTTAACATGCCAATGAAGGGCGGCAGTACAGCTTTTATAGTATCGATAACATCGAACAATGATTCCTGAACTTCCTGCATATCCTTGTTATATGTGAGGGGCAGACCCTTCATGATGACGAGGAGTGAGATAAGGTCGCCATATACACGTCCTGTCTTGCCTCTGGTGAGCTCAGCAACGTCAGGATTCTTCTTCTGGGGCATCATGGATGATCCCGTTGAGAATGCATCGTCCAGTTCATAGAACTTGAACTCCTGGGAAGAATAGAGGATTATCTCTTCGCTCATCCTGGACATGTGCATCATGAGGATCGAAGCAGCAGAAGCGAATTCTATAGCAAAATCCCTGTCAGAAACGCCATCGAGACTGCAGAGTGATACTGAATCCATGTTGAGCTGCTCTGCAACCATCAGCCTGTTGAGAGGATATGTGGTTCCTGCAAGAGCTCCTGAACCCAGAGGGGAGATGTTAGCTCTCTTTATGGCCTGCTCAAATCTCTCACGGTCTCTCCTGAACATCTCGATATATGCAGTGAGATAGTGAGCATATGTAATGGGCTGCGCTCTCTGCAGATGCGTATATCCTGGCATATATGTCTTTGTATGTGCGATCGCGATGTTTCTCAGATTGTGGATCAGATCAGTGAGGAGCTTTGTGATCTCATCAGATTCGTCAACCAGATAGAGCCTCTGGTCCAGAGCAACCTGATCGTTCCTTGACCTGCCTGTATGAAGCCTCTTGCCGGCATCTCCGATCCTGTTTGTCAGTTCTGCCTCGATGAACATATGGATGTCTTCCGCATCTGAATCAAATGTCAGCTTGCCGGAATCGATGTCCTCCTGAATGCTGAGGAGACCGTTTCTGATATCATCAGCGTCCTTTTCTGAGATGATGCCCTGAGCTGCCAGCATTGCGCTGTGAGCGATGGATCCTCTGATATCCTGCTTATACATCCTGCAATCGAAAGGCAGGGAAGAGTTGTAGTCGTTAACGATCTTGTCGACAGTCTTGGTAAAACGGCCGCTCCACATAGGTTTGGACATAATGATATCTCCTTTATTCTTTTGTGTAATCCGGGTCGATCCTTACCATCTCGGTCAGTGCTCTGTTCCTGTAGTTCAGATCCTCACGGAGGGGAAAGCCCATTGATTCCCAGAATCTGTTTCCGCCTTCATTTTTCTTAAATGCGACGAGGAGGACTTTGTTGATGCCTTCAGCCTTGAGGCTTTCCAGAGCCAGTTCCACGAGTCTTGCCCCGATGCCGGATCTCCTGTGGTCAGGTGAAACGCATGCATGCTGTATTATGCCGCGTCTTCCGTCGTGTCCACATAATATTACACCGACTACTTTATCATCACAAGTGGCGACAAATGACGTGTTTGGATTTCTCCTGAGATATTTGTCTATCCCTTTTCTGGAATCATCCTTGTCATTCAGTCCGTTTCCGCATAACAGCCACAGGGCATATGCCTGCTGATAATCATCTATAGTCATCAACCTGTATCCTATATCCATAAGATCACGCTCCTATCCATTGACACATGCCGGGACCGAATCTCTCATTGGGACGGCTCTCGAAGCCGAATTTCTTGTAGAATTCATCTTTGCCCAGGGCAGATACAAGAGTTACCATCACCTTATATCCGGGCTTGAGCCATGAATTGATGGTCTCCATGAGCTTTTCCATTATTATCCTGCCTAAACCCTGTCCCTGGTATTCGGGAAGTACGATGACATCAGCTATGTATACCACATAACCATGATCAGTAACGATACGGCCCAGTGCTACAGGCTTGTCATCTCTTCGGATAACACAGATAAATGAATTCTTAAGACCTTTTGCGGCCTGCTCGAGTGGGAATTCAGCCCAGCCGACGGCTTTACGGAACATCATATATTCCTCCGGTGTTATGGTATAAGTGAAAATGCAATTATTATCCATGTCATACCCTCCTTAAAGATAAGCGGCCGTCCCTGTAAGAGGCGGCCGCAAGTAAGCTTAAGTTATGCTAATGATCAGAGAAGTCCGTTCTTCTTCTTCATTGCGGCATTGACCTTCATAGGCAGACCGAAGCAGTTGATGAATCCGCCTGCATCAGCCTGGTTGTAAACCTCATCAGCCTCGAATGTTGCGATCTCGGGATCGTACAGTGAGTAAGGTGACTTTGTGCCTGCAGGTGTGCAGTTGCCCTTGTAGAGCTTCATCTTTACTTCGCCTGTTACAGTCTTCTGTGTATCGTCAACAAAAGCTGAGAGAGCTTCTCTCAAGGGGTGGAACCACTGTCCGTAGTATACGAGTTCTGCGAACTTCTGGGCTACCAGATCCTTGTAGTGGAGAGTATCGCGCTCTACTGTGAGGAGCTCGAGTTCTCTGTGAGCTGCAAAGAGGAGAGTTCCGCCGGGAGTCTCATAAACGCCGCGGCTCTTCATGCCTACGAGACGGTTCTCAACGATATCAGCAATACCAACGCCGTTTGCGCCTGCAACCTTGTTGCAGTACTTGAGGAGCTCAGCAGGGGAGAGCTTCTGGCCGTCAACTTCTACGGGGATACCATTCTCGAACTTGAATGTTACGTATGTAGGTGTGTCAGGTGCCTTTTCAGGTGATACCATGAGCTCCAGGATCTTGTCCAGGTCGGGCTCGTTTGCGGGATCCTCCAGATCCATACCCTCGTGAGAGAGGTGCCAGAGGTTCTCGTCCTTGGAGTAGTTGTTCTCCTTTGTTACGGGAACTTCGATGCCGTGTGCTGCTGCATAGTCGATCTCTTCGTCACGTGACTTGATGTCCCAGATCCTCCAGGGAGCAAGGATCTTCATGTCAGGAGCCAGAGCCTTGATGGACAGCTCGAACCTTACCTGGTCGTTGCCCTTTCCTGTGCATCCGTGAACGATGGTGGTGCAGCCTTCATGCTTTGCAACGTCTACGAAATGCTTTGCGATAAGAGGTCTTGCCATGGATGTGCCGAGGAGGTACTTGCCTTCATAGACTGCATTAGCCTTCAGAGTAGGGTATACGTAATCGGATACGAACTCTTCCTCGATGTTCTCTACGATGCACTTGATGGCGCCGCACTTCAGAGCCTTGGTCTTAAGATACTCATTATCTACACCAACGCCTACCTCACCGCAGTAAGCAACTACTTCACAATCGTAGTGCTCCAGTAGCCAGGGAATGATGATTGATGTATCAAGTCCGCCTGAGTAAGCCAATAAGAATTTTTCCTTTGCCATGTTAATGACCTCCGATAAAAATGAATAATTATGCAACCTTGTGTATAAACATACAGAATGATACAACTGTGACCCGTTTAAGTCAACAGTATTTTCGCACAAGTTGATTTTATTTTCTCTTATATATAATTTCAATAGTTCAAATTGAAATAAAGCATAAACTTATATACAATATGTTAGCAAATAAAATTCCGGGGTGATCTGATGCAATTTCCTGTTATAGAAAGTCCTTTGGGAGACAGGTATTATCTCAATGGAGAACTGATAGATCCTGCTGATGCCAGGGCAGTTGAACTTACAAAACCCTGTGATGATGTAAAGTATTATGAGACCGTCAGGATCAAGGATAATGTACTCCTGTTCATCGAAGATCATCTGAAGAGACTTTCCCTGTCAGTCAAGGGGATAGAGGACTTTCCCGTTGATACTGAACATATCATGAATGAGGCATATTCATTCATCAGGAACGTATCGGGAGGTTCAGAAGGCAATCTCAGGATAGTACTGACATCCGATAAGCTGGTCATGCACATATGTGAAGCAAATATCCCTTCTCCTGAACTCTTCAGGACCGGCATATCCGCCAATGTGCTGAACTGGGAAAGAAAAGATCCCAATCTCAAAGTATTCAGAGGTGACTATAAGGCTGCCGTTGCGGAATGCTTTAAAAAATCGGGACTTCACGGACTTCCTTATGAACTTATCCTGTCTGATAATGAAGGAAAACTCTACGAAGGCAGCAAATCCAATTTCTTTGCCATAATAGACGGCAGGGTATATTCCGCTCCGGACGATAAGATCCTCATAGGTATTACCAGAAACCGTGTCATGAGTTCTCTGGAGAGGGCAGGAGCTCCGCTGGAAACAGGCATGTTTACCCTGGATGAGCTGGTCAGCAGGAATGCGGCGCTCTTCGTATCCAGCACGCCTTTTGACATCCTTCCGGTTACATATGTCGAGGACAGGGAATTTGATTCCGTCAATAATGATCTGCTGAACAGGATAATGAACGAATACCGTAAGTGTACTGAAGAATATATAAACAGAAATACATAATTATTGGAGGCGATATATATGGAAACAAAGAAGGGTCAGATCTCAGTTACGACTGAAAACATCTTTCCTATCATCAGGCAGTGACTCTATGAGGATCAGGACATCTTCGTAAGGGAACTGGTATCCAACTGTGCTGATGCCATCTCAAAGTACAAGAGGCTGGTAGAGCTTGGCAATGCTCCGGCACCTGCAGATGATGAAAAGTATGAGATCAAAGTCAGATACGACGATGATTCCAAGGTCATCTCATTTGAGGATAACGGCATCGGAATGACTGCCGAGGAAGTGGAAAAGTACATCAACCAGATCGCATTCTCTGGCGCTCTGGATTTCGTAACTAAATACAATCAGGAGACAACTGACAAGTCAGGGATCATCGGCCATTTCGGCCTCGGCTTTTATTCAGCATTCATGGTTGCCGATAATGTAACCATCGAGACAAAGAGCTTTTTGGATGAGCCTGCCGTTAAGTGGGAATCTGAAGACGGCATGTCTTTTGAGATCTCTGATTCTGACAGATCATCCAGAGGAACCCTCATCACATTAAAGCTTTCCGAAGAGGCAGCCAAGATCTTTGATTCAGCAACGCTCCGCATGACACTTCGCAAGTACTGCGCATTCATTCCTTCCGATCTCTATTTCATCGATCTCAAGGCAGACAGGATCCATGAGGAATCCGAGGCTAAGAAGCGCAAGGAAGCAGAGGAGAAGGGTGAGGAATATAAGTCTCTTCCTTTGCAGAATGCTCCCATGAACAACAAGGAACCTCTCTGGATCAAAAAGCCCTCTGAGTGTACCGACGAAGAGTATAAGACTTTCTACCACAGTGTCTTTAACGACAGTTCAGATCCTCTGTTCTGGATCCACCTTAACATGGATTATCCCTTTACTTTGCAGGGCATCCTCTATTTCCCGAAGACCAATAACGTTTATCAGTCTCTGGAAGGCAGGATCAAGATCTATAATCATCAGGTCTTCGTTGCAGACAACATCGAGGAGATCATTCCCGATTTCCTCTTCCTGCTCCAGGGATGCCTCGATTGCTCAGATCTGCCTCTCAATGTATCAAGATCTGCTCTCCAGCAGGATGCTTACGTTAAGAAGCTTTCCGGACACATCATCAAGAAAGTCGCTGACAGGCTTACGGATCTGTTCAAGAAAGACCGTGATAGCTATGAGAAGTACTGGTCTGACATTTCCGTATTCGTTAAGTACGGCTGCATGAAGGATGAGAAGTTCTACGACAAGGTCAAGGACATCCTGGTCTTCAAGACCGTTGACGGCGAGTTCAAGACCGTATCCGAACTGACCTCTGATGACAAGAAGGACATCTACTATACGAACGATGCCAAGGCACAGGCTGCATATGTTGACATGTGCAAGAGCTCCGGTAATACAGTCGTCATCATGAACGAGATCATAGACAATGATTTCGAATCGTTCTTCGAATTCAAGAACCAGGGTTATAAGTTCAAGAGAGTCGATTCCGAGATCAAGGGTGACGAGAGCGACAACGATACACTGGAATCAGTGAGATCTCTCTTCAGAGCTGCCCTTTCCGATGACAAGCTCGACATCAAGGCCGTTGCCATGGGTGCCGACCAGATGCCTGCCATGATCAGGGAATCCGAAGAGAACAGAAGGATGCAGGAGATGAGAAGACAGTATGAGCAGATGATGGGCGGATCCGTCAATCCCGATCTGAACATCGATGAGCTCTATCCTGACCTTAAGGAACTGGTCATCAATACGGATAATCCCGTAGTTGCCAAGATAAGGGCTCTCCACAGCCTGGGCAACAAGGAAGATGAGGTTAACAGACTGGCTCTGCACATCTACGATCAGGCCAGACTTGCTCACGGTTCCATCGACAGTGAAGCCCTGACCAGGTTCCTGAAATATAATTCAGAACTTCTTGCCAGGAACGCGGAAAACCTCTGAGAGTTATATGTTATACTAACTAAGTATTTATTTATTAGGAGGAAATGTTATGCCCGTACGCAGAATCATTTCAGAAAAGAAACCCGAATTCGCAGTTGAAGCAAAGCAGATCCAGCACGATGTTGCTTCTGACCTTGACATCAGGACCATTTCCAAGGTCAGAGTACTCAATCAGTACGATGTCGAAGGCATCACGGATGAGGAGTATGAGAACGCCAAGACCGTAGTCTTTTCCGAGCCTCCCGTTGATGATGTTTATGATGAATCGGCCGATCTTTCTGAGTGCGCTTATGTACTGCGTATAGAAGCTCTGCCCGGACAGTACGATCAGCGTGCCAATTCTGCTGCCCAGTGCGTACAGTTCCTCACACAGAAGGAACGTCCCAGCGTCAGATCTGCAAAGATCGTATGCTTCTACGGATCTCTGACTGACGATGAGAAAGATAAGATAAAGAATTATCTCATCAACCCTGTTGAGTGCCGTGAGGCTGCTGCCGAAAAGCCCGATACACTGGCTGATAATTTCGATGTTCCCACAACAGTTGCAACGATCGACGGATTCATTGATATGTCTGATGAGGCTCTTTCTGAGATGAGATCATCCATGGGTCTTGCCATGAGCGATGCCGATCTCAAGTTCACACAGGACTTCTTCAAGTCCCAGGGAAGGAATCCTACTATTACTGAGATCAGGGTTCTCGATACTTACTGGTCTGACCATTGCCGTCACACCACATTCCTTACGGAACTTACAGACATCACTTTCGAAGGTGACGATGAGCTTACCGAAGAGGTCAAGAAGACATATGCTGACTATCTGACAAGCAGGGAAGACCTCTACAAGGGCAGACTGGAAGAGAAGCACATCTGTCTCATGGACATTGCCACTCTGGCAGTTAAGAAGCTGAAGAAGGACGGCAAGCTGGACGATCTGGACGAGTCCGAAGAGATCAATACATGCTCCATCAAGATCAGGATCAAGGTAGACGGTGAGGATAAGGACTATATCCTCATGTTCAAGAACGAGACACACAACCATCCAACTGAGATCGAGCCTTTCGGCGGCGCTGCCACATGTCTGGGCGGAGCTATAAGAGATCCTCTGTCAGGCAGATCCTATGTATACCAGGCGATGCGTGTAACAGGCGCAGGTGATCCTACGGTACCCGTTTCACTTACCCTCAAGGGCAAGCTCTCACAGAAGAAGATCGTCAGGACAGCAGCTTCCGGTTATTCCTCATACGGTAACCAGATCGGTCTGGCCACAGGTCAGGTTGATGAGATCTATCATCCCGGTTATGTTGCCAAGAGGATGGAGATCGGTGTGGTAATAGCAGCAGCTCCCGCTGAGAATATCGTCAGAGAGAGACCTTCTGCAGGTGACATCGTCGTACTCCTGGGCGGCAGGACTGGCCGTGACGGTATCGGCGGTGCAACAGGATCATCCAAGGCCCACGATACAAAGTCAGTCCTCACATGTGGATCTGAGGTCCAGAAGGGTAATCCTCCCACAGAGCGTAAGCTCCAGAGACTGTTCAAGGACCCTGAGGTTACAAAGCTCATAATCAGATGTAATGACTTCGGTGCAGGCGGTGTTTCAGTTGCTATAGGCGAGCTGGCAGCAGGCCTGGAGATCGATCTGGATAAGGTCCCCAAGAAATATGAAGGCCTCGACGGTACTGAGATCGCCATTTCAGAATCCCAGGAGAGAATGGCTGTTGTCATCCGTCCTGCAGACCTCGACAAGTTCCTTAAGGCTGCTGACAGGGAGAACCTGGAAGCAACAGTCGTTGCCAAGGTAACGGCAGAGCCCGTAATGAAGATGGTATGGAACGGCAACACCATCGTGAACCTCCCCAGGGAATTCATCGATACAAACGGTGCAAAGCAGTATGCCAAGGCAGTCGTTTCCGCTCCTGACATGGATAATGTCTATATCGACAAGACCATTGATTCATTCGATAAGAACAGTTTTGCAGGATCACTTAAGGGTGCTCTTAACAGCCTCGACGGCTGCTCCAGAAAGGGTCTGACACAGAAGTTCGACTCATCCATCGGTGCAGCTACTGCATTGATGCCTTACGGCGGCAAGTATCAGAACTCTCCCGAGGAAGGCATGGCTGCCAAGATCCCTATGGTCAAAGGCACAACATCCGATTGCTCTGTTATGACATACGGCTTCGATCCATATTTCACAGAGTGGAACACATATGCAGGTTCCTACCATGCAGTAGTGGAGAGCTTGCTCAAGCTCCTGGCTATGGGTTCAGATCCTGCCAGAGCAAGGCTTACATTCCAGGAATACTTCGAGAGGATGGGTTCCGAGAAGTCATGGGGCAAGCCTCTTTCAGCTCTTCTCGGTGCATATCAGGCCCAGCTGGATTTCGGTACGGGATCCATCGGCGGCAAGGATTCTATGAGCGGATCCTTTAACGATATCCATGTACCTCCGACACTGGTCAGCTTTGCAGTCGGCATGACTACAACAGATAAGCTCATCTCATCCATCCTTACAGCGCCCGGTCAGAGACTCTACATGATCAAGTGCGCCAGGAACGGCAAGGGATTCTATAAGAAGGAACACGTTCTGCGTGTATTCAAGGCCGTTAAGGAACTTCAGGCCAGAGGCCAGGTCCAGAATGCAGCTGTTGTACGTGCGTCAGGTGTTGCAGCCAGAGTCGCAACCATGTGCTTCGGCAACGGTCTCGGATTCAGATTCTCCGATGATCTGTCCATGGAGGATCTCTTCAGCAGGACCATGGGAACGATCCTCGTTGCTATCCCCAACGATTCCAATGCTAAGGACAAGGTTGAGATGGCTGGAGGAAAGTTCGTCGGAACAACAGATGATTCCGGCAAGTTCTCCTATAACTCCCAGGAGATCGCTATATCAGATGCTCTGGATGCATATGAGAGCAAGCTCGAGCCCATCTTCGCCACAAATGCGGCTGCCGCAGTAGTCGAAGACATCAAGCCTTTCACAACTGACAAGACATTCAAGGCTGCTCCCGGTGTTCTCAAGGGCGTAAAGCCAAAGGTAGTAATTCCCGTTTTCCCGGGCACAAACTGTGAGCTGGATACAGCAAGAGCCTTCGAGAGAGCAGGCGCTGAGGCTGATGTATTTGTTATCATGAACAAGTCATCAGAAGAGATCACAGAATCATTAACGACTCTGGCAGGTAAGATCAATGGCGCCAACATCGTTATGCTTCCCGGCGGATTCTCCGCAGGTGATGAGCCTGAAGGTTCCGGTAAGTTTTTTGCCGCAGCTTTCAGGAGCAACCAGATCACGGATGCAGTAAGGGATCTGCTCTTTAACAGGGACGGCCTGATGCTGGGTATCTGTAACGGATTCCAGTCTCTGATCAAGCTGGGCCTGCTGCCCTATGGCGATATCAGAGAGCTCAAGGCTGACAGCCCCACGCTGACATTCAATAACATCGGCAGACACCAGAACAGCTACGTAAGGACAAAGATCATGAGCAATAACAGCCCCTGGCTTTCAATGTGCCAGGTCGGTGAAGTCTATAACATCCCCATCTCCCACGGAGAGGGTAAGTTTGCAGCTTCAATGGATGTAGTAAGAAAGCTCGAAGCTAACGGACAGATCGCAACTTGCTATGTCGATCTTGACGATAACCTCGCATCCGACACTGCTTTCAATCCTAACGGCTCTATCTGTGCCATCGAAGGCATCCTGTCTCCCGACGGCAGGATCCTGGGTAAGATGGGTCATTCCGAGCGTTACGAATCTGACCTCACAAAGAATATCTCAGGCAACAAGGATCAGAAGATCTTTGAATCAGGTGTTAATTACTTTAAGTAATGAACAGGTCAGACATAATAAGACTTACAGAAGAGATCGGATTTCTGCCCGAGCAAAAGTTCGGGCAGAATTTTCTTTGTAATGAGAAGATATCCGGATCCATCGTTGACCTGTGCGGCATCAGTCCATCGGACAAGGTGTTGGAGATAGGACCGGGCCTCGGAAGCCTTACATCTATCCTGGCAACAAAGACATCAGACCTTACCTGCATCGAGATAGATAAACGCCTGGCAGAATACATATCTGAGGCTTTCGGATGCAATGTCATATCACAGGATTACCTTAAGGTTCCGGCAGAGCAGTATAATGCTTCCGAAATAGACGTTGCAGTAAGCAATATCCCTTATTATGTAATGACACCCATCATCAAGAAGCTCCTGACAGATCTTAAGAACGTCAGGATCCTGACCCTCATGGTGGAAAAAGAAGCTTTGGACAGGCTCCTTGCAGCACCCGGAACAAAGCAGTACGGTCCTCTGTCCATCATATGCTGCCTCTTTGGCGAGATAAACGTTGAGTTCGACCTGGGCGGTGATAATTACTATCCAGCTCCCAGGACAGTATCTACAGTATTTACGATGAAGAGGGGAGATAATGCCGGGATCATCGATCAGGACTTCTTATCTTTCCTGGAGAAGGCATTCATGAACCGCCGCAAAAAGCTAACCAATAATCTGGACCTGGATAAGGACAGAGTAACAGCGTGCCTCATCTCCTTGGGATATAACGCCAATACCAGAGCAGAAGAAATATCTGCAATTGATTATATAAAACTGTATAATGGAACAAGATGATCATCATTATTGAGAGGGACGTATGAAAAGATCCAACAGCAGTATCTTAGGCAAGTATTCAGAAAATAATCTCAAGAAGAAAAAAGACAAGGCCATTCCCGCCATGGTCAGCTACGAGCAGCGCTATAAGGGCGATATCATGTCCAAGGACGTAACAGAGCCCGTAAAGCCCATGACACTCGATGAGAAGATAGCCAGAAGGGATGGCAAGGAGGAAAAGCCTGACATACTGTCCAACAGGGTATCCGTATCAATAGGTGATAACACATATCTGTTAGGTTCCAATGAGGAGTACAGTGAAGCCAGGATCAGAAAGGTCGCCCAGCTTGCTGATGAGATCTATAAGGAGACAAAGGAGAACAATCCCTATATCGCAACGAACAAGACTGCGATCCTTTCCCTGATCGAATCATGTGACAGATATCTCAAGCTCAAGGAAGAGCTCAATAACATGAGGACAGAACTGATGTATTTCAAGCAGAAAGACTACATCAACGCTGAGAAGAACGAGTCTGAACCTACACCCATGGAGAAACTCTCCTTTAACCCTACATTAGACGGAGACATCAATGATTGAACTTCTCGCTCCGGCAGGCAACCTCAGTATCCTTAAGGCTGCCGTAGACTGCGGTGCAGATGCTGTATACTGCGGACTGGGAGCATTTAATGCCAGGATAAATGCCAATAACTTCACATTGGAGGAATTCACCGAAGGTGCATCCTACTGCCATTTGAGAGGCAGCAGGATCTATCTGACTTTAAACACCCTTGTAGGTGATTCCGAGATAGATATGTCACTTGATACTGCCAGATCAGCATATGAAGCGGGATGTGACGGTATCCTGGTCCAGGATGTGGGCCTGGCAAAACTGATCCACAGCACATATCCTGAGATACCCCTTCATTGCAGCACCCAGATGAACATCTATTCCGATGATTTCAAGGCCCTTTCAGATCTGGGCATCACAAGGGTTGTCCTGCCCAGGGAACTGTCCCTGCAGGAGATCACCAGGAGGACACAGCAGGCGGGAAGGTTCGGCATCGAGACCGAGGTCTTCTGCCATGGTGCAGTATGCGTCTGCTACTCAGGCCTTTGCCTGTTCTCCGCAATGAACAGGAGCGGCTCCAGGAGCGGCAACAGAGGTCAGTGCGCCCAGCCCTGCAGGGAAGAGTACGAACTGTTCGATAATGGCCAGCTCATCAGAAAGGGACACCTCTTATCTCCCAAGGACAGGGACGTCACATCTTATATTGACGGACTGATCAATAGCGGCGTTTCATCGCTTAAGATCGAAGGCAGGATGCGTGATGTCAATTACGTTATGTCTGCCGTTACATCATACAGAAAGCTCATTGATGCTTATTATGAAGGCACTCTGAATAGCGATACAATATCTGATGTCAGAGACAGTCTCATGGTTAATTTCAACAGGGGAGGAGCATATACTTCGCAGTTCCTATCAGGCAGGAAAGAGAACGGATTCCTCTCGGGAGAATATCCCGGAAAGTTCGGCCTTAAGGTTGGCAGGATCATCTCTTCCGACAGCAAGAAAGGAACAGTTACATTCTCTTTCTCAAAGACAAAGCTCATACCCGAAAAGGGCGATTATCTCTCTATCCGTAAGAATAGCAGGGAGATATGTTCCTTCCCGGTAGGCAAGGTTCATGAGATGCCCGGAAAGCTTGCAGTCAAGGGGCTTCATCCTGACGCCATGGCAAAGCTCGACGACCAGATGGATGTATTCCTCATGGGTCACAAGACGGTTGTTGATAAAGAAAGCATCAGAAAGACACCTGTTACCATCTCCATGGATGTGAGGTCTGACAGGATCATACTTGACGCACTGGTGGATTCCGGCATCAATCAGAATGCTTTTGCTGAATGCGAGATAGATCTGCCCGCAGATTTTGACGGCAGGCCTCTGTCATCAAACAGGATACGTGAGCAGCTTACAAAGCTGGGAAATACGCCTTTTACCGCTACTGCCGTATATTTTACCGGCGATCCTGAAGTTAAATGCCCTGTAAGCCTCATAAATGAGCTCAGGAGAGATCTGACTGATTCATTGGAGTACGAGATCACATCTTCCTATCAGCGCGTTCTGATGGCGGAACAGGCGCCAATAGAGGAACGTCATTCAGGTGAGTCCGTATCTACCGTCCTGAACATGAATACATATCCTTGCGTCAAAGATGATCTCTCTGTTATCACCAGCGGTGCTGACATCTATGCATTCAGCATCTATGATCTGGGCATCAAAGCCGTCAGGCAGGAGATCATTAGGATAATGAATGAATTGAACAGGGATATGTGCATGATACTGCCTGATCTGTGCCATGACAAGACCTATGATATGGCGCTCACCATTGCCAAAGAGATAAAGGAGAAGTTAGGCGACAGATTCAAGTATTACATGGACAGCAGGATACACGGAACAGACAAGGCTCTGTCTTCATTGGGACTTACCCATATGCTCTCTTCAGGGGCTAACATATATAATACGAACACCCTTAAGTATGCGGCAAGTAATGCAGGTGCATTATATCTTTCAAATGAACTGTCAGAGTTCGAGATCTCTGATCTCGTAGGCAGAGCATCCCCGGAATGTCCGGTAATTCTCCACAGCGAGGGTCTGATACCGTGGATGCAGTCGGATTTCTGCCCCGTAGGCGGCAATGAGATAAGGTGCGGCAGGTGTTTTTCCGGCAACAGATATACAATGAAGAGCAGCAACATGGATGATGAAGTGGTGATAATCCCCAGGGCTTACGAATGCTCTTCAGCTATCTACGGCAGGGCAAAGAATCCCGTATCATCCGAAATGGCAGAGAGCCTGGCTGATTCCGGGCACAGCTTAATAATCAACAGGACCATCATATGAGAAAGGACGATTCATATATGGACAACAGAACTGATCTTTATATTGAGAAGTGCAGGGAAGAGGCAGTGATCCCCACATATGCAAATGACGGCGATGCAGGCATGGATATCTATGCAGCGGCTGACGTTTTGATCGCACCCGGCGAGACGAAGCTGGTCCCCACAGGACTAAAGTTCGCGATCCCCTATGGATATGAAGTTCAGATCCGTCCCAGGAGCGGCATATCCCTCAAGACTCTCCTTCGCGTTCCCAATTCTCCCGGAACCATCGACTGCGGATACAGGGACGAGGTTAATGTCATCATATATAACGCCTCCGTCAGGGAAGAGGCAAACGCTGATAATCCCTTTACTCTTAAGGATAAGGGAAATAAGCAGGGAACATATCTGATATCCAAAGGTGACAGGATCGCCCAGATGGTCATGGCAAAGGTTGAATACTGCAATCCCGTGATCGTTGATTCAGTCTCAGATATCGGTCAGAACAGAGGCGGAGGCTTCGGTTCCACGGGAGTCCATTGATCCCTTATATATTATAAATATAGAAATCACGCTCCAAAAGTGTTAAAATCTCATGGATCATGGCTTAAGAGCGGAGGTTATTTATGCTTGATATCTACATTTCCGAAGAATATAAGCAGATAGGAAACCGCTCAGTCTACAGATCCAAGGAGACCGATGAGATCGTAACCGACTCCTGGATCAACATGTACTCACCCACGGAATCAGAGATCGAGAGAGTTGAAAAGGAACTGGGCATCCCTCAGGAATTCCTCAGATATCCTTTGGATGAAGAGGAGAGGCCCCGTATCGACTATGATGATGACACGGGAAACGTTCTCGTGATCGTCGATATACCTTATTCCGTAAGGGAAAAAGATATCACCAGATATGAGACTGCTCCTCTGGGTATCATCCTGGCTGACAAGCACATCATAACGATCTCGCTTCGCAAGACCCAGATGCTGGACCAGTTCATAGAAAACAGGGTCAAGGATCTCTATATCCCGTTCAGGACGAGGTTTACGGTGCAGATACTCTATGCAGCTGCCAGGGATTACCTGAGACTTCTGCGATTCATCGACAAGACCATTGACGTGGCAGAGACGGGCCTGGCTAAATCAGTAAGCAATGAAGACCTGTATAAGCTCCTTGCTCTGGCTAAATCACTCATCTACTTTACATCATCACTGAAATCAAACGAAGGCGTTCTGGAAAAACTGATGAGAGGCAGGACAGTTAAGCTCTACGATGAGGATGAAGATCTCCTGGAAGATGTTGTTATCGAGTATAAACAGGCTCATGAGATGGCTACGATCTATTCCAACATCGTTAACGGAACTCTGGATGTTTATAGCTCTATCATAGATAACAACCTGAACTCTATAATGAAGGTGCTGGCAGCAGCAACCATCTGTCTAACGCTGCCGGATCTCATAGGTTCGTTCTTCGGACAGAACTGTCCCATGCCATGGGATGCTGGTTTTGCCGACAAGCCGTGGCCTTTCATAATACTTACGATATCTGCAGTCATGAGTCTCATAATCAGTATCATTGTTTTGAAGAAGAAAAAGATGCTTTAATATGGATTATACATTTACAGGCAACGGCAGAAAGTCCAGAAAGGACAGGAATATAATCACGAGAGCTGCATTTATACTCAGTATATTTGCCGCCATATTAATAGTGCTTATCGTTCTTACGGTAGGTTCTGCAAACAATCTCATGAACATCGAAAAGAACCACGTTTCGAATGTTCCTTCCAATATCCTGCCGTCCTACAGCAACTGTTCATTTCAGTCGGCTGACGGCCAGACGACACTGTCCGGATGGTTCTTTAAGACAAAGAAACCTGTGACTACGATAATCGTAGTACATGACACAGGATCCAACAGACTGCCTTTCGGCGTTACAATGATCGATATGATCGAGGACTGGCTGGATTCAGGATATAACGTATTCCTGTTCGACCAGAGGAACAGCGGTGACTCCAGCGGAGATATTTCAGGTTACGGATATCTGGAATGGCAGGATGTATTAGGTGCCATCGCTATCGTCAGGCAGATCTCAGTTACTACTGACGTTGTCCTGTATGGAATAGGGACAGGGTGTTCGTCATCAGTCATAGCTTATAACAATCTGCCTCCTGCAGATGTTACCGAGGCTGAACTGAAACAGTACAGCACCAACATTTCAGAACTGGGATTCACCAGGTCATATGTATCAGGCATCATCCTGGATTCTCCTGCAAAGAGCACTGACGATTATATCAGGCCTATCGTCAGGAACAATGAGCTCCTGGGCGGGATCACGCAGTTCTTTGTTCCTTATGCCATCAGGCTCTCGGCAGGTGAGAGTGAGGTCGGTCTGGCATCTGCGATAGCCAGGCTCCCGATCCCTGTCTGCATAATCTATGGAGGACATGATACCTTCATCGGAGCAGACAACATCAATCAGATAATCAACGAGCGCAACAGGCTCAGTGCCAGCCTTACAGAGACCACGATGATCTCAGGTGCAGGCTATCTGGAGGAATATTCCATCAACAGTGATCAGTACATTGAAGCTGTTAACAAATTCCTCACGACTTATTTCAGCGGGGAGAACAGGATCTGATGGAAGATGTATTGATCCTCGGAATAGAGAGCTCCTGCGACGAGACTGCGGCATCTGTTGTTATGAACGGCAGAGAGATTTTGTCCAACGTTATCTCATCCCAGGCCGATCTTCACATGGAATACGGCGGAGTAGTGCCTGAGATAGCTTCCAGGATGCATGTGGATGCCATATCCCAGACAGTATCCAAGGCATTATCGGATGCAGGAACAAGTCTGGATGACATAGATGCAGTAGCAGTTACATACGGCCCGGGACTGGTTGGTGCACTGCTGGTCGGCGTAAATTTTGCCAAGGGACTGTGCGCGGTATCGGGTAAACCTCTGGTTCCGGTAAATCACTTAAGAGGACATATAGCAGCTAATTACCTGTGTTTTCCTGACCTGGAGCCTCCTTACATGACCCTGGTCGTAAGCGGCGGCAACACCATGATCGTAAAGGTAAACGATTACTGCGATATGGAAGTTCTGGGGCGAACATTGGACGATGCCGCAGGCGAAGCGTTCGATAAGATCGCCAGGGTAATTGGCCTGGGATATCCCGGAGGTCCCAAGATGGACAAGGCGGGGCAGGGAGGAGACACAGCTCGTTATCAGTTTTCAGTCCCCAAAACATCAAACTCTCTTGATTTTTCTTTTTCAGGAATAAAGACAAATGCTCTGAACATCATTAACGAGAGCAAGATGAAGGGAACAGAGATAGATCTTTGTGACTTTACCGCCAGCTATCAGACTCATATCGCAGAATACCTGGCAGGCCACGTAATGAAGGCTGTTGAGGCCACGGGCATCAGGAAGATATGCCTGGCAGGAGGTGTTTCAGCCAACTCATTCATCAGAAAGAGATTTGACATGGAAAGCACCAGATCCGGCCTGGAGATCTATTATCCCAGGCTCGATCTATGCACAGATAATGCTGCAATGATTGCAAGTTGCGGATATTACGAGTATATTAACGGAACAAGAGCAGGATCAGACCTGAACGCAGTACCATCACTGCAGTTCTGAGGAGAATTATGGCAATAACAAAAGGGATCAAAGTAATAGCAGAGAACCGCAAGGCACATCATGACTACTTCATCGAAGAACGTTATGAGTGCGGTGTTGTGCTGTCCGGAACTGAGGTCAAGAGCATGAGGGCAGGTAAGTGCAACCTTAAGGATTCTTATTGCCAGGTAAAGAACGGGGAGATGTGGCTCATAGGTGTGCACATTTCTCCTTACGAGAACGGCAACCGGTTCAATCTCGATCCCATGAGATCCAGAAAGCTCCTGCTCCATAAAAAAGAGATCGTAAAGCTGTTTTCCAAGACAAAGCTCGACGGTCTGACACTGGTTCCTACCAAATGTTATTTCAAGGACGGCAGGGTCAAGTTCGAGATAGGCCTGGCAAGAGGTAAGAAGAACTACGACAAGAGAGATTCGATGGCCCAGAGAGATGCCAGGATGGAGATCGACCGTGCTATGAAAAACAAGAGCAGGTATGATAGAATCAAACCATGATTGATGAGAAGATCAAGAGTTATTCCAAGGTAAACGTATTCTTTGCAGTCCTGTTCTGGTTCTGCGTAGTATTCTGCGTTCTCATGATCTTTTTCTTTTCGCAGCAGCCCGGTGAAGAGTCATCAGCAACATCAGAGACAATCCTCAAATATATCAATACAATATTCAAGGGCATTTTTACTGAAGACATAGTCAGGAAGATCGCTCATGTTCTGGAATTTACATTATTGTCTCTGTTTACATATCTAGCCATCTATCATACGAACAAAATTTCGGTGGAGACCTCATATTCAGAGAGCCGTATAAAACTCATGAAATCCGATAATGAGATGTGCATCATATTTACGACATGGTTCTGCATATTAAATGCCGTCATCGATGAATATCATCAGTTATTCATCAGCGGCCGTGCGGGTTCCATCGTTGATGTGGGAATAGATCTCATCGGTGTGATCATATTGATGCTGGTATTCAGATTAACATTCTCATTGTCTCTGAAGATCAAGGGTAAGACAGAAGTCCGTTATAATTGAATAACGCCTGGTGAGGATATGCTCATTTTCCTGATTTCTATTAATATCTAATTCGGTATAATTACAATTTTGGAGAATTGAGAAGAGGCAGAATATATTAATTAATAAGATTTATAGGCTGGATCAGGAATTATCGATACGATTATTATGGTTTCTGAATTCTGTGTTAGCGCCCAGCGATTGTTAGATGTTCCTTACGGCTTGTAATTCCTCAGCATCTCAAGGATCTGTGCGTGAGTATAATCACCATAGTCGTAGATATTGAAATCATCTCCCGTGCCGGTGCTGATGTCCAGGATCTGATAGAGTACATCGGTACAGCACCACCAGTCATCTCCTTCGTTCATGGGATCAGCCATACACTTGTCCCACAGTCCTTTCAGGTGAGGGTTTCCAAGGATTGCAGCCTTCATTTCGGCTGTCTCCTGCTCAATGCTTCCGCCTGTGACTTTCTCTAACATTTCGAGTTTCAATTCGTCTCTATTCATCATAGGCTTATCCTCCCTTTGGTGTATTTGTTTTATAGCTTAATTATATGCGTGGAAAGAGAGCATAACAATGATCAATATTGAACGTTTCTGTTGCTTGAGCTAGAATAGGTCGTTTTTGATGGTCTCGTAGTTGTCAATATCGCCGGGCGCTAACATCTGATCGTTATCCGGATCGTTAAATCAATTATCTTGGATAATCTTATATGATTCTAATTCTTAATTATCATTTTGATGATCATTATTTATCAAAATGAATGCCATCTCTCTATCTACTGTTTTCGTCTCACCACTTCACCGAACAAGTGTTCTAATCGAGTAGGGGGAATTTAATCCCCCTCTCACACCACCGTACGTGCCGTTCGGCATACGGCGGTTCAATTTAACTTCAAAGCGTGACGCTCATTGTAGTAATCAAGGCAACTGATAAGACCTGCCCTGCCAAGCA
>JAFWFV010000049.1 GCA_017515465.1 Clostridiales bacterium
AGCAATAATTGCTTTGACCAGAAAAATAGCAAGAATAGTGTTTGTAATGCTTGAGAACAGAGAAACATTTAATCCTGATCTCATGTTGAGCAAATAGAAAAATACAGCAAACAGCTGAAACTGTTTGACTTTTTATGGGAGAATATTATGAACACATTGGTCGGATTCGGTAAGAACAAGGTTGAGATCAGCATTCCTGACGACAGGTATATGGGAACTCTCGTTCCCAATGAGGTCGCCATAGATCTCACGGGAATGGAGGAGGTCAGAAGATCTCTTCAGGAGCCCATCGGAAGTCCCAAGCTTTCCGAGATAGTAAAGCCCGGTGAGAAGGTCGTCATCGTAACGTCCGACGTAACACGTCCCATCCCCAGCTACAAGGTCCTGCCTCCCGTATTGGACGAGCTGACAAAGGCCGGTGTGTCAGACGATGACATCACGGTCGTATTCGCACTGGGAAGCCACGGCGGCCATTCCGAGGAACGCAAGCGCTCTTTGGTTGGAGATGAGATCTATGACAGGGTCAGATGCATCGATTCCGACATGGGCGATGTCAAGCGGATGGGCGTGACATCACGCGGAACACCCGTTGACATATTCACACCCGTTGCAGAGGCCGACAGGGTCATCTGTCTAGGTAATATCGAGTACCACTATTTTGCCGGTTATTCAGGTGGAGCCAAGGCTCTCATGCCGGGTGTTTCCACGAGAGATGCCATCCAGAACAACCACAGCAGGATGGTCATGCCTGAGGCATGTGCCGGCAGGCTGGAGGGAAATCCCGTCCGTGAGGACATCGAGGAGTCGGGTGCCATCGTGGGTATCGATTTCATCGTCAATGTCGTTCTCAATGAAAAGAAAGAGATAATCAAGAGCTTTGCAGGTGACAGCGTAAAGGCACATAGAGAGGGATGCAGGTTCCTGGATTCCTTCTATGCGATCAAGCTCCAGGAAAAGGCTGATATCGTCGTTGTAAGCGCCGGAGGCTTTCCCAAGGACATCAACATGTATCAGGCACAGAAAGCCCTGGACAATGCAAAGCATGCGGTAAAGGACGGCGGTATCATCGTGTGGATCGCAGCCTGCTCGGAGGGCTTGGGTGAAAAGCACTTCGAACAGTGGATGACAGGACACGAGAAGGCATCGGACATGATATCCCATATCAAGGAAGAATTCATCCTGGGAGGACACAAGGCCGCAGCCATCGCTCTCGTTCTGGAGAGGGCGAGGATAATACTGGTATCTGAGCTGGATCCGGATTTCGTCAGGAGCGTGCATCTGGAGCCTCATTCTGACGTTCAGGGAGCGATAGACGAAGCAATAGCTGAGATGAGTAAGGTCAATCCCGGATGCAAGGTCCTGGTTATGCCTTACGGCGGATCAACCCTGCCCAGAGTCTGAGCTTTCCATCCTGCACAGTGAGCAGATCTTTTCCCCATCCATAAGGAGCAAGCCGCACTTGGGACAATACCCGGGTTCTGAGACAGATCTCTCAGGCTCGACGTAGTCATTCCTGAACCGGCGGACCTCGTCTGCCAGTTTCTTTTCTTCCCACTGTGAGTGTTTAAGCGCCAGGGCAGATGCTTTCCTGAAGGCGCTCTTCTCGAGCATTATGCAGATTATGAACCAGATGGCGAGTATTCCCAGGGGGACAACTGCCAGAAATACGCCGTTAAAGCCCTCGACCATGTTCTCAACTCCGCCGATGATGCCTTCCCTGTCGTTGGTCTGGAGGAGATGGATATATATCCCCAGGGCTATCATGACTGCAGAAGCCAGTGATATGGAAATGATCAGTGAGATCTTGTTTATCCTCAGAAAGGGAGGTATCTTGCTGTATTCCTCCTGAAAAGCAGAGTCCAGGAAATCGTCATTGCTCCGTGATTTCATCTGTCTTGTTCTTCCTCTTGATGATAGCCGAATAGATGAGCATTCCCACGAGGCTGACCACAGCTGTTGCAATGAATGCGATCACTGCTACGGTATAGTTGCCTGATTCGATGGCCTGCCCGCCGACGGCTGTTCCTATTACTGCAGGAAGACGCCCAAGAGTTGCGATCACTATGAATGCAGATACTTTCATCTTTGTAAGTCCTGCAACGTAGCACAGCAGATCCTTGGGACATCCGGGTATTATAAATAATATCATAAATATAAAGTTGAGCTTCTGTTCGTCTTCCAGGAACGCCAGTTTCTTTATCTGTTTCTTCGAGAACTGGGTCTCTACAAAATCCCTGCCGAACTTGCGGACCAGACCGAATGATATGAGGCTGCCCAGAAAAGCTCCCGTCAGGAACAGGACAGTCCCCAGCAGGGCCCCGAAAGCGTACCCGCCGGCAAGTTCCAGCGGCCCTCCGGGAATGACCGTGATTATTATCTGCAGGATGGTGATCACCACATAGACCACTCCGCCCCATATGCCGTGACTTCTGATCCATGAAGAGAATTCCCTGGGGTCTGCAATGAATCTGTAGCTGAGATAGCCCAGGAGACATACCAGACCGATGATCAGTATGGCGCTGACCACTTTGAAGACAGTTATGAACTTGCTGTTCTTCTTTTTCTCCGTATCCGGCATTACATTTTCCCTTATTCAGTAAATTGAGCATAGTATAAACATAGGGAATGGGAATGGCAAATGCCATTTGTGGAAAAAGTGGGCGATTATTACGATGATTTGTGCATTCTTCACAAGCAGAGGAAACTATCTTTGTTAATTCAGTTTCCACACTTTTCGCCGCAGGGTGTTATCATATGGGTGTAGAAACTGAGATCACCGATCTGAGTTTCCACACCTGAAATTAGCCAACCAACCCAAACCCACCTAATGAGGCGTATCACCATGGGAACCGGATTTAATGATGAACTAAGACTACGAATTCTCCTTTCAACCATACAGGTCTTTAACACTCACGGAATGCGGTTCACCATGGATGATATCGCTTCATACATGAAGATCAGCAAAAAGACCATCTACACGGTCTATAAGAGCAAAGACGACATGATGCTGGATATGGTGGATTACCTGTTTGACAGTATAGCCGTTTCCAAGAAAAAGATACTAGATAACCCGGATATGCCGCTCAAGGAAAAGATCAAGGCTTATCTGATCGGCATGCCGGATTCATTCCAGAGCATTAAGTTCACTGAATTATTCCTGCTGAGGGATAAGTACCCTCACATCTATGCAAAGGTCAGGGACAGACTCGATTCTGACTGGGAACCTGCCTTTGAACTCCTCAGAAAAGGACAGAAGGACGGCATCATAAAGAAAGATGCGAACCTTCCTTTATTCAAGGTAATGATGGAGAATTCCATCTCCGCTTTCTTCGAAAGTGACATACTGAAGAAATTGGGCCTGTCTTACCGCGAAGGACTGGAAACCGTTGCAGACATCCTGCTGGACGGCATCAAAGCTTAAGGAGACACCATCATGACTGACAAGAGTATGGTCATCTTTGGTAACAGGATGACCGGTTCGACCATCAAAAAATCAGCCCGTTCCAAGAAAAAATTCATCAGGAAGTTCGGAGATGACAGCAATGCCGATTACAGGGCATGGACCGAGAAGAATCCCTCGATCGGAGATCTGCTCGGCGTTTATAACGTGTGTCTTTCCGGGGACGGAAAACCAGCCGGCGGAGATGGCGTATTTGATACGGAAAAGGGCATCATCGTAGGCAACATCAGGATGGGTTTCGGTCATTACCGTATCTCCATGGCCATGGCATCCTGTGCCAGGGCATTGGGCTATGTCCCTTACTGGATGGACCTTAACGGCTATCCTCATACTACATGTACAAAGGTCATCTCATCACAGAACGATCTCTATTCCATGGGTTCCAGATTATCCACAAAGAGCAGGCTCTTTAACAAGCTTTTCTGGGAGCCGATGAACTACGAAGGATTCAGGCAGTTGTCCTATAATTCCGCGGACCAGAAGAATGCGGAACTGATGGCTCCCGTCTACAGGAACATCCCCAAGGATATCCCCGTGATCGGAACCCACGTATGGCCCGCACAGGCCGCAGTTCATGCGGGAATGAAATATGTCGTCAATGCGATCCCTGACAACTGGCCCATGGCACTCCACTTTGCGGAAGGATCCGTTCATACGATCCAGACGCAGTATGCGTATCAGGGATACAGGATCTGCAACGGCATGTCCAAGAAAAAGGTCAACAATCCCATGCCTCAGGATTCACTGGTCTATACGGGTCACTACATCGACCATGAACTGGTATCAAATATCGAGGCAGACTGCAGCGCCAGGATAAGCCGCAAAGAGAACGGAAAGCCCATGAGGTTCCTTCTCACGATCGGCGGTGCAGGCGCCCAGAAAGAGGTATTCGCGGCGATAATAAACGAACTCATGCCGGATATCAGGGACGGCAAGGCAATGCTCTATGTCAACATCGGAGATTACAGGAATGTCTATGATGATCTCCTTGCCATGTGTCCCGGAATGGACGGTCTTACCAAGACTCATTTCGACAACTGGGAAGAGACAGGATCATTTGCAGAAAAAGCCCTCGATCCCGGACAGGATATCAGCGGGATCCACCTGTTCTGTCACAGCAATATCTTTGAAGCAGTCTACTGTACAAACCTGCTCATGAGGAGCTGCGATGTGCTCGTTACAAAGCCTTCGGAACTTAGCTTCTATCCCGTTCCCAAGATCTTCATCAAGAGGATCGGAGGACACGAGATGTGGGGCGCCATCCACTCTGCCGAAATGGGTGACGGAACACTTGAATGTGAGGACATCCCCCACACTCTCCAGATGATCAGGCTCTTCAAGGATGAGGACATGCCTCTGAGGAATATGTGTGAGAACATCATCAACAACAAAAAGACGGGTCTTTACGACGGAGCATATAAAGTCGTTAAGACCGCAATGGGAATGAAGGGATAAAGGAGGAGAACAAGATGGAAGAGCGTAAGAGATTATCAGGTCTGGAGAAATTCGCATACGGCATCGGAGCAGTCGGAAAAGACATGGTCTACATGTTGTCTGCCTCTTATGTCCTTTACTATTTCCAGGATATCATGGGCGTATCGGCGATCGCCATGGGCATCATCCTCCTGGTGGCCAGGGTGTTTGATGCATTCAACGATCCCATCATGGGAGTCATCGTTGCCAAGACAAAGACCAAGTGGGGCAAGTTCCGTCCCTGGCTCCTTATCGGAACCATAACAAATGCCGTCATCCTCATCGTCATGTTCGCGGCACCTCCCTCACTGGACGGCAAGGGACTTATCGCATATGCTGCCGTTACGTACATCCTCTGGGGCATCACTTATACCATGATGGACATTCCTTACTGGTCTATGGTGCCTGCATTCACGGAATCAGGCAAGGAACGTGAGAACCTCTCCGCACTCGCCAGGTCATGTGCCGGTGTCGGTTCTGCCATAGTAACCATCGTGACGGTAATGGCAGTCTCATTCCTCGGAAATGCGCTGGCAGGCAAAAAGACACAGACTACAACTGTTACTTACGATACTGCAAATAACGGCATTACGGCTTATGCAGTAAAACTGGATAATGACGGTAATCCCACTTCCGAGGTCTGGGAATTCGGACCTGACAGGAACATGCTCACTGTAAACATCACCGGAACAGACAAGGTCTTTGAAGGTGTAGAGGTCGAGGATAAGGAAGAAAACAAGGTATATGAGAACATAATCAACGTCAACTCCGGCAATGCCAAGATCAGCTATTCCATATTCGGTATCGAGTCAGAAGAAGGCAATGCATCTTTTGTCATTGACAGCAAGGACGGATCTGAATCCGTTCTGGTACTGTACGTCGGCGAGGATGACTTTTATAAGCTCGCTGCGGCCCAGGTCCTGGACGGTACCGTAAACATGAACTCTACTCTCGAAGTGGAGAGGATCGGCTTTAAATACTTCACCATCATAATCGGTGTACTGTTCGTTATCTTCACGGTCATCACATGCGTAGTCATCAAGGAGAAGTCCTCCGTTGAGATGCAGACCGCGTCCGTTGGACAGATGTTCAAGGCGCTCATCCAGAATGATCAGGCGATGGCGATAGTCGAGACCATAGTTCTCGTTAACGTTGCAGTCTACATAACGTCCAACCTCCTGATCTACTTCTTCAAATACGATCTGGGCGGTTCAAACTGGCAGGGCAATTACACGCTGTTCAACATGTTCATCGGAGGAGTTCAGATCATCGCCATGATGGTATTCTTCCCGCTCCTGCGCAAGTTCTTCAAGATCATGAAACTGTTCTACTATAGCTGCTATTCCGCAGTTGCAGGATATCTGATCCTGCTGGGAATGTCCCTGGCAGGCGTCAGGAACGTATATGTGCTGTTCATTCCCGGTTTCTTCATCATGGCAGCCGTCGGAATGATCAACGTAATGGTAACAGTATTCCTGGCTAATACCGTTGATTACGGTGAACTCAAGAACAACAGGAGAGACGAATCAGTCATATTCTCCATGCAGACATTTGTCGTTAAGCTGGCATCCGGCATCGCAGCACTTGTTGCATCCATCTGCCTTACGGTATTTAATATACAGGAAGACTCCGCCGGAGCTGCTACGGTTTCCATGATGGTCAGGAAGATAAATGCACTCATTACGGGTGAAGGCGCTACCATCGACGATTCAGCGGTCATCGGTCTGAGACTGGTAATGACGCTGGCGCCGGTCATCGTACTTGCAGTCGCAATGTATATCCACAGGACCAAGTACATACTGACAGACAAGAAACTCGAGGAGATAACTGCAGAATTGAAGAAGAGGTGATCCCATGATCAGGGTTATTGAGGAAAAGACTCCCTTATTCGTACTCGGCACTGACAACACCAGCTATCTGTTCAAGGTAACGGATACGGGCCATCTGGAGCATCTGTACTATGGTGCCAGGATAACAGCTGAATCCTCAGACGGACTTACCGAACCCCATGAATTCGCGGAGGGAAATACCAATTCGGTGGATGATGATCACAAGAACTTTTCACTCGAGAACATACGCCTCGAAATGAGTTCCTACGGCAAGGGTGACATACGTGAACCCATGTTGGAGATCACCAACAGCGACGGCAGTTCCACATCCGATTTCAGGTACGGCTCATATGAGATCTCCCGTGGCAAGGCTGAGCCTGAGGACTTCCCCGGTTCCTACGGCAGCGAGGAAGAGACGGAATGCCTCAAGATAGTTCTCTCCGACAGTGAGAACAGGCTGAAACTGGAAATGTACTACTATGTATATCCGGCATGCAATGTGATCACCAGGAAAAATGTCATCATCAACAACGGCTCTTCCGCCGTGACATTGGAGAGATTCATGAGCATGCTCATGGACATGGATAACGGCAGCTATACGATGCATACCTTTACCGGCGCGTGGGCCAGGGAGATGCACAGGTCCGACCTGGATATCAGGGCAGGCAAGACAGTGGTCTCATCCTGCACCGGAACGTCGTCCAGCAGGGCCAATCCTCTGGTCATGATCTCTCAGGGATATGCCAACGAGGAATATGGAAAAGTATACGGCTTCAATCTCATCTACAGCGGCAATCATTACGAGTGCTGTGAGATGAGCCCCTACGGGAAGGTAAGGTTTGTAGCAGGCATCAATCCCACGGGATTCAGATGGAAGCTCGAACCAGGCAGTTCCTTCGAAAGTCCTGAGGAGATAATGACTTTTTCCGCTTCCGGTTTCAATAACATGAGCCATAATTTCCATGATTTCATCAACACTCACGTCGTCAGAGGTGAGTGGAAGGAGCGGCTTCGGCCCATTCTCCTGAATTCGTGGGAAGCAGCTTATTTCAAGATAAGCGAGGATAAGCTGGTATCGATCGCCAGACGTGCAAAAAAGATAGGCATAGAACTGTTCGTCATGGATGACGGCTGGTTCGGCCAACGCAATGACGATACGTCTTCTCTGGGCGACTGGTATGCAAACACGAAGAAACTGCCAAACGGTGTAAAGGGCCTGTGCAATAAGATCCGCGACATCGGAATGGATTTCGGCATCTGGGTGGAACCCGAGATGATAAGCGAGAACAGCGAACTCTTCCGTTCCCACCCGGAATGGGCCGTCAGGATACCTGACAAGGCACATTCCAAAGGCAGGAACCAGATGATCCTGGATCTGACCAGAGATGATGTTCAGAGATTCATCATAACTATGATGACTGACCTCCTGTCATCATGCGAGATATCGTATGTAAAATGGGACATGAACAGAACGTTTACTGACGTCTATTCCGCCGCCCTTCCCGGGGACAGGCAGGGGGAGATGATCCACAGGTATTACATGGGTCTGTATCATGTAATGAACGTGATCACAAAGAGATTTCCCAAGGTGCTCTTTGAGGGGTGTTCCGCAGGCGGAAACAGGTTCGATCTGGGAATACTGTCATACTTTCCCCAGATATGGGCAAGCGATGATACTGATGCCGCAGTAAGGGCGGAGATCCAGACCTCATACAGCTACGGATATCCTCTGAGCACGATCTCGTGCCATGTATCAGATTCGCCCAACCATCAGACACTGCGCCGCACACATTCCGGCACCAGGTTCAACGTTGCATCATTCGGTGTCCTCGGTTACGAGTGCAACTTGACTGACATGAGCAGGTTCCAGCTGGACGGATTCAGGAAGCAGATAGAAGCATATAAATCCTGGCGCAGGACCATGCAGTACGGCAGGTTCTACAGGATAATGAACATCCGGGATTCCCTGACGGAGACACCGTCAGTTATAACCCCTACGACAGGAAAGCACCTGGAGTGGTGTGTGGTATCTCCCGACAGGTCCTTTGCCGTATCCATGATCCTGCAGCTGGCAGCAGTCCCCAACTCCCAGAGCGCAGTCATACATCCTGCAGGGCTGGACGGTGATACACTCTACGACGTAAGAGGCAGGGACATAACATTCAGCATCCTGGAATTCGGCAGCCTGATCAACACCTCATCTCCCGTCCACATCCGACCAGAAGGACAGAACCACCACATAATCGACAAGTTCGTGCGCATGTCTTCCGAAAAGGAGGAACACACCATGTACGGGGATGCTATAATGAATGCCGGGATACATCTGAAATCTGCGTTTGCCGCAGTCGGTTATAACGACAACGTCAGGTTCTATCAGGATTATGCATCCAGGATATACACGATCACGAGTGTTGAAAAAGAACACGCATCTGAGGACAAGGAGAGCAAGACGGATGGCTGAGATAAACAAGATCACCAAGCTGACGGACAAGAGGTTCGTAAACCTCTATCAGGTAGACGGAGTTAATTCAAAAGGATATGAGTCACACTATCTGGTGGCATCCAGGTCAGAAACGGTGGAAGGCCTCAAGATGACAGATCACAAAGCCAGACCTGATGCAGTTGCCATCTACTCCATAATGGACGGCAAGGTGGTACTGATCAGACAGTACAGATACCCCATCGACGGATGGATATATGAGTTCCCCGCAGGTCTCGTGGAGAACGGTGAGGATTATCACGACACGGCGGTGAGGGAGCTTAAGGAAGAGACCGGTCTGGACCTGAAAGTCCTTAAGGCAGATCCCATGATCGAGAAGGCATGTTATACGTCCGTGGGAATGACTGATGAAGCGACTGCAACGGTGTATGGCTATGCATCCGGAGAGATCACTCACAGGTTCGAGGAGATCAGTGAGGAGATCGAAGTTGTACTGGCAGACAAAGAGGAATGCAGACGCATCCTCAGAGAGGAAAATGTGGCCGTAATATGCCAGTATCAGCTGATGCATTTCATCAGCGATGAAGAGCCTTTCGGATTCCTGAAAGACTTTGCTATTGAGTAAATCCGACTTTAATTTGCTTTATTTGTTCTCTTGCCGAGAAAACGCGAACAAAACCGCGGGTTTCCACCCTTTTTTTGTATGATTTGCCAACGGGACACGGCACCTTACGCGTGATAGAATTTTTATATCGGGTAAGTGTTTTCAGTTTTATCAAAAGAGGTTGATAATTATGGGTTTTACAGTAGGTGACGCAATCGTCTACGGCGGCAGCGGAGTATGTGAGATCGAAGATATCAGGGACATCAGTTTTTACCGTGAGCGTCCTCAGAAATATTATGTTCTCAAGCCTCTGTTTTCTGCACAGTCAGCCGTGATGTATGTTCCCATGTCAAACAAGGAACAGGTGTCCAAGATCCACCCTGTAATGTCCAAGGATGAGGCAATGTCCATCATCAAGAAGATCCCCATCCCCGGAGTAAAGTGGATCGAAGACCGCAACGAGCGTAAAGAGACTTTCAACGGGATCGTAAACGATGGCAAGAGAGAAGATATAGTCAGTCTCATCACCCTCATCGAGAAGCACAGGGATAATCTCCTGTCCGAGGGGAAGAAGCTCAATGCACAGGATGAGAGGATCCTGGTGGAGGCGTTGAGGAGGATCAACACCGAATTTGCCGTTGCACTCGGCATGGAACCTGATGCAGTGGACAGATTTATCAGGGACCGCATCTACAAGGACAGCGCAAAGGCTCTGGCCTGAGCGCCGGAATAACACGACACATACGGGCTGTCTGGTCACAGACAGCCTTTTTTATTGCCATTAGCAGCCTTTAGCCTTATAATATATATTTGTTTTATTAGAAAGGTTTGGGTGAACTAATGAGCGATTATGATTTTCTCATCGTAGGTGCGGGGCTTTACGGCGCTTCTTTTGCCAGGCTCGCAACCGACGACGGATACAGATGCCTCGTTATCGACAGGCGTGATAACATCGCCGGTAATGTATATACCGAGAATGTTCACGGCATCAATGTTTATAAATACGGCGCACATATCTTCCACACCGATGACGATGCTGTCTGGAAGTTTGCTCAGCGCTTTGCCGAATTCAACAGATACACCAATACGGTCATAGCCAATTACAACGGGGAACTCTATTCTCTCCCGTTCAACATGTATACCTTCAACAAGATGTGGGGTGTCATAACTCCCGATGAGGCCAGGGCAAAGCTTGATGAGCAGATAGCCATGTGCCACGTTGATGAACCAAAGAATCTCGAGGAGCAGGCAATGTCTCTCATCGGCAGGGATATATACGAGAAGCTCATCAAGGGATATACCGAGAAGCAGTGGGGCAGGAAGGCAACGGAACTTCCCGGCTTCATCATCAAGAGGCTTCCCGTCAGGCTGACATACAACAACAACTATTTCAATGACAAGTACCAGGGCATCCCCATCGGAGGATACACGGCATGGATATCCAAAATGCTGGATGGCATCGAGGTCAGGACAGGCGTTGATTATCTGAAGAACAGGGAGGAACTGGATAAGCTGTCAGACAAGGTCATCTACACCGGCATGATCGATGAGTTCTACGGGTACAGGCTCGGCAACCTGGAATACAGGAGCCTGAGGTTCGAGACGGAATACATGCCTGACAAGGACGACTATCAGGGCAATGCCGTCGTTAACTACACGGACAGCGAGACACCCTATACGAGGATAATCGAACATAAGCACTTTGAGTTCGGAAAGGGTGAAGGCACGGTGATCACCAGAGAGTATCCCTCAGACTGGAAGCCCGGCGACGAACCCTATTACCCTCTCAACAACGAGAGGAACAACAAGCTGTATGAGGAGTACAGAAAGCTTGCCCTTGAGGATAACGTTTTCTTCGGAGGACGCCTTGGCAACTACAAGTACTTCGATATGGATGATACGATTGCAGCCGCGATGAAGGACTATGCTATAATCTGCGCGGGGGAATAAATAACGGAGAGTTTTAGAAAATGAAAATCACGAAGAAGATCATCACAACACTGCTGGCAATGACAATGATCGTTTCAGCTTCTTCTGCCGTCGTACTGGCAGAGGATACGGCCGGGACCGATCCCGTCGTTGCTACCGAGTCAACAGAAGAGACAAAGGACCTGTCCCAGTACACATTCCAGAATATCTACGGAAGCCAGCTGACGGCATATCTCGACCACCAGTACAGGTTCAACGGACAGGATATCCCTCTTGCCGAATCGAACTTCTACTTCGTCAATGCATTCTTTGAACTGACACAGTATGCATATTACGGAATGTATCCCCAGACATCTGAGGGATTCGTTGACCTGTCAGCGGCATACTCGGATCCTTCGAAATATGCCACCTATGGCGATTTCCTCATCTCCTATGCGGAGAGGACTCTGGAGAGCAGTTGCATCATCTGCAGCAAGGCTCAGGAAGAGAACCTGACCCTGTCAGAAGAGACACTGGCACAGATCGATCAGATGATCGACCAGCTGGCCACTGAGGCTGAGAAATCCAACCTGACACTCGAGCAGTATTTCCAGCTCTATTACGGACCTTCCTGCGATCAGGAATCCTACAGGAACGTTCTCAAGAACTACTATCTGGCAGATCTTTATGCATCCAAGTACTGCGAAGAGCACATCACTGATGACATGAGATATGTGCCCAACGTCAGATATGCCCTGTTCCAGGCTCCCGAAGAAACGGCAACAGCCGAGGAAAAGCAGACTGCAGAGACACTTGCAAATGAACTGGCAGCTGCAGCAGGAGGAGATCTGGACCTCCTCAAGACACTGGCAGACCAGAGCTATTCGGACGGAACATGCTATCAGTCCAGCGACATCACTGTAGCCAGGGGACAGACTGTTTCAGTCTTTGAGGAATGGACGTACGACCCCGCCAGACAGGAAGGTGATATCGAGGTCATCTACGCTCCTGAGTTCGGATATTTCACAGTAGGATATCTGGGACTGACAGAGCAGGATCAGGAGACACTGGACAGCCAGGTGGTCGCTCAGCTCTCACAGGAGATCTCTGAGTCCATCGACAATGGCGAATATGAGTTCGGAACGGATCAGCCCTATGCTCCTGCAGCTCCCGTATCAGGAGATACTGCTCCCTCAGGTGAGGTCAATCCTGACGGAACACAGACAGCACCCGAAGAGGGAAGGTCATCCGTTGCAACAGTGCTGATCATCATCTTTGCCGTTATCGGAGGCGTTGCGGTAGTTGCCATCATAATCATCCTGACCACTTACATCGTAAAGAAGATCAACAGCGGCAAAAAGGAAAAGAACGCTGAAGATGAAGCACAGGACGCTCCCGCCGGAGAGTTGGAAGAAACAGAAACACCTGTTGATACAACAGAAGAAACTAACGAAGAGGAAGATGAATAATGGAGATCACACCTGAATTGGTAGGTTATCTCGAGAAGCTCGGAAGGATCAGACTGACTCCCGAAGAGGAAGAGAGGACCCAGAAGGAATTGGGAAGCATCCTGGCTTATATCGACAAGCTGGGAGAACTGGACACGGCAGGAGTCGAGCCTCTGAGCCACGCATTCGGAAGGACGAATGTAGTCAGGGAGGATGCTGTCCTGAACGGGGACATGCAGGATCTGATCCTGGCCAATGCGGCAGAGACAAAGGACGGAGCTATCCTTGTTCCGAAGACTGTTGAGTGAGGAGCATATGAGTATGACAAACGAAGAGATATTGAGATTAAGTGCGTCAGAACTCGCTTCCGTCATCAGGGAAGGCAGTGTCTCCTCCGAGGAAGCGGCCAGAGCTTACATCGAAGCCATCAAGGCAGAGGATGGGAAATACAATTCATATGTCACAGTATGTGATGACGCCATAGAAGAAGCAAAGAGGATAGATGAAGGGATCAGGTCAGGTGAGATAGACTCACCTCTGGCAGGCGTGCCCGTTGCAGTCAAGGACAACATCTGTACCAAGGGCATCCTGACATCCTGCGGTTCCAGGATGCTCAGCAACTTCATCCCGCCCTACGATGCCACGGTAGTAAGAAAGCTCAAGGAAGCCGGGATGGTCATCCTCGGCAAGACCAACATGGACGAATTTGCCATGGGTTCCACCACTGAGACATCATTTTACGGACCTACAGTAAATCCTCACGGAACAGGCAAGGTTCCCGGAGGTTCTTCCGGCGGATCTGCTGCATGCATGGCGGCAGGCCTGGCTCCCTTATCCCTGGGATCCGATACAGGCGGATCCATCAGGCAGCCCGCATCATTCTGCGGCGTTACGGGCCTAAAGCCTACATACGGTACAGTTTCCAGATATGGTCTGGTGGCGTTTGCCTCATCACTGGATCAGATAGGACCCATCGGCAAAAATGCCGAGGACTGCGCCCTGCTCTTTAACATCATCAGCGGTGTTGATGACAGGGATCAGTCTTCCACGGAATCCGATAAGGTCGATCTGGATAAGATCAAAAACTTCGATGTTTCAGGAAAGAAGATCGGCATCCCTGAGGAATATTTCGGTGAAGGCATCGATGAGGATGTCAGGGCCAGAGTATCCGAGGCGGTCAGGTTCTTCGAGGAACGCGGCGCAACGGTCGAGAAGTTCAAGATGCCCATAATCGATTATGCGATCCCCACCTATTACATCATCGCCTGCGCCGAGGCATGCTCCAACCTCTCCAGATATGACGGAGTCAAATATGGATTCAGACCCGAGGGCGTTGATAACCTCATGGATCTCTACATCAGGTCCAGGAGCGAGGGATTCGGAATGGAGGTCAAGAGGAGGATCATGCTCGGCAACTTCGTTCTGTCCTCAGGCTATTACGATGCTTACTATAACAAGGCACTGCAGGCAAAGGCTCTCATCAAGAAGGCCTTTGACGAGGCTTTCGAAAAATACGATGTGGTAATGGGCCCCGTTGCCCCCACAACGGCCCTCAACATGGGCGAGAGCCTGTCAGATCCGCTCAAGATGTACCTGGGTGATATCTGTACGGTACTGATCAACATCGTCGGACTGCCCGCCATTTCCATTCCCTGCGGAAATGACAGCAACAACATGCCCGTTGGTCTCCAGATCATAGGCAGGCACTACGACGAAGAGACGATACTCGGATTTGCCGCAAGTTACCAGAGAGGTTGATAGAGATGACTGATTACGAGATGGTTATAGGACTGGAAGTTCACTGCGAGCTTTCGACGGAGTCCAAGATTTTCTGTTCATGTTCCACCAAGTTCGGAGGAGCACCCAACACACATGTATGTGAAGTATGTTCCGGTATGCCGGGCACGCTTCCCACGCTCAACAGGCAGGTAGTCGAATATGCCGTCAAGGCAGGTCTGGCCCTGAACTGTGAGATCACCAGGAAGAACAAGTTCGACCGTAAGAATTACTTCTATCCCGACCTTCCCAAGGCTTACCAGATATCACAGCTCTACTTCCCCATATGCAGGAATGGTCATGTTGATATCAAGACTGAGAATGGGACTAAATCCATCGGTATCCACGAGATCCACATGGAGGAGGATGCGGGCAAGCTCGTGCACGATCCCCTTTCCGGCAAGACAATGGTCGATTTCAACAGGTGCGGTGTGCCCCTGATCGAGATCGTATCAGAGCCTGATTTCAGATCGGCAGACGAGGTCATCAAATACCTCGAAAAGCTCAGGGATACTCTCCAGTATCTGGGCGTATCCGACTGCAAGATGCAGGAGGGCTCCATGAGGGCTGATGTCAACCTGTCCGTCAGGCCCAGAGGCCAGAAGGAGTTCGGAACCAGAACGGAGATGAAGAACATCGCATCCCTCAAGGCCATCGCCAGAGCCATCGACTACGAATACGAACGTCAGGTGGATGCCATCGAGGCAGGCGAGAAGATCGTTCAGGAGACCAGGAGATGGGATGACGAGAAGGAATATACATATGCCATGAGGTCCAAGGAGGATGCTCAGGATTACAAGTATTTCCCCGACCCTGACCTCATGCCCATAGAGATCAGCGAAGAATACATAAGACAGATCAGGGAAGCTCTTCCCGAGCTTGCCGATGCAAAGCGCGACAGATATGTAAATGAGCTGGGACTCCCTGAATACGATGCGGACATCATCACGGGATCCACGACACTTGTTAAGGTGTTCGAGACCTCATGCAGCATTACGGGAGCTCCCAAGGACTGCTCCAACTGGGTAATGACTGATCTGCTCAAGCTCTGCAACGATAATCACATCTCACCTGAGGACATCACTTTCAGGCATGAATCATTAGGTGAGATCATCAAGATGGTAAACGACGGCAAGATCAACCGTAAGACGGGCCGCGATGTCTTTGCAAAGGTATTTACTGATAATGTGGATCCTGCAAAGTACGTTGAGGAGAACGGTCTGGCCCAGGTCTCTGACCTGTCTGCCATTGAGCCTGTCATCAGAGAGGTCCTGGCGAATAATGAGAAGGCCGTATCCGAGTATCTGGCAGGTTCCGAGAAGAACTTCCAGTTCCTGACAGGCCAGTCAATGAGATCGCTCAAGGGCAAGGCAGACCCTCAGGCCGTCAGGGCAACCCTGCAGAAGCTCCTTGATGAGATGAGGTAATTACCGGGACATATGCAGACAGTTATCAGTCTTTTGGTAGTCATAATCCTCATACTCATCAATGCATTTTTCTCGGGAACCGAGATGGCAGTGATAACCCTTAACGATGCCAAGATCAGGAAGATGGCAGAGGAGGGCAACAGGAACGCAGAGAAGGTATTGAAGTTCATAGACAATCCTTCCAATTTCCTCGCCACGATCCAGGTGGGCGTAACATTTGCGGGATTCCTGTCTTCGGCTTTCGCTGCAAACAGCTTTTCCGAAAAAGCTGCGCTCCTGATAGATCCTGAAGGGAAGTTCACGTGGATGCCAGCTCTTTGCACCATAGTCATCACCCTGATCCTTTCCTTTATCTCACTCATCTTCGGAGAACTGGTCCCCAAGAGGATCGCCCAGAAATACTCAGAGAAATGGGCATTCCTGTGTGCAGGTCTGGTGAGGTTCTTCGGCGTGATCACAAAGCCTTTCGTATTTCTCCTTACCGTCACTACCAACGGGATACTGAGACTGTTCAGGATCAACCCGGATGACAACGACAAGGAAGTCACCGAGGAAGAGATCAGGATGATGGTGGACGTAGGCTCCGAGACCGGCAACATCGAGGATTCCGAAAAGGAGATGATCGAGAATATCTTCGAGTTCAACGACAAGGAAGTATCCGAGATCATGACTCACAGAAAGAAGATCGTCTCGCTTCCCATCGATGCAGGATTCGATGAGGTGATGAAGGTCGCCAGGGAGGAGAGATATACCAGGATCCCTGTCTATAACGAGAATATCGATGATATCGAGGGCATCCTCCACATCAAGGATCTTATCGGCATCGAAGCCCCCACAGAGGAAAATCCCTTTGATCTCAGGAAGCTCATCAGAGAGCCCCTGGTGGTCCATGAGACCAGAAAGATCTCATCCCTGTTTGCAGAGATGAAGACCTGCGGCATGCAGATGGCCGTGATCGTTGACGAATACGGCGGAACCATGGGCATATGCACCATCGAGGACATGCTGGAGGAGATCGTAGGAAACATCACCGACGAGTTCGACGATGAGGAACAGAACCTGATCAAGCTGTCCAACGGCGACATAATAGTCCCCGGCGATACGACCCTGTCCGATCTCGAAGACATACTGGACATGAAGCTGGACGCAGAGGAATACGATACCATAGCAGGTCTTGTCATCCAGCTCCTGGACAGAGTTCCGGAGGAAAAGGAACATCCCGTGGTTAATTATAAGAATATAAGTATTAAAGTACTCCATATAGAAGACCGCTGGATCTCCAAGGTCATGATCCACAAACTTCCCGCAGAAGAAGATGCGGAAGCAGGGGAATCCGGTGATGAGTAAAGGATATGAGGCCATAATCTACGACCTGGACGGAACCCTTACCGATTCCATCCCCCTCATAATGAAGACTTTTAAGCTGGCCTATAAGGAGGTCTTCGGAAAGGTCGAAAGGACCGATGAAGACTTGATGTCCTATATCGGCAAGCCTCTGATGCAGACCTTTTCGGATGTTCACGATGAGAAAACGGCCAGGCTGCTCTTTGATACATACCTCAGCATCAATGAAAAGATGCTGGCAAATAATGAGCTTCTGCTGTTTCCCGGAGTCAGGGATTCGCTTGCGAGGATAAAAGAGGCGGGAGTGCCTCAGGCGATAGTGACTTCCAAGAGGTTTTCTTCGGCCAGGATCACACTGGAACTGCAGGACTTGAACGGCCTGTTCGATCAGGGGGTATTCCTCGAGGACACGAAGGAGCACAAGCCTTCTCCCGAACCTCTCTTTGAATGTGCAAGGAGGCTGGGGATCACAGACATGAGCAAAGTCGTATATGTCGGGGATGCCGTAGTGGATTTCGAGTGTGCCATAAATGCCGGCGCGGACTTTGCCCTGGTGTCCTGGACAAGGATGGATATTGACGGCATAAGACGCCTGGGACAGCCCCGGATCATATCAAAGCTGGAAGAACTCCTGTAATCTTGCAATATTAAAAATCCTCTACTATAATGTCTTGGTATTATGCCCAAAATATAAATTCGGATAAAAGGCGGTTTTAAAATGGCTTCAGGTAAGGTTAAGAAAGCTTCGGCTACTAAGGCTAAGATAAATCTGATCAAGGGACTCGTCATCACAGTGCTCTTAATCTGTGTTGTAGGTTTCTTTGTATATATCTCGGGAATCCTTCCCAGACTGGTTACGGGAGTTAAGGTCGTAGAGACAGCCGCAGACGGTACTCAGACTACGGTCGAGAACGTTTCCGCAATGGAGACCAACTATCACTTCGTTGAGGTCTTCGGAATGTATTCCATGTACGGCATGGTCTCCAACGACAAGCTGGATGAGGTCATGGATGCGACAGTACCTGCCGAGGAACAGCAGACATATAGAGAATACATCTACGATACTGCTGCAGAGGAGCTCATGAACGCCGCACTGGTCAGGAGATCCGCCAAGGACTACGATTATGAGGCACATTCCGGTGCTGCCAGATATGCACAGCTCCAGATGGATGCCATGAGGGCTACTGCCGAGAACAGCGGTTATCCCTCATTCTCACAGTATATGCAGGCAGTTTACGGAACAGGCTTCAGTGCCAACGATTACAGGACCTTCACTGAGCGTGAGGGATTCGTAAACGAATTCGAGAACTACATGAGACAGTTCATCCTCGTTCCTTCCACAGAGGAGATCCAGGCTGCTTATAACAACGATCCCACAGTTTATGAGAGAGCAGACCTCAACTACTATTTCTTCGCTGCAGGAACAGACGATGACGGCAACATCACAGGCCTCGACAAGACTGTTTCAGACGCTACTGCTGTAATGAACGCAGTAAACCGCGGCAAGGCATTCAAGGATGCTGTCAAGACGATCCTCGAGAGAGACAGGGTCGCAAACGAGAATGCACTCGTATCTTTCTCTGATGATACGGTAGATCCCACATTCGTAAGCGGATACACAAAGGAGACTGCCGAGTATCAGTTCAAGGAAGAGGTAGCAAACGTGATCTTCGGTGAGGATACCGTTCCCGGCGAGGCTCAGATCGTTGAGCTCGATAACGGCACATATGTAGTAAGTCTCGTAAACAGATCAGTTGATGAGACCCCTACCGTTTCATACAGGACACTTACACTTGCCAACCCTGTATCAGGGAATAGCGAGGCAACTCCCGAGCAGATCGCAGCAGAGATCGCAGATCTCCAGGCTCAGGCTACCAAGATCTCCGGCGAGGTTACTGCTGATCCCATCACTTTTGCTGATGCTGTCAAGAAGTATTCCACAAACGCTTCCGAGATCCTCACAGCAGGCTACATCAGCGGTGACAAGCTCGAGGGATATCAGAGCAGCGGTGAAGAGGAGGTCTCACAGGTACAGGCAGACCTCGGAGCATGGCTGTTCGATGAGTCCAGGGCCGCAGGCGACATCAAGATCGTTACTGCAGAGGACAATTCCAACGTTACGATCTATTATTTCGAGAGCCTGACACCCGCATGGATGAATACTGCCAGGGATCAGATCACCACAGCGCTTGTTAACGGCTGGTCTGAAGACCTTAAGGCAAATACACCTTCCACGGTCATTCACTACAATCTTCTCAAGACACTTCTGTACTGATCTTTGAGGCCGGATAAATTTCCGGTTGACAAATCTTGATTTGGTGCCTATAATTTTTTATTGCGTCGTATTGTGTTTAGGGGTACTATGCCCTGTTCACTTGACGATGCTGGCTTTTTATGGTATGTCATAAAGCCATTTTGAGAATTAAGCCGCTAGAGATTACGGTCTCGAAGCATCATGAGAGGTGATTTGATAATGGTTCATCCCGTCAAACAGGGCAAGACTGAGAGACAGTCTTATTCTCGTATCAACGAGGTCATTGAGGTACCGAATCTCATTGATATCCAGAGGAATTCCTACGATTGGTTCATCAACGAAGGCATGCAGCAGATCTTGGATGAGATCTCTCCTGTAACAGATTCCCAGGGCATCTACGAGATTTATTTCCTTGGCAAGAAGTTCGATCCTGCAACTGCAACAGACCCGGAGAAGACGACATCTGACAAAAAAGCAGGTGAGCCTTCCGGACTTTCAGCTGAGGACATCATCGACAAGTGTAAGAAGAACGACAGCAACTATGCTGCTCCTCTGTACTTTACACTCCGTTTCCGCAACAAGGACAAGGGTACGATCTATGATCAGGATGCCTATGCGGGTGATTTCCCTATAATGACAGAACACGGCACGTTCATCATCAACGGCGCCGAGAGAGTTGTAATAAGCCAGATCGTAAGATCTCCCAGAGCTTATTTCAGCCAGACAAAGGGTAAGCTCGGTGAGAGACTCTTCACCTCACAGATAATCCCTAACAGAGGCGCATGGTTCGAGCTCGAAGAGGATGAGCAGGGCATCGTCTACGTAAAGGTAGACCGTTCACGTAAGTTCCCTCTCACAGTAATCCTCAGAGCAATGGGACTGGAAACAAACGAGGACATCACCGCAGTATTCGGTGAGGAGGAGCCTCTTACAAAGACATTTGAAAAGGATACTATCTCCACAAAGGTTGCAGCTCTCGAGGAGTTCTACCGCAAGGTAAGACCCGGCGAGCCTGTCAGCAGCGATGCTGCAGAGACACACCTGGGCAACCTCTTCTTCGATCCCAGGAGATATGACCTGGCCAAGGTAGGTATCTACAAGCTCAATAAAAAGCTTTCACTGGCTTCCAGGATCATCGGCCACAAGGCAGCAGAGAACGTTGTAACATCCGACGGTGAGATCATCGTCAAGGAAGGTGCCATCATCTCCGCACAGGAGGCTTCCGACATCGAGGAGGCAGGCATCACCAGCTGCCTTATATATCCTATCAGCAAGGTCGGTGACACATACACCATCTCCGAGGTTCCCCACAAGGTAATCGGCAACGGCAGGGTAGACTGTGACAAGTTCATCCGTTCCAGCTTTACCGAGAAGGAACTCAAGGGCTTCGACATCAGCAATACAACGATCAATGAGCGCGTAAGAGCAGACGTTCTCCGCGAGATCATTGAGAATGTCAGGACAAACTTCAAGAAGTCTGAGTACGTAAACGAGCTCACATATCAGCTCACAGAGCGCAAGGGTGACCTCATGCCCAGACATCTCGTTATCGACGATATCTACGCATTCATCTCCTACTATATCGGTCTGAGACACGGCGTAGGCAACCTGGATAACATCGACCACCTGGGCAACAGAAGGATCCGTTCAGTAGGCGAGCTCCTCCAGAACCAGATGCGTCAGGGTATGGCACGTGTTGAGAAGAACATCCGTGAGAAGATCTCCGGCATCAACCCTGCAGAGGACGATAAGGTAACAGCTATCTCTCTCGTAAATACGAGACCTCTCATCGCTTCCTTCAGGGAGTTCTTCGGTTCATCACAGCTGTCCGCATTCGGCGACCAGCAGAACCCTCTTGCTGAGCTTACTCACAAGAGAAGGCTCTCAGCACTGGGCCCCGGCGGTATCTCCAGAGACAGGGCTTCATTCGAGGTTCGTGATATTAACCCCACACACTATGGCAGAATGTGTCCCATCGAGACACCTGAAGGCCAGAACATCGGTCTTATCACATCACTTGCAACATATGCGAGAGTAAACGACTACGGCTTTATCGAGACTCCTTACAGGAAGTTCGACAAGGACAAGGGCGTTGTAACCGATGAGGTCAGATACATGACCGCTGACGAAGAGGATAACTACAATATCGCTCAGGCTAACGAACCCCTTGATGACAAGGGACATTTCGTTAACAACAGGATCGTGTGCCGTCACCTCGACCAGTTCCTGCAGCTGGAGCACAAGGATATCGACTACATGGACGTTTCTCCTAAGCAGC
The DNA here is from genome assembly GCA_017515465.1 of Clostridiales bacterium. GTDB lineage: Bacteria > Bacillota > Clostridia > Saccharofermentanales > Saccharofermentanaceae > Saccharofermentans. The sequence goes on from JAFWFV010000049.1 coordinate 22,242, forward strand.
TGGTATCCGTTTCCACATCACTTATTCCTTTCCTCGGAAACGACGACGCTAAACGTGCCCTCATGGGTTCCAACATGCAGCGTCAGGCAGTACCTCTCATCAAGCCGGAAGCACCTATCATCGGTACCGGTATGGAGTACCGTGCTGCTAAGGACTCAGGTGTATGTGCAGTAGCAAGGAAGGACGGTGTTGTTTCATTCGTATCCTCCAACAGGATCGAGATCACATCCAAGGACGGATCCGTAGAGGTTTACACACTGTCCAAGTACAAGAGATCCAACCAGAGCACATGTATCAACCAGAGACCCATCGTTGAGAAGGGTGAGAAGGTCAAGGCAGGCGACGTAATCGCTGACGGTCCTTCCACAGACAACGGTGAGCTTGCTCTTGGCAGAAACGTTCTCATCGGATTTACCACATGGGAAGGTTATAACTACGAGGACGCCGTTCTCGTAAACGAGAGGATCGTAAGAGACGACGTTTATACATCCATCCACATCGAGGAGCACGAGTGTGAGGCCAGAGAGACAGCCAAGCTGGGTTCTGAGCAGATCACCAGAGAGGTTCCCAACGTTGGTGACGATGCACTCTCCAAGCTCGACGAGCGCGGAATCATCATGGTAGGTGCCGAGGTCAAGGACGGCGACATCCTGGTAGGTAAGGTTTCCCCTAAGGGTGAGACTGACCAGACAGCAGAAGAGAGACTTTACAAGGCTATCTTCGGTGAGAAGGCAAGAGAGGTTAAGGATACCTCCAAGCGTGTTCCTCACGGTGGTTCCGGTGTCGTTGTAGACGTTGTTGTCTCCACAAGAGAGACCAACAAGAACCTCAAGAACGGCGTAAACATGAGAGTCAGAGTATATGTTGCCCAGAAGAGAAAGCTCTCCGTAGGTGACAAGATGGCCGGCCGTCACGGAAACAAGGGTGTTGTCTCCAGGATCCTTCCTGAAGAGGATATGCCTTTCCTCCCCGATGGCACAACGCTTGATATCGTACTCAATCCTTTGGGCGTTCCTTCACGTATGAACATCGGTCAGCTCCTCGAGGTTCACCTCGGCAGAGCTGCAAGAGCACTCAACTGGAAGATCGCAACTCCCGTATTCGACGGCGCTAACGAGAGCGACATCATGGAAGCATTCGAGAAGGCTGGAATAGACAGTGACGGTAAGACCGTCCTCTACGACGGCAGAACAGGTGAGCCTTTTGAGAACAGGGTAACAGTAGGTGTTATGTACTATCTCAAGCTCCACCACCTGGTTGACGATAAGATGCACGCCAGATCCACAGGACCTTACTCACTCGTTACTCAGCAGCCTCTCGGAGGTAAGGCTCAGTTCGGTGGTCAGAGATTCGGTGAGATGGAAGTTTGGGCCCTCGAGGCATACGGTGCAGCTCATACTCTTTCCGAGATCCTTACCGTCAAGTCTGACGATATCGAAGGAAGATCCAAGACATACGATGCGATCATCAGGGGCAAGAACGTTCCTGATCCCGGAATCCCTGAGTCCTTCAACGTTCTTAAGAGAGAGCTCATGGCTCTGGCACTCGATATCAGGGTATTCCCCGATCCCGAGACAGGCGAGACTCTCAATACCAAGTCATACGGCAGTGAGACTCTTGTTGAGATGGACGAAGAGAGAAGGAACACGCTGGACGGCGAGTACTCCTCCTCTGAAGATCTCCTCAGCAACGGTTTCGTAGAGGTAGACGAGTCCGGTTCCATCCTCGAAGAGGACATGAACGGTTCCGACGGTGACTTTGAAGACTGATATAAGGAGAATTTAGATATATGAATGATACAAATCGTCTTACACAAATAAGCATCAGACTTGCTTCTCCTGAGGTCATCAAGGGATGGTCACACGGCGAGGTCAAAAAGCCTGAAACTATCAACTACCGTACACAGAAGCCTGAGGTAGACGGTCTGTTCTGTGAGAAGATCTTTGGACCCACAAAGTCCTGGGAATGCCACTGCGGTAAGTATAAGAAGATCAGATTCAAGGGCATGGTATGTGACAAGTGCGGCGTTGAGGTAACAAAGAATACCGTACGCCGTGAGAGAATGGGTCACATCGAGCTTGCTACTCCTGTTTCACACCTCTGGTATTTCAAGGGTGTACCCAGTAGGATGAGCATCCTCCTGGACATTCCTCCCAAGAAGCTGGAGAAGGTCCTCTACTATGCAGCATATCTCGTACTCGATCCCGGTGAGGCTCCTGATCTCAACAGAGGCGACATCATCGACGAAGTACAGTACAGAGAGCTCTACAGAACACCCGGCTTCGTAGCAAAGATGGGTGCTGAGGCTGTTAAGGACATGCTCGAGAAGATCGATCTCGACCAGCTGACAGAAGAACTCAACGAAGAGCGTAAGACTGCTTCCGGTTCCGTTCAGAAGAAGGCCAAGATCATCAAGAGACTCGAAGTCGTAGAGTCATTCAAGACATCAGGCAACAAGCCCGAGTGGATGATCCTCACGGTGCTTCCCGTTCTCCCTCCTGAACTCAGGCCTATGGTGCCTCTGGATGGCGGCAGATATGCAACATCAGATCTTAACGATCTCTACAGAAGAGTAATCAACAGAAACAACCGTCTCAAGAAGCTCCTCGAGCTCGGTGCTCCCGACATCATCGTCAGGAACGAGAAGAGAATGCTCCAGGAAGCAGTTGACTCCCTTATCGATAACGGTAAGAGAGGCAGAGCCGTTACAGGTTCCACATCTGCTACCAGCAACAGACAGCTCAAGTCCCTTACAGACATGCTCAAGGGTAAGCAGGGCCGTTTCAGACAGAACCTGCTCGGTAAGCGTGTTGACTATTCCGGACGTTCCGTTATCATCGTTGGACCTGAGCTCAAGATGCATCAGTGCGGTCTGCCTAAGGAAATGGCACTCGAGCTCTTCAAGCCCTTCGTTATCAAGAAGCTCGTTGATCTCAACGAGAAGCTCAATATCAAGACAGCCAGAAAGCTCGTAGACAGAGCAGATCCCAAGGTATGGGATATCCTCGAAGAGATCATCAAGGATCACCCCGTTCTCCTGAACCGTGCTCCTACGCTTCACAGACTCGGTATCCAGGCATTTGAGCCTATCCTCGTAGAGGGCCGTGCCATCAAGCTTCACCCTCTCGTATGTACGGCTTTCAACGCTGACTTCGATGGTGACCAGATGGCTGTTCACGTACCTCTGTCTGCAGAGGCACAGGCTGAGGCCAGATTCCTCATGCTCTCCACGAATAACCTCCTGAAGCCTCAGGACGGTAAGCCTGTAACAGTTCCTACACAGGATATGATCCTGGGCTGCTACTACCTCACCATGGAGCGTGAAGGCGTAAAGGGCGAGGGCATGGTATTCTCATCCCTGGATGAAGCATTCATGGCATATGGCGAGCACCAGCTCGACCTCCACGCCAAGATCAAGGTCCGTGTTACAAAGGATGTAAACGGCGGGGAAGTAACAAGTCTCGTAGAGTCCACACTCGGACGCTTTATCTTCAACGAGATCGTTCCTCAGGATCTGGGCTATGTTGACAGAGCAGCTGAGGGCAACGAGCTCGTTCTCGAGTGCGACTTCCTCATCGGCAAGAAGAAGCTGGAGGATATCATCTCCAGATGTATCGCAGTCCACGGCACAGAGAGAACAACAAAGTTCCTCGATGATGCAAAGGGACTCGGTTACAAGTATTCAACAATAAGCGGTATCTCCATCGGTATCGAGGACATGATCATCCCTGACATCAAGGACAAGATGATCAGAGAAGCTGATGCCAAGGTCGAGAAGATCGCAGCAGGTTACCAGAAGGGTCTCCTCAAGGAGAAGGACCGTCACAACGAAGTCGTCAGAGTATGGGAGAAGACAACTGATGCTATCACCAAGGAGCTCATGGAGAGCCTTGATGCATACAACCCCATCAAGATGATGGCAGACTCCGGTGCCCGTGGTAACGCAAACCAGATCAAGCAGCTCGCAGGTATGCGTGGACTTATGAACGATACATCCGGTAACATCATCGAGATCCCTATCAAGTCCAACCTCCGTGAAGGTATGAACGTTATCGACTTCTTCATCTCTTCACACGGTGCCCGTAAGGCTCTGTCCGATACGGCTATCAAGACGGCTGACTCCGGTTACCTCACGAGAAGACTCGTAGACGTATCCCAGGAAGTTGTCATCACAGAGGATGACTGCGGTACTACTGACTTTACATGGGTTAGGGAGATCGCTACCATCGCTAACAACAAGAAGGATGTTGTAAAGCCCCTGAGAGACCGTCTCTACGGCAGATATGCTGCTGCAGGCTGTGACATCATCAATCCTGTTACAGGCGAGGTAATGGTAAAGGGCAACGAGCTCATCTCTTCCACAATGGCAAGAAAGATCGAGGATGCTGTCAAGGAAGCTCAGGCCAGAGCCACAGAGGAAGGCAAGAGCGTTTCCGAGATCGAAGCCATCGGCAAGATCAAGATCAGATCAGTATTCGACTGCCGTTCCAGACACGGTGTATGCGCTAAGTGCTACGGTATCAACCTTGCTACCGCTGCTCCCGCATCTGCAGGTGAGGCAGTAGGTATCATGGCAGCACAGTCCATCGGTGAGCCTGGTACACAGCTGACAATGAGAACCTTCCACTCCGGTGGTATCGCTTCAGGCGATGACATCACACAGGGTCTCCCCCGTGTCGAAGAGCTCTTCGAGGCACGTACTCCTAAGGGAGAGGCTGTTATCTCCGAGATCGACGGTGTCGTATCCATCGTTTCCGGTGAGAAGGGTAAGAGAGACATCAAGGTCGAGGCAGTCCTCACAGGTGAAGATGCTGACGAGATCAGAACAGACGACAAGGGTCAGCCCATCACTGAGAAGAGCTATCCTATCCCGCTCCACGCAACCATCACAGTTAGTGAAGGTCAGCACGTTGAGGCAGGCCAGGCTCTTACAGACGGTAACGTTAACCCCAGCAAGATCCTCAAGATCAAGGATATCCGTGGTGTTCAGAAGTACATCGTCAGCGAAGTATCCAAGGTTTATAAGAACGGTGGTGTTAACATCAACGATAAGCATATCGAGATCATCACCAGACAGATGATGAGAAGAGTAAGGATCGAAGATCCGGGTGATACAGGCTTCATGACAGGTACTACTGTTGACTGGTATGATTTCATCGCAGCCAACGACAAGTGCGAAGCAGAAGGTAAGGCACCTGCCATCGGCAAGAGACAGCTCCTCGGTGTTACCAAGGCAGCTCTGGCTACCGACTCCTTCCTGTCAGCAGCATCATTCCAGGAGACTGCAAGAGTCCTCACAGATGCAGCTGTTAAGGGTAAGGTAGATCCTCTGATCGGTCTCAAGGAGAACGTAATCATCGGTTCACTGATCCCTGCAGGTACAGGTCTCGACTCACACCGCAACATCACTGCAGTTCCCGTTATCCCTGCAAATGCAAAGCTCATCACGGGCGAGGATTACGACGAGAACTCAGAGAATGCTTCCATGTTCAAGAACGAATATCTTGAGGCTGTTAACCAGCAGAACGAGATCCTCGATTCCAAGGAAGCTGCCATGGCAGAAGACTGATATCTGAACAGATAAGAACAGAAATACGGGGCACAGATCACTGTGCCCCGTTTGATTTTGCAACCGACTTGTTACATAATTGCCCCATTATTTGGATGACAAACGTATTTTGATTATGTAAAATAAGTTTGCTAATGTAGCGTACTATGTTTAAGAGGCAGAAAGAGACATGATATTTAAACATAACAACAAACAGCATATCCTGGCACTCGTTGTAGGTGCCGTTGTTGCTGTGCCTGTCCTTACTCTGCCCATAGGTGTCAGAGCCGGCATCAGACCCGCCCTGGCAGTATCCAACGCTTACAATGCAGCCTTCGGCATCAATGAGGAATACGGTAACGTATTAGGCAACGAAGGCGACGTAGTCATCGAGGACTGGGCCATCATCGGCGATGAGGGCATGATCGACAGTGAGAATATGGAATCTGACGTTGATCCTGACGAGGAGCCCGAGGTAACTCCCACTGAGGTTGACTACACATATACAGATGTTCCCAAATACACGGTCTATCAGCAGTATGACTCAGCGTCAAATCTGCCTATAGAGCTTCTCGATCCCCAGTATTTCGCAGCTGACGATACCCAGTATTACGTTCAGGCCAGGAATACGATCATGAAGCAGTACCCCGACATGACCACCCTGACTCTCAAGCAGATGAATCTCGGTGAGGGTGTCAGACGTATCGGTATCGGTGATACCTGGTCAAAGGTCAGGACAAAGGATGGTCAGGAGGGTTATATCCTCTCCAACTGCATTACCGATGAGATGGTATGGGTACCTATAGACCTTACAGTATGGGTAGATACAGGCAGCCTCATCTTGAGAAAGGAACCTTCGACTGCAGCAGAGCAGCTTAAGGAAGTCCATCTCCATGACAGGCTCCATGTAGTAGCATATGCAGATAAGTGGTACAAGGTCGTAACAAAAGACGGAACCACAGGTTATGTATATAAGTCATTTACGACACAGAAACCACCGCCGACACCTACGCCTACTCCCACCCCCAGACCCACAGCAACCAGGTCGTCCAGGGGAGGATATACCGGAACTACGGGAAATGTCGGATCACTTCCCAAGATCACCGGTAAGAATGGTGAGAGTATCGTAAGTATCGCAGCTTCTATGCTCGGTGTCAGATATGTCTACGCCGGCAGCAGCAGGAGCGGAATCGACTGTTCAGGACTCGTAATGTACTGTTATGCACAGATCGGTATCGGAGTACCTCATGGTGCCAACCAGATCTGCAACAGGAGCGGCGTCAAGATCGCCAGGAGCGATGTAGCTCTGGGTGACGTAATCTGTTACGACTACGGAGGCAGATGCGGACACGTTGCCATATATGCCGGTGGAGGATAGGTAATCCACGCGTCCCAGTCCAGAGGCAGGGTATGTTACGGTAATGTCGACATGTTGCCGATCAGAGCCATTAAACGTTTGATCCAGTAAGACCTAAAGCCCGCATTAGACAAAGCGGGCTTTACTTATTACAATAAATGCCGGAGGATCGGTAATATGAATAAAGATATAGATTTGTTTTTGAATGATCTGGCCTCATCAGCACCCACACCGGGAGGCGGAGGAGCTTCCAGTCTGGTCGGAGCCGTTGGCGTTGCATTGTGCAGCATGGTCGCCAATCTCACGTCAGGCAAGAAGAAATATGCCGAATACCAGCAGGACATTGAGGCCGTGCTGGAACAGGCTGAAGGGCTCAGGTTAAGGCTTCTGGAGCTTATAGATGAGGATGCCAGGGCTTTCGAGCCTCTGGCAAAGGCTTACGGAATTCCCAAGGACAATCCCGGCAGGGACGTTATGCTGGAGGATGCCCTGAAGGGAGCAAGTGATGCACCCTACGATATCCTGTGCACGCTCGATGCATGTTCAGACCTCGTTGTGGAACTGAGCACAAAGGGTTCCAGACTCGCCATAAGCGATGTGGGATGTGCAGCCGCAATGATATCCGCTGCCGCCAAGGGCGCGGTGATGAACGTATACATCAACACAAAGCTCATGACTGACAGGGAATATGCTGATAATCTGAACGACAAGGCGATCACCCTGGTCAGGAGCATCACATCCAAGTGTGACAGGGTTTACGATATTGTTGCAGAGAGCCTCGGCGGAGCTCCCATGTGACCTTAAGAGAAAGAGGAAAAGCAGATGACGGAATTAAGAGGCAAGGCAGTAGCAGACCACATTACATCCATCGCGTCTGATGACATAGCTAAGCTCAAGGCAATTGGGATCAATCCCAAGCTGGCAGTGATCAGGGTCGGTGCAAAGCCGGATGATCTGGCTTACGAGAGAGGGATCCTGAAGAGATTCGAAGCAGCAGGATGTAAGTGTGAAGTATTCGAACTGAGCGCCACCTGTTCCCAGAAGGAACTGGACGAGTGCTTCGACGCCAGGAACAAGGATGACATGATCCACGGCATCCTGGTATTCAGACCTCTGCCCAAGCATCTTAATGATGAACACATCAGGAGCACCATCAATCCCAGAAAAGACATAGACGCCATGGGTCCTTATAATCAGGCAGAGCTGTTCGCTGGCAAGAAGGAGGCTTATGCTCCCTGCACTGCCCAGGCCGTCATGGAGATACTGAAGTTCTACAACATCGATCTGACGGGCAAGAGAGTAACAGTAGTAGGCAGGAGCATGGTAATAGGCAAGCCCGTTTCCATTATGCTCACATCAGCAAATGCGACGGTTACGATCTGCCATACAAAGACCGCCGACCTGTCTTCGGAACTGAAGAGGGCAGACATCATAGTCGCCGCTGCAGGCAGACCCAGGATGATCACTGCCGGAGACGTAAGACCCGAACAGATCATCATTGATGTGGGAATGAGCGCAGATCAGAACGGCAAGCTCTGCGGAGATGTGGATTATGAGAACGTAGCACCCCTCGTGGATTCCATCACTCCGGTACCCGGCGGCGTCGGCGCCGTTACCACATCAGTCCTCCTGAGCTATACTGTGGCAAGTGCCAAGAAAAAGGTATATGGCAAAGTGTAAGGTATCTGATGTCTGCGGGAGCTGTAAGTATATAGGCAAGCCCTATGAGCTTCAGCTTGCCGAAAAGATGCATTATATCGAGGAGCTGTTCGGTAAGTATACCAACGTCAACTTCATCATTCCCTGCAGTGAGCCGTACTATTACCGCAACAAGGTAAACTTCCCGTTCAAGCGCGTCAGGGGCGGTGCCATAATCTATGGCACATATGAGGCCGGTTCTCACAGGATCGTCGAACGCGATAAATGCATGATCGAGAACAAAAAGGCCCAGGAGATCGCAGCTACCATCAGGGACATTGCCAAAAAGAGAAAGATGTCCATCTACGATGAGAGGACCGGCATCGGTCTTTTGAGACGTGTCCTGATCAGGGTCTCTGAAACCACGGGACAGATAATGGTGGTTATCGTAACCGGACAGAAATACTTTGTGGGCAAGACTGATTTCATAAAGGAACTGAGGACCCGTCATCCTGAGATCACCACGATATTGACTAATCTGAACGAACGCCGCGATTCCATGATCCTTGGCAGCATGACCAAGAAGGAATACGGCAAGGGATATATAGAGGACATCATCCTCGGCAAGAAGTTCAGGATCTCTCCCGAATCCTTCTTCCAGGTCAATACAAAGCAGGCAGAACTGCTCTATACCGAGGCCATGTTCATGTCCGGAATAATGAAGTACGATAAGGTCCTGGACTGCTACTGTGGCACAGGCACCATCTCATGTATTGCAGCTGCACTGTCGGATAACGTGACGGGCGTGGAGCTCAATCCCCATGCCGTAGCCGACGCCGTGATCAATGCAAAGAAGAATAAGATCGAAGGTGTCAGGTTCGTACAGGCTGATGCAACCGAGTACATGACTGAAGCTGCGAGGGAAGGGATCCGTTACGATGTGGTCATAATGGATCCGCCGAGGGCAGGTTCCACAGAAAGATTCATACATGCATGTACGGGCATGGCACCCAAAACTGTAGTCTACATCTCCTGCAACCCCGATACACTCATGAGGGATGCACTCCTGTTCTTCAAACTGGGATATGAGATGCAGGAGCTGACGCCGGTCGATATGTTCCCATGGACAGACGACATAGAATGCGTGGCTGTCTTCAGGAGAAGGAACCCATAAAACGGGCGAATTGTGTTATATTATCAGTGATCAAACAATATGGGAGAAGATATGCTGACACTTCAATATCCATACGATGCAGACTATATCCTGCGCAAGAAAAAATCCATAAAAAAAGAACTTCTCGCCCGTGAGGATGTTTCATATATAACAAAGAAGATCGCAGTCCTGGGAGGCTCCACCACATCCAATATAGTACTGATGCTGGAACTGTTCCTGCTGGACAACGGGATCAAGGCTGAGTTCTATGAATCTGAATACAACAAATACTGGGAGGATGCCGTATTCGGTAATCCCGAACTCGATGAATTCTCTCCCGATCTCGTGATCTTTCATACCACGTCCAGGAACATCAGGACATGCCTACCGTCAAGGACAGCAAGGATACTATCGAGAGCATGGCTGAGGCGGAGTTTGCCAGATTCCGCAAGGCATGGGAGGGTGTGGCAAACCGCTACCACTGCACCATAATACAGAATAATTTTGAGCAGCCTTTCTTCAGGCTGATGGGTAATTCGGATGTCTCCGATATCCACGGCAGGCTCAACTACATCAACAGGCTCAATGAGATGTTCTACGGGTATTCACAGAACCATGAGACATTCCACATCCACGACTGCAATTACCAGGCATCGGTATACGGAATCAAGCGCTGGGCCGATCCTGCTGACTGGTACAGATATAAGTATGCCATGGCCGTATCTGCGATCCCCGATTTTGCGTTTTCACTCTCGCACATAATCAAATCCATCTACGGAAAGAACAAGAAAGCCCTCACGCTGGATCTCGATAACACACTGTGGGGCGGCATCGTAGGCGACGACGGCCCGGAGAATATCAAGATAGGTCAGGAAGATGCAGTATCCGAACTCTACAGCGAGTTTCAGGAATACGTCAAGGCGCACAAGGATCTGGGGATCCTGTTGACCGTCAATTCCAAGAACGATGAGGAGAATGCCATAGCAGGCCTGTCCAGACCTGATTCAGTCCTGAAGCCTGATGACTTCCTCGTGATCAAGGCTAACTGGGAGAACAAGGACAGGAACCTGATGGCAACTGCCAAGGAGATCAACATCGGTGTGGATTCCCTGGTATTCATAGACGACAATCCCGCTGAAAGAGCGATCGTCAGAGACAGCGTAAAGAGCTCAACCGTTCCCGAGGTAGGCTCACCTGAGAGTTACATTGATGTCATAGATTCCAACGGATTCTTTGAAGTTACGGGAATATCGGATGAGGACTTGAAGCGCAACGAGATGTATAAGGCAAATCTGGCCAGACAGCAGGTGGAGGACAGCTTTACCGATTACGGTGAGTACCTGACATCACTGGAGATGAAGGGTGAGATATTGCCTTTTGCGCCGATGTATCTGGCCAGGATCGCAGAGCTTACCAACAAGAGCAATCAGTTCAACCTCACCACCAGGAGATGTTCCCTGTCCGAGATAGAACAGATCGCATCAGACGGCAGATACGTGACCCTCTACGGCAAACTCACAGATAAGTTTGGTGATAACGGTGTCGTATCCGTTGCATTTGGTCATGTTGAAGGAAAAATATGTGATATCGATCTGTGGCTTATGAGCTGCAGAGTCTTAAAACGCGATATGGAATGTGCTATGATGGATGAGTTCGTAAGACTCTGCCGGGAGAGAGGTGTGACGACTATCGTCGGGCATTACTATCCCACGGCAAAGAACAAGATGGTGAAGGATTTCTTCACTGACAGAGGCTTTACGATGGCAGATGAAGACGGCGACGGGAACAGGCTCTATGAGCTCGATATCTCAGCCGGATACGAGAATAAGAACAGATACATAAAAGTAAACCCGTGACGGGAGGATGAAACAATGTCAAGAGAAGAGATCTACGTTAAGCTCAATGAAGTATTTCAGGACGTTTTCGACGATGAGGATATCACCGTAACTGATGCTACCACTGCAGACGACATTGAGGACTGGGATTCCCTGGAACATATCAATCTCATCGTTGCAGTTGAGCGTGCATTCGGCATCAAGTTCACCATGGGTGAGACAACATCCATGAAGAACGTAGGTGCCATGGTCGACATCATCGCGGAGAGAGCCGGCTGATGAAGGTACACCACGTAGGGTATCTTGTTAAGAGACTTGGCAGGTCCGAGGAAGCTTTTATCCGTCTCGGCTATGAGATAGAATGCGAAGTCAGATACGACGATGTCCGCGATGTAAACATATCCTTTCTGAGGAACGGCGATTACAGGGTGGAGCTGATCGAACCCGCATCAAAATCGTCACCCCTTTATCCGCTCCTTAAGAACTACAAGAATTCACCTTACCATATCTGCTATATAGTCAGTGATCTCGAAGCGTCAAAAAAGTCTCTCGAATCTGACGGATTCATGGTGATACAGGATACTCAGACCGCACCTGCTCTGGACGGCAGGAACGTCGTCTTTATGGTCAGCGCGGATCTGGGCATAATCGAACTGGTGGAAGATTCGGGCGGTAATTTCTGATGAGCCTCGTATCATTCAATTTCCTCGTGTTTGTTCTGGCGGTATTCGTGCTCTATTACGTATGCCCCGTTAAGTTCAGGAAATACGTACTCATTCCTGCCAACATCGCATTCTGCTGCTTTGCCGGGATCTATACCCTGGCCTTTGTCATGGTATCCGTCATCACCACTTTCTTAGGCGGCTTTCTGTCAGGCAAAAAGGAATGGAAGAACGGGGCAAGGAACACAGTTGCTGCCGTTACGATAGTATTCAATTTTGCACTGCTCTGTGCAGTCAAGTTCTACGGCGTAATGGATCTGGTATCAGAGAGGCTCAATGCCCTCCTCGGCGCATCCTCCGGATCCTGGCTGGCATTTGCCGTCCCCCTCGGAATGTCGTTCTACACGCTGCAGCTCATCGGCTATGTCCTCGACTGCCTGTGGGGCAAGATCGAACCTGAAAAGAATTTCATCAATTACCTTATATTCGGCTCATATTTCCCGTATCTCACATCGGGTCCCATGAACCGTTATTCCGATCTGTCAGCAGAGATATCCCGTGAGCACCGCCTGTCCCTTGATAACATCAAGACGGGCATGATCAGGATCAGCTGGGGCTTTTTTAAGAAGCTGATAATCGCAGAACGTGCAGGTGTGATCGTTAACGCCGTATATGCAGACCATGTCAATTTTTCCGGCTGGTACATACCATTGGGCGTAGCTGCTTTTGCAGTCCAGCTCTATACCGACTTCTCGGGATGCATGGATGTCGTAATAGGTGTTTCCAAACTCCTCGACATCAACATGCCGGAGAACTTTAACTCTCCTTACTTTGCAAAGAGCATCAGGGAATACTGGCGCAGATGGCACATCACCCTCGGAGATTACCTGGCAGATTACCTGTACTATCCTCTCCTCAAGAGTGCGCTCTTTATCAAGATCGGCGATGTATCCAAGAAAGCCTTCGGCAAGAAAAAGGGCAAGAAGGTACCGATCTACGTTGCGATGGTAGTCCTCTGGACAGCAATAGGATACTGGCACGGCGGAGTATGGAAATACATCATCGGTTCCGGTCTTCTTCATTGTCTCTACATCGTTTCCGGAATGCTGGCTGAGCCTCTGTTCGAGAAGATCAGGCCCGCCCTCAGGAGCGACAAGCTCCCCTATAAACTGTTCCAGATCGCACGCACATTCGTGCTGGTCCTTCTGGGATTCGTGTTCTTCAGAGCAGCAAACGTGCCCGATGCCATCGACATGCTGGCATCACTGTTCAGGTCTCCCGCAGGTGAGGGCGTGATCGATCTGTCCATGGCCAATTACATCGTGCTCGGTGTTTCGATCCTCATCCTTACGGCAGTGGATCTTTACAAGTTCCGTCCCAAGGACACGGACGAACCCAGATCCGTCATCACTCTTACGGAAGGCAAACCCGTACTGACATGGCTGATACTGGTATTTCTCATCACGGCTGTCCTGGTATTCGGCATGTACGGCCTGGGATATAACGCAAGCTCATTTATTTATGCTAGTATATGATCTATCGGAGGTTGATCTATGAATATTGTCTGTTTGGATATGGAAGGCGTTCTCGTACCTGAGATCTGGATCGCTTTTTCAGAGGAGTCCGGCATACCGGAACTGAAGAGGACCACCAGGGACGAGCCCGATTACGATAAGCTGATGCGCTGGAGACTGGGCATCCTCAAGGAGCATGGTCTTGGACTTCCCCAGATCCAGGAGGTTATCTCACGCATAGAGCCCCTGCCCGGTGCCCGTGAATTCCTCGATTCCCTCAGGGAAAAGACACAGGTAATAATCCTCAGCGATACCTTCGAGGAATTCGCCATGCCCCTCATGAAGAAGCTGGGCTATCCCTCACTGTTCTGCAACAGCCTCGAGGTAGCACCTGACGGTGAGATCACAGGCTTCAAGATGAGGATCGAAAATTCCAAGCTCACAACGGTTAAGGGCCTCCAATCCATCGGCTTCGATACCATCGCTGCAGGCGACAGCTACAACGACCTGGGCATGATCAAAGCCTCCAAGGCCGGCTTCCTCTTCAAGAGCACAGAGCAGATCAAGAACGACAATCCCGACCTGCCCGCATACGAGGAGTTCGACGACCTTCTCAATGCGATAGTATCCGCACTGTGATCTAACCCGGCATGAAAGACACACTGTTGTTGTTACTCAAGACCACAGCAATTATCATTGTCAGTGCCATAGCAGGTCTTGCATTGCTCTGTCTTGTGTATGCATTTGTTCCGGAAGACAGGATAGAGGAGAACGTCAAAGGATCCATTGTGCTGATAAGCAGCGAGCTGGATACTTTTAGCCATTATACTATCACTGATATATGTACGAGTGGTATTGATTCATATACAGATCCTCTTATGCTCCTGATTGCCAGCGATGATACAGAGGATACACTGACCAGACGTGCGCTGTTGAATTATTGGAAAAATGTTGACTTCTATGCTCCGGGAGACTCGCTGGCCGCACATTATATTTTCGGATTGGATTTTAACGAGCCGCAGCCCTATCCTCAATACTGGCACGGGTATCTGGTAATCCTTAAGCCGCTGTTGTTTTTCTTCGATTATTCAGGAGTGAGGATGGTAAATGCCATAATCCAGATCCTCTCTACTTCAGCAGTTGTTACTCTCATGTATCTGAAAAAGAAAAAGGGGCTCATAATCCCATATCTCATAAACTATCTGATGATGATGCCTATGGCCATATCGATGTGCATGCAGTTTTCATCTTGTTTCTATATCTATACGGCAGGAACAGCTGTCTGCCTGCTGGTCGGAGATGATGAGAAAAAGTCGGATCTCCTGTTTCTTATGATCGGCATTTTCCTTGCATTCTTCGATTTCCTGACATATCCGGTCATAACACTTGGTATACCACTGATCACATATGTTTTCATCGTAATGCAGGCAGAAGAACTCTCATGGAAGAGAATTCTCATTACTACTATCAGGAAATGTGTTATCTGGGCTTACGGATATGCCGGGATGTGGATTGCTAAATGGATATTGGGAACATTATTTACTGATATAAATGTGCTGAAGATGGGGATACTTTCAGTTATGTTCCGATCAGGTGATGCCACAGATGATACTGTGGGTTTTATTAACAGATTTAAATCTGTCGGTACCGGTTTGAAATACTTTTTTTATACACCGGCGTCCCTGTTATTTGCCGTATACGTTATTGGCATGATAATAGTCCTGACCACGAACAGAAAACGTTTGTCGAGAAATATGGTTTCAGGCATCATACCGTTCCTGATGATATGCATGATACCTCTGGCATGGTTCTTTTTAGCGGCTAATCATACGCTGATCCACTACTATTTCACAAACAAGGCTGCTGCAGTGTTAACATACGGAATAATGGTAATTCCGACGCTGCTCTTTTACAAGGCATGTGACAGAAAACAGCATAATCGTATGCTGATGGATCAGTAAACAGTCTTTATATTTTCCACGCCCGTCTGTCTCATGAAATCATCTATCTCCTCCTGAGAGGTGACGAGCTTAAGGTCATGGAACTTCCCCGTTTGGATGTCTATGAAGCCGACGGTGGTCTCGCCCGTGCAGATGCTGCGCTTTACGGCGGGTTCTGATACAGCAGGGTCATATTCTATCTTTGATTTCTTTCTGCCAAACATAAATGCACCTCGGTTATGCTGATTATACATTTCCCCAAAGAGATAGACAAACGGGCCAGGTGCTAATAAAATACTTCCGTGGGTGTTTTAGATTTAAAGACAGAAGATCTCAAAAAGTATCAGGTGTTGTCAGGCAGTGCATTGAAGGCTATTGCCGTTATTACCATGTTCATCGATCACTATGCCATGATCTTACTGCCCCATGTGCAGTCTGCAATGGAACCGCTCTTTTTTGTGGGGCAGAAGGCTTATTCTCTATATACGATACTGAGGCTGATAGGCAGGATAGCATTCCCCTTATACGGCTTCCTTCTGGCGGAGGGATATACCCATACCCGCAGCAAGAAGAACTACGGATCATCCCTGCTCATATTTGCAGTCGTTTCCGAGATCCCGTGGAATCTCGCGCACAACTCCTCGTTCCTCTTTTCAAAGCAGAACGTCTTCTTTACGCTCTTCCTGGGATTTCTGGGGATCCATGTGATCAGCACTTTCGTTGAGGAGAAGAAGGAATATGTAAAGGCGGGGCTGTTTCTCATGCTGCTCTTTGCTGTTTCGTATCTGCTCAGGGCGGATTACGGATATGTGGGATTTGCGGCGATCCTGTTCATATATGTCATGCGCAGGCACAAACTGCTCAGAACAGTAATAGGTCCGGCACTATATGCCGACCCTATTGCCGTGCTCTTTGGATTTATCTTTATGGATCTTTACAACGGCAAACGCGGATTCATCAAGGGCAAGGTATTAAAGTATGCCTTCTATGCGTTTTATCCCGTTCATCTCCTGGTCTTGTATCTCATTACAAAGGCTGTTTACGGTTAACCCTCATTATTCTTCTTTGCTGCCCTGGCACCCAGCTTGATGGCCTCAACGAACATCTTGCTGATCTTTTCACGTCCCTCATCGGTACTGAGATCCGTCATGTTCATCTCACCCTTGCTGACCTGGATGAGGATCTGGATATAGACCTCGCCGAGGGCGAAAGTTATGGCTGCAGCCGTTGCTCCCGAGATGACTCCGCCAGCGGCAGAACCGGCACCGGGAATGAGCTTGAGCAGGTTGGATACTACCGTCCTGCCAAGTACCGTTGCGCCGGCAGAACCGATGGTTCCTGAGATGACCGTCATGAGGGTTCCCTTGTCTACGGGGAAGCCGAAGGCTGCGGTAATGCCTGCCAGCATTGCGATCTGGTCAGGAACGAGAACTGCCGCATCGGCAACGGGCAGCGGGATCGCACCTGCTGCTGCAGCGCCTGTTGCCGCCGTGGTAACGATCGCCCTTGCACGTCTGATCTTAAGATTGAGGTTTGCTTTCTCAAGTGCGATGAAAGTATTCTGGATAGCTTCGGGCAGGATCTGCGACATGATCTCCGCCAGATCGTCGATGCCGTATGCTCTCTTGGAGAGTTCATCTGAGATGGGATAGTCCTGTGCCAGGACAGGTATGATGGCTGATACGGGCAGGTTCTCCTGCTCGATAACGCGCTTCAGTTCCTCTGCATCCTTGCGTGAGAATGCCTGTGTCAGGACTATGATCACCGGAACGTTGTACCCCTTTATCTTGTCTGCGATCCTCTTGAGGAAAGCGCCCTCGGAGGGTTCGAACCTGTGGGATGCCGTATTAACGCAGTAGAGGATACAGTGGATCTCGTTGCCTTCGATGTCGTCCGTGAAGCATTCCGTGATCACGTTGATGACTTGATCCGATAATGAGACAAAGGCATTGTCGCCCTTGAGCTCCAGACCGGGAGTATCGTACAGGGCCAGAGGAAAGTCTTTCTTTTCGACTCTGACGATGTCAGATGTAACGGGCTTTCCGATGCCTGTCCTGACCAGTGAATCACCAAATATGCTGTTGATCAGCGTGCTCTTGCCGACACCTGTCTTGCCCAGCAGCATGATGTTCAGCTTGGGAAGCTTCTCGAACTCGTTCTTTACTGTTGATATGATCCTGTCGACCACATCTCTCGTCATCAGTTCACCCATTGTTTTCCTCCTTGTCTGCGGCGGGCGCAGTTATCATCTCACCTTTGAACATTCTCTGTATCATCTTCTTGCCTTCGGGAGTGTTGACCTCCTGCATCTTTATCTCTCCGGTATATACCATGGTTATGAGCTTGATGTAGGTCAGTCCCAGCGACTCCATGATCGTGGCGGCAGTGGTTCCTGATATGACATGTCCGACACCGGGGATGAACTTCAGCAGGCTGAACCTCATCTGCTTGCCGAGAACGGTGGGTCCGATGGCATTCATGGTGCCCGTTATCAGAGAATCAGTTGTCTCCTTGTTGAGCTTGAATCCGAATGCCAGCGTTATGCCTGTGAGCATGGCGATCTGGTCCGGGATCAGGACGGCAGTATCAGCCAGGGGCACCGGTATTGCAGCAGTGACAGCTGCGGCCAGGCTGGCCGTATTAACGGCGCTCTTAGCTATCTTGAGCTTAAGAGTCAGGCTCGCACTCTCCAATGCGATGAATGTATTCCTTACTGACTCGGGAAGGATCTCTGCCATCTTGTCAGTCAGTGTGTCAACTCCGTAGGGAGGGATGGTGATATCCTCGTCAAATTCATATTCATCTGCCAGTACGGGGATGATGTCCGTGATGGGCAGGTTCTCCTCGCGTATGACGTTTGTCAGTGCCTCGGCATCGTTCTTGGAGAATGCCTGGGTGAGGACCATGATGACGGGTACGTTATAGATCGTTATCTTGCCCAGGATATCCCTGAGGAAACTGGACTCAGCGCTCTCGAATCTGCGGGAAACTGTATTAACGCAGTAGATTATGCAGTGGATCTCGTTTCCGACTATCTTGTCGGTATAGTTATCCTTAATTAGCTTGGTTATCTGTTTGGACAGGGAGGAGTAGTCGTTATTGCCTGTCAGCTCCAGTCCGGGAGTATCGTAGAGGACCAGGGGGAACCCGTCCTGTTCCACCTTGGAGATATCGTTGGTAACCGGTTTGCCTGTGCCGGCCAGCACCATCTTCTCACCGAAGATGCTGTTGATCAGCGTGCTCTTGCCAACCCCGGTCTTGCCCAGGACCATAATGTTCAGTTTATCCAGTTTGTTGTACTCGTTATTGAGTTTTTTGATTACCTGATCTGTTATCTGACGGGAACTGATCCTGCTCATTAATTGGCTCCGTATTCAGCGTGGATTATATAAACATTTTACTATATTTCCGCATGCTAAGGCGATAATGAATGTATAATTAGAAAAGATTTTTAACGGAGGTGATTTTGTATGGATCTTCCAAGAGACCCCATGATGCTCCTGAGCTACGTAAACACCAAGCTTAGGGACGACTACCCGTCCCTGGATGAACTGGCAGGCTCCCTGGGAGCCGATCCTGACGATATCAAGGCCAAGTTAGCTGAAGTTAACTACATATACGACGAACAGCTCAATAAATTTGTGTAATATTTTCTGCCGATCCATATTATAATAGGCAACGGATAAAAACAATCTGGAGGAAATATATATGAGACAGAAGCCAGTTGTACTTATGGTACTTGACGGTTACGGCATTTCAGACAAGACAGAGGGCAACGCCATCGCACTGGCAAAGACACCTGTTATGGACAAGCTCATGAGCGAGTGTCCTTACGTGCAGGGTTCAGCATCCGGTCTTGCAGTAGGACTGCCTGACGGACAGATGGGCAACTCCGAGGTAGGTCACATGAACATCGGATCCGGCAGGATCATCTACCAGGATCTTACGCTCATCACAAAGTATATCGAGGACGGCGTTTTCTTTGAGAACGAGGAACTCCTCAGAGCTATCAACAACTGCAAGGAAAAGGGATCAGACCTTCATATCTGGGGACTCCTGTCCGACGGCGGCGTTCACAGCCACAACACACACCTCTATGCGATCATCGAGATGTGCAAGAAGAACGGTCTCGACCGTGTTTACGTTCATCCCTTCTTTGACGGCCGTGATACACCTCCTGCATCAGGCAAGGACTATCTCCAGGCTCTGGTGGACAAGATGGCTGAGATCGGCTGCGGCAAGGTAGCATCCATGTCCGGACGTTACTACGCAATGGACAGGGACAATAACTGGGACCGTATCCAGAAGGCATACGATTCACTCGTCATCGGCGAAGGCGTAAAGGCAACAGATCCTGTTGCTGCTATGCAGGCATCTTACGATGAGGGCGTAACGGACGAGTTCGTTCTGCCTACAGTCATCGTCAATGAGGACGGAACTCCCGTATCTCTCGTAAAGCCTGATGATTCGATCATATTCTTCAATTTCCGTCCCGACCGTGCACGTGAGATAACAAAGGCATTCTGCTTTGCAGATTCCGATATCGAGGCACAGGCAGGTTCTGCTGATGACCCCAAGTGCATCAAGTTCCTGAAGCGTCATAACGGCTTTATGCCCCTCACATATGTCTGCTTCAAGGACTACGACGAGACGATCCCCAACAAGTTCGTTGCATTCAAGAAGGAAGAGATCACCAACACATTCGGTGAGTATCTGGCGAACAACGGTCTCAAGCAGCTCCGTATCGCTGAGACAGAAAAGTATGCTCACGTAACATTCTTCTTCAACGGCGGTATCGAGGAACCCAACAAGGATGAGGACAGAACACTCGTTAATTCACCCAAGGTTGCAACATACGATCTCCAGCCTGAGATGAGCGCACCCGAGGTATCAGAGAAGCTGGATGCTGCCATCACATCAGGTAAGTACGATGTCATCATCATCAACTTTGCCAACCCTGACATGGTAGGCCATACAGGTGTCATCGAGGCAGCAGTTGCAGCAGTCGAGAGGATCGACCAGTGTGTCGGCGCTGCAGTTGATGCAGTAAAGCAGATGGATGGCGTACTCTTTATCTGCGCTGACCACGGCAATGCAGAACAGATGGTAAACTATGAGACAGGCGAGCCTCATACAGCTCATACCACAAATCCCGTACCGTTCATCCTCTACAACTACGATCCTTCCTACACTCTCCGCGAGGGCGGCAGGCTCTGCGATATCGCACCTACGCTGCTGCAGATAATGGATCTGCCCCAGCCGGCAGAGATGACAGGAAAGTCACTGCTGGTTAAGAAGGGCTGATTGGCGACAGGTAACCGGCTGACAGCAAATGGCTGATGGCTGCCGGTACATGATTTTGTACATGTTTGATGTTTAATTGTACGGAAAGGTGTAATGTACACCTTTCCGTACATCTATTATACTGGGGTGTACAACAAGGTGTACGCCGCCAGTTAATGCATCAGTATCACATGCTGCCTGCTGATCCCGTTGATCACTCCTGTCACTGTTTCTTCTATAGTGGAAGTGGCAGGCATCTTATTCTCCGTTCCGCAAAAGTAGATGATATCTTCCCCTGACATGATGCCGGCACGGCTGTATGTCATAAACTTACTTCCTGATTCCTGGATCCTATGAGGATCGGTCATACTTCCAAAATACTCTATCAGGATGCAGCAGTTAAACTGGGGAAGCCAAATGACAAAATCAACATCATATTCTTTTTTGCCAACCCATATCCTGACCTCGTATCTATACTGCAGACCCAGTTTGTCCAGAGTCTCTGCAAACCTTACTTCTGCTCTGGATCTGAAATGAGTGCCTTTATAACAATAGTTATTGTTCTTGGGGTATGTATTACATGAGCTTTGTAATCTGCTCCAAAAAGCATTATCAAGCGGATGTTTATACTGGTCAGAGAACGAATATATGTCCTGTGCCTTTTTGTAATTCATGTTATAGGTGTTCTCAAATTCTGATATCAGAGAGTTTATCCTGTATTTCAGTTCATTGCGTTTTTGGACTGATGACAGGAGTTTTCTTCCTTTTGGTGAATCTGCCTTGACCTGTCTGACACGCTGGGATCTGTCTATACCGCATTGGTATTCTCTTATGACCGCCTGGCCGCGGTGCACGCCCATCCTGTATTCAGGGATCTTTTCCAGTTCGCTCATCAGATAGCCTATAGTACCTACGTAGTATTCGGGATTGAACATGGTTCTTACCTCCTGATCTGATGTTACTACCCGGCACAGCCGGAAAATCTCCGAAATGGTCCGAAATGATACGAATTGGTCTGAACGGGTCTATTAATGGACCACAAAACATGCTTTCACACAACATTTCCCAACATGGCTATTTGCAAAACGGGTAAAATTCTCTAATATTTTAGTTGATAGAAAAATTAATGGAGATCTTGAATGTCACACGTAACAGTTCATGAACACAAGGTTCAGTACTATGAGACTGACCAGATGGCGATTGCCCATCATTCCAATTACATCAGGTGGTTCGAGGAGGCCAGGATCAAGCTCTTTGACGAGCTCGGCATAGGATACAAGGAATCTGAGGAGAAGGGGATAATAAGCCCTGTTGTATCCGTTGAGGCGAACTACAAGAACATGAGCAGATTCTATGATGACCTGCTCATCAAGGTATGGATAGTGGATTATACGGGTGTCAGGGCAACTCTCAAATACGAGGTAACCGACAAGAAAACGGGCGAACTCAGATGCACCGGAAAGAGCAAGCACTGCTTCATCAATCCGGAAGGCAGGGTGATCTCGATCAAGAAGGTCTCGCCCGAAGGACACAAGATCCTGGAAGAAGCATGCGTTAAGGAGGAAGGTTGAACATGGCTGACATAGTAATCATCGGAGCAGGTCCCGCAGGAATGTCTGCAGCAATATATGCGAGGAGAGCAGGAATGTCCACCGTCATCTTTGAGGCTGATATGTACGGAGGCCAGATCGTTAACACTCCCGAGGTTGAGAATTACCCTGCTATTCAGAAGATCTCCGGCTTTGATTTTGCGATGAATCTCTATAACCAGGCATCCGATCTGGGTGCTGAGTTCAGGATGGAGCCCGTAGTTGCCATAGAGGGCGATGCGGAAACAGGCTTCAGGGTCAGGAGTGAATATTCAACAGAAGAGGCCAAGGCAGTCATCATTGCCACCGGTGCAAAGAACAGGCACATCGGCATAGAGAACGAAGAACGCCTTACGGGCCGCGGAGTATCATACTGTGCAACCTGCGACGGTGCATTCTTTAAGGGCAAGGATGTCGCTGTATTCGGCGGTGGAAATACGGCCGTAGAGGATGCTCTCTATCTGGCTAATATCGTAAACAAGGTATATCTGATCCACAGACGTAATGAGTTCAGAGCCGAAAAAGCGCTGGTCGATCAAGCTGTTGCAAATGACAGGATCGAGATAGTCACTCCCAAGGTCGTAACCGCACTTAAGGGCGAGGACAAGCTCACGGCTATATCGCTGAGCGACATGGCTGACGGCAGGGAGACCATGATAGACGTTGATGCACTCTTCATCGCCATCGGTCAGGTTCCTGCAGCTGCACCCTTTGCAGCGGTAGTTGAGCAGGATAACGGCTATATCGTTGCAGGCGAGGACTGTAAGACATCTGCCCCCGGAATATTCGTAGCGGGAGACGGCAGGACAAAGAACGTCAGACAGCTTACGACAGCTGCTTCAGATGGAGCAGTCGCAGCTCTTGCAGCATGTGATTTCGTCAGGGCATCAAGATAAGGAACATTTCCCTGGCAGCATTCATCGAAGCAAAAACGCTGGAGTAGGAATCCTCATACATCTTCAGGAACGCGGGGTTTGTGACCAGCATGATCACTCCGCCTGTCAGCATTAAGACCGTTGCGGCACCGGCGATGATGTAATTACGCGTCAGCTTTCTGGTGCGTGACTTTTTCTCTTCTACGGGTACTTTCCCGGCAAGCTTGGGCATAAGGAGATGGAATCCCAGGCAGATCGCAAAGGGAGCCAGACAGAACAATATCATCGAGGAACCCAGCTGCATTACGGGATCGACATTCTTTAGTGCCGCATCAGCTATATCCTCAGAGATTATAAAGCCTCTGAAATAAGAGAGGATCGAACCGGAACCGTTGGTGAAAAAGTGGATCATCAGGGGCAGGAGGAAGTTATCCTTCTTTATCATGAGATATGCAGCCACTGCCCCCATCAGGGAAGTATTAATGAACCTGATGGGATCGGTATGCATGATCCCGAAGAAGATTCCGATGATGAGTACTACCAGCCAATCTTTTTTGACAGATCTGAAATGCGATAATACCGCACCTCTCTCGATGGATTCCTCACATATGGGAGCGACGATGGCTATCGTAAAGAAAGAAAGGAACGGGTTTGGTATGTCCAGTGCGGTATTGAGGTTCTCCAATACTTTCATGAAAGTACCGGGGAAGACGATCCATGCCAGATAGATGCTCATGAAGCCAAAGGCTAACGTTCCCGCCCACAGAAAGCCGGTACCAAAGAAATCCCTGAGGGATATCTTCCTGATGGGAAAGACCTCCTTGAGGGGAGTCTTCTGGATGAGAGTGTATGATATGGCCAGTATGAGGAACAGCAATTCGGAACCGATCAGCCCAACGGGTCCGAGACTGCGCTGCATGAACCTGCCTAATGTGAGCAGCATGATCAGCGCTGCGACCTGCAGGATCACGCCCTTCCACGGCTGCCATTTGCTTTGATAGCTCAGTTCTCTCATACCGTATTACCCCTAATATAATTTGAAAAAAGCACATGTGTGTGCAATAATTATTTTATACTAAAAATAAATAGTAAAGGAAGGGTGACCATGAAGAATTTTGTTAAAGGTGCGGTCTCAGCAGTTCTTGCCGGATCCATGATGCTGTCCATCGCAGGATGCGCTAACTTCAATCTTATTACTTACAAGGATTTTAAGAATGCTCTCGAAGAGGCATTGGAGATGGATGATGACGAATACCGTGAGTATAAGAACAGCTCCGTATCAGGTTCTGATACAAAGCATGAGGTATATGCCAACGACGGTAACTGCCGTTATGCCTTCATTGAGTTTGATGATGCTGAGGATGCTTTCGATTATTTCGAGGATATCTACGATGAGTTCGAGGATACCATTGAGGACAAGGACTTTGACGGTAATTACAAGAAGGGCCTTGTTGAGGGATCTTCCGCTTCCGGTTACATCATCGTAAACGGCGACAGTGACAATTCTGAGTTCATCGACGGCAAGTGCTACGGCGGTATCTTCCTCAAGGAGAACACGATCGTTATCGTTATGGCTAACAGCAACAAGTCCAAGGACATGGATAAGATCGATGCAATGCTGGATGCTATCGGCTATCCCAAGCCCTGATAGAGACAGAGATATGATAATTATTGAGGCCGCTTCGATGGAAGCGGCCTTATCATTTATGCTATACTAGTCCCATGTTCAAGAGATCAGTCATCCTAATAGGCATGCCGGGTTCAGGCAAATCAACGATCGGCAGGATCGTGGCTGAGGCATGCGGCATGGATTTCGTGGATACGGATCACCTCCTGGCTGAGGAAATCGGAATGTCGCTCCAGGAGTATCTGGACAGATTCGGGATGGAATCCTTTGCCGAGAAGGAGAGGGATATATTATCCGGCCTGTCCGGATCAGAGACTCCCCGTATAATCGCAACGGGCGGCAGCGCCGTTTTATATCCCGACGCCGCAGAGAATCTCAAGAAAGCAGGAACCGTAGTCTTTCTGGATTGTGATCTGCCTCTGCTCAGGAAGAGACTGTGGAATTTCGAATCCAGGGGTATCGTGATCGACGGTGTCAAGGACAGGGAACAGGCAATACTGGACCTTTACATGACCAGAGAACCCCTGTACTACAAGTATAGTGATATCCGGATATCCCAGAGCGGCAAGAGCAAGAAGACCATAGTAAGCCAGGTCATAAAGAGCGTAGAGGAATATGAAGCAGGAACGTGATTTTAAGGCATTTCGGATATCTCCCAAGGCGGAAAGAGCTGTCAGGAACGGACATCCCTGGGTATATGATTCCGAGATAATCGAGGGGGATGAGGAAGGTGCCGGAAATGGTTCCATAGTCGATGTCCTGACGGACAACGGCAGATATCTTGGATCAGGTTTCCTGAGCAGGAACAGCAAGATCAGGATAAGGATATTAGGCAATAATGCCAACGAGAGATACGGCCAGGATTTCTGGCTGAGGAGAGTCAGATATGCACTTGATTACAGAAAGACCGTCATGGGTGATGACTATTCCTGCTGCAGACTGATACACGGGGAATCTGACGGATTTCCGGGACTTACGGTAGACAGATATAATGATCTCCTGTCCGTTGAGGTCCTGTCCTACGGAATGGAACAGGTCAAGGCAATGGTCTACGATGCACTCATAAAGTGTCTGGATAATGACGGCGTGGTAGTCAGGGGAATATATGAACGCAATGAGAGCGAGCTCAGGGTCAAAGAAGGACTGTCACAATACAAGGGCTGGTACATGGAGCCTTTTGACGCCTCTGCCAGAACGGATATCGTCGAGAACGGTATCAGATATACAGTGGACGTGGCTGAGGGACAGAAGACCGGATTCTTCCTGGATCAGAAATACAACAGGCTGCAGGTCGCAAAGATCAGCAAAGGCAAGACGGTCCTGGACTGCTTTACCCATACGGGCTCGTTCGGACTCAATGCCGCCATGGGCGGCGCCGCTCACGTAACCTGTGTTGACGTATCGAGGACTGCCGTTGAAATGGCAGAGCATAATGCAAAGATAAACGGTCTGGATTCCAGGATGGATTTCATCTGTGAGGATGTATTTGAGCTCCTGCCAAAACTGGCATCAGGCTCACAGTACAAGTACGATCTGATCATATTGGATCCTCCCGCTTTTACGAAGAGCAGGGAGACGTCCGGAAGCGCATATAAGGGATATAAAGAGATCAATTACAGAGCCATGAAGCTGCTGCCCAGGGGAGGATATCTGGCAACCTGTTCATGCTCGCATTTCATGACCAATGAGAACTTCAAAAAGATGCTCCTGTCGGCAGCCAGAGACTGCAATGTCAGTCTCAAGCTGATAGAGGAGAGAAGAGCAGCGCCGGACCACCCTGTGGCTATGGCCATAGATGAGACGGATTATCTGAAATTCTATTTACTGCAGGTGGTGTGATCGTATGAATATCCTTGTTACAAATGATGACGGTTTTGGCGCTCCCGGATTGATAGCCATATCCGAGGCGCTGTCAAAGAAACACAACGTATATGTGATCGCTCCTTCGGGGAACAGATCCGGCAAGGGAATGTCCGTGCATATCGCATCCCCGCTGGCATATAGCAGGTTTGACGACCATCATTTTGCATGTTCGGGAAATCCCGTGGACTGCGTCATTGCAGGTACGAGAACGAACATCGTTTCCTGTGACATAGATCTGGTGGTGTCAGGTATCAACAAGGGTCCCAACATGGGAACGGATATCGTCTACTCAGGAACCTGTTCCGCTGCGGTACAGGCAACCTTTTTCGGCATCCCTGCCATTGCAGTATCAATGAACATGACTAATCCTGAACTGGAGTGGGAGGATGATTTCAACTGGGATTATGGACCTCTCGCAACTTTTGTTTCTGATAATCTCGACACACTCATTTCCCTGGCCCGCCCATCTCTGGACGCTGACGGAAATGCTCAGCAGAGTTCCGGTGTGTTCGTAAACATCAATGCATTTGATAAACTCCCCTACAAAGGAATCAAGCAGACAGGATGCTGCTTCATGAAGCATGACGGCAGATCCAAGGTCGATCTGACGGACGATAACAAAGGGGATTTCACATCCGTTTTCTGGGGTGTAAATGCAATTCCAGTCCGTAAGGAAGACTCTGACTACGAAGCCTGTGAACAGGGATACATCGCACTGTCGAGAGTGGCGGTGGATCCTTTCACAGAGCCTGCCGATCTCAGCTATATTACCTGGACTTTATAGGATCTATATAATCCGTCTTTGCCGATGCGGCGATGTTCCTGTAGAGCATCGGATGGAACAGTATCAGTATGGGGAACAGCTCCAGACGTCCCGCCAGCATGTCAAATATGAATACCAGTTTGGACAGGATAGTAAAGCCTGAAAAATTGAATGCAGGTCCGACTTCTGACAGTCCCGGTCCGATGTTGTTTATCGTTGCTGCAACGGATGATATCGTGGTAACTATGTCTCTGCCCTCGATCGCTACAGCCAGTACGGACAGTATGTAGACCGTCATAAAAGCTACGAAAAAAGTGTTTACTGATCTGACGGTATCATGGTCTATTGCCTTTCCGTCAGACTGGATCTTCTTGATATTCTTGGGGTGCAGCAGGAGAGAGAACTGCTTTCCCAATGTCTTGCTTCCGATCATTAGCCTGGATACCTTGATGCCGCCGCCCGTGGATCCGGCGCAGGCTCCGCAGAACATGAGTCCCAGAAGAATGAGCCTGGAAAGCGTAGGCCAGCAATCAAAGTTCGTAGTAGAGAAACCGGTGGTGGTGATAATGCTTGCCACCTGGAAGAATGAATCAGTTATGGTCATTCCCAGGGAACTATACATGTGGCAGATGTTCACTGCGATGACTGCAGTAGAGGCAAGTATAATGAGCAGATACGTCCTGACCTCACCCATCTCAAAGCTCTTTCTGAACTGGCGCATGATGAGGAAATAGTAGAAATTGAAATTGACGCCAAAGAGGATCATGAATATGGCGACTACCCATTTTCCATAGAGGGAATAACTTGCCAGGCTGTCATTCCTGATACCGAATCCTCCTGTTCCTGCAGTTGCAAATGCGGTGTTGACTGCTTCAAACAGTGAGTACCCGCCCAGGAGCAGGAATATGGCTTCCAGTGCAGTCAGGCCCAGGTAGATGAAATAAAGGATCTTGGCTGTCTGTCTGAGCTTGGGAACGAGCTTGCCTACAACGGGTCCCGGTGATTCTGCTTTCATGAGATTGACTTGGGATCCTCCCTTGGTAGGCAGCAGAGCCAGGAGGAATACCAGAACTCCCATTCCTCCGATGAGATGTGTCGTGGATCTCCACATCAATGTCGTATGGGACAGTCCCTCAACGTTATTAACAACGCTGGCACCGGTTGTGGTAAAACCGGATGCAGACTCGAACAGAGCATCGATAAAGCCGGGGATCTCGCCTGTCAGGAACATAGGGAGTGCTCCGCAGATGCTCATTAGTATCCATGACATGGAGGTGGATACCAGGCCTTCCTTGAGATATATTGTGGTGTTGGCAGGCTTTACGAGTGCTATGAGAAAGCCGGCGAGCATAAGGCTCGATGCGACGATCACATATGTAATGCCTTCCTTTTCCTGATAGCACATGGCGCAGATGCAGGGGATGAGCATGATCACGCCGATGACCAGGGCGACCTTTCCCAGAATATATCTGATCATCGAGATGTTCATAGGAGAATATCCTCGATCTCGGTAAACCCGTGGTGGGTGGTGACGACCATAACGCTGTCACCCTCCTGGATGATATCATTACCGGAGGGGATGATGATCGTGTCCTTGTGATTGATGAATCCGATCAGAACGTCCTTTTTGAACTTCAGATCCTTGAGTGGTATGTTTATGATCGCCGATCCTTTGTTTACGCTGAACTCCAGTGCCTCGGCACGGGCGTCAAATATCTGATACAGTGTCTCCAGGTTGCTTCCTATCGTTGCCTTCTTGGCTCTGACATATCTGAGGATGGTCTCGGCGGTGATTAACTTGGGGTAGATGACGCTGCCCAGATCCAGCTTGTTGATGACCTCTGAGAAATTGATCTTGGTAATCTTGGTTACCGCCTTTGCAGAGGATACCTCCTTGGCAAACAGGGTAAGGACGATGTTCTCTTCGTCTATGCCCGTGAGGGGAACGAAGGACTGCGCGTGATGAATGCCTGCTTCCAGGAGGAGTTCCTTGTCGGCTGCATCACCATTTATGATGGTGGCCTTGGGCAGGAGATCTGAAAGCTCATTACACCTGACGGGATCTCTCTCGATTATCTTTACGGCGATGCCTGATTTCAGAAGCTGATCAGCCAGATAGTAGCTGGCGATGCCGCCTCCTGCGATCATGGTATCCCTGACGCCCTTTGTATTGAAGCCGATGAGCTTCAGGAAGGACAGATAGTTTTTTCTGGTGGCAGCGATGGAGATGACATCTCCTGACTTGAGGACAAAATCACCATGGGGGATCACCAACTGGCCGTTTCTCTCAACGGCACAGATGAGGACACCTTCGGATTTCTGTCCCACGTAGGCGATCGCCTTTCCGTCCAGCAGGTTGCCTTCGGGGATCTTGAGCTTGATCATTTCCGCATGACCGTGAGCAAACGAGTTGATCTCCAGAGCGGTAGGCAGGAATAAGATCCTGGCGATCTCTTTTGTGGCTTCGAGTTCAGGATTGATTATGAGTGCCAGACCCAGCTTGTCTCTCAGGTATCCGACCTCTCTGTTGTATTCGGGATTCCTGACCCTGGCGATGGTGGCTGCATCACCGAACTGCTTTGCTATGGTGCAGCACAGCAGGTTGAGTTCGTCAGACTGGGTTACGGCGATGAACATATCGGCAGTTGCTATACCTGCCTCCTTGAGGGTGGCATATGTTGCACCGTTGCCTACAACGCCCATACAGTCACATGACTGTGTAAACTCATCTATGACTACGGGATTTATATCCACTACCGTAACATCATGGCCCTCGTCAACAAGCTGGCTTACGATGGTACGTGCGATCTTTCCCGCACCTACGATTATGATCCTCAAACCCCTTTTGCTCATTAAACCGCTCCCTGATCAGATGCCGAAGAGTTCACGGACTTTGTCTTTGTTGACATCCGCGCCGATAACGCAGAGCTTGCCTGTTACGTCGGAAGCACCGAACCTGACCTCAGCTTCTCCGGGTACATAGTCAAAGTGGATCCAGTTGCCGTCTTCTCCTGCAACGATACCCTTTGCCCTCAGGATCTGTCCGTAAGTTACATTGTCATCCAGCTTTGCAAGAGCATCCTCGATCTGTTCCTTTGTGAACTTTTTGGATGTCTCGAGACCGATGCTGTCGAATACCTCATCAGCATGGTGGTGATGATGATCGTGGTCATGGCAACCGCATGTGCATCCCTCTCCGTGTTCGTGCTCATGATCGTGGTGATGATGCTCATGCTCATGTTCGTGTTCGTGTTCATGGTCGTGATCATGATCATGGTGATGATGGTGATGCTCGTGTTCCTCAGCCTCGAGGAGTGCAGCAGCCATATCCTCTGCAGAAACAGGAGATTCGATGGCCTTGATGATCTGTACGCCTGAAAGCTGTTCCCAGGGAGTGGTGATGATCTGTGAGTGATCGTTTACACCACGGATGAGCTCAATTGCCTTGTCCAGCTTCTCCTGGGAGATGTTTCCTGTTCTGGACAGGATTATGGTTCCTGCATACTTGATTTGGTTCTCATAGAACTCAGCAAAGTTCTTGAGATAGATCTTGCACTTGGAGGCATCGATGACCGTGACGGTTCCGCACACCTCGCACTCCTCAACGCGCTCGATGGCAGCGACTACGTCAGAAAGCTTGCCGACGCCCGAGGGTTCGATGAGGATCCTGTCGGGATGGTACTGATCGATGACCTGCTTCAAAGCTGTTCCGAAGTCTCCGACCAGAGAGCAGCAGATACAGCCGGAATTCATCTCCGTGATCTCGATGCCGGCCTCCTTCAGGAAGCCTCCGTCTATTCCGATGTCGCCGAACTCGTTCTCGATGAGGACGATCTTCTGCTTGTCATATCCGTCTGACAGGAGCTTCTTGATCAGTGTTGTCTTGCCTGCTCCTAAAAATCCTGAAAATACATCTACCTTTGTTGACATTTGTATCACCTCTCTATGATTCAGTTAAAATATAAAACATCGTTTTCCGGCTTGCTGGTTATGGCATAGTCGTCCACCTCGAGGCAGGGAACGGCAACTTTCTGACCGTTCTGGTTATCCTCGAAATATTTGATGGTGCCGGTAACCTTGAGCCACTGTCCCTTAGGGAAATTGGAAGTAACATCCTTCATGCAGAGTATGCCCATGACCCCCACGTCTGCCGCGCAGCACGTAAAGGCCTGTCTCTGGAGAACGAAGGCCCTGCCTCTGAATTCCCTCAGTATGACCGCCTCGCCGATGAGGCTGACGCGCTTGCCGTTATATCTCTTGACGTTGTCCAGTGCATCTGTGTAGAAGAGACCGAAATCATCAGCGGAGATGTCGCAGGGGTCGGCATTCAGGTCGTAGGGCAGATGGTCCTCGATCCTGATGATCTGATTATCCACGCTGAGGAAGTTGATGCTCATGGCGGGGTTGACGCTCTTTACGGATCCTCTGAGCTTCGGGATATTGTCCCTGTCCGTATCCACCCTGTTAAAGATGACCGTATCGCCGAACCTGAAATAGTCGGCAAAGAGGGTCTGCATGTTCTTGTAGTACAGGGAATAAGTCGATGCATCGATGACGACGACTGATGCCGCCAGCGCCCACCTCCCGGGCACGTCGCACTTATCAAAGAACTCCGCGGGAGATACTGACCCGTTCCACTCGATAAAGATGACGTCGGGCTTATACTTCTTCTCGATGTCAAAGGTCAGGGCCTTTGTTACTTCGGAAGTCTCACAGTTGATGATCACCGGATCGGTACCTTCGTAGTTCTCGGGGATATATTCCTCCTCACCTTCCTCGGTGGAGATAACGGTAATCTTCTTGTCCTTGAAATTCTCACCGCCGATCCAGGAACAGATCACAGATGTCTTGCCGCTGTCCAGGAATCCGGTGAAAAAGTAAACTAAACAGTCTTCCATATATGGTGTACCTCTTTTTCACTTAACATATTGTATTCTTGTTTTATAATAAATAAAAGTATTATTTGATAGGAATAGAGCATGCTCCGAAGCGTTAAGATAGGCAATCTGACAATAGATACCCCGATATGTCTTGCCCCTATGGCGGGCACTTCCACTGTCGTTTACAGGAGGATATGCCATGAGTTTGGAGCGGGTTTTTGCCCCACCGAACTGTCATCGGCCAGATCGGTGAGGTTCGCGGGAACGGACAAGGGATTCAGATACATGAGGATCGACCCCGAAGGGGAGGGGATATGTTCCATCCAGCTCTTTGGCAGCGACCCCGAGGATTTTGACTATGCTGTCAGGGCCGTATGCGAAGATCCCAGGCTGTCAGGCGTTTCGATAATAGACATCAACATGGGATGTCCCGTACCCAAGGTGGTAAAGACCGGGGCAGGATCTGCATTGATCAGGACACCTGATCTGGCAGGCAGGATAGTTGGTGCCGCCCGCAGGGCTGCAGTGATCTACGGCAAGCAGGTAACCGTCAAGACCAGGGTAGGATTTGACAGACCCCTGGAGAGCGCAGACCTTATCAGGGCAGTGCTGGATAACGGCGCTCAGATGGTATGCATCCACGGCAGGACCAGGGATCAGATGTACATGGGCAACGCTGACTGGGATCAGCTGGCATCCCTGTCTGAGATCGTCCATGCTTATAAAGTCCCCTTCTTTGCCAACGGAGATATCAGGGATGTCCTATCCGCAAACAAGGTCATTGAACTGACGGGGGCAGAAGGTATAATGGTAGGACGGGCGGCAATGGGCAATCCGTGGCTGTTCGCCGAACTGGCAAAGGAACTCTGCGGCGTGGATATAGACTGCAGAAAACCGACTGATAAAGACAGGGTCGACATGATCATGAGATATCTGAACGAGACCCTGGAATACATCAGGGAAGAGGTGGCCGTAAAGGAGGCCCGGAGCGTTATGCCCCACTACATAAAGGGGATCAGAGGCGCCGCCAGGATCAGATACGAACTGGTCAATGCCACCACCATCAATCAGGTGGAGCACATATTGTACGATATGTTATTAGGAGAAAAAGACTGATGACGATGCTCATTGTTACATTACTGTCAGTTATCGGAGGAGCGATCTGCTGCTTTGCAGGTTACAGGATATTCCGCGTCGCCCTGTCTTTCATAGGGGCATGTCTGGGGGCTTACCTGGGAATGCTCCTGTACGGATGGCTGTCAGGCATGGACATACCATTCATGCACATGGAGTATTCAGAGATAATAACGGTTGCCGTGTGCGCCATAGCGTTGGGTGCGCTGTCATTTGGACTGTACATGAAAGCCCTGGTTGCGGTGGTGACGATCATATGCGGATGGTATTTCTTTTCCGATGTCAATTCGGCCGGGATCAGATTGCCCTGGTCTTCGCCTCTCATCACACTTGCAGTATCACTCCTGTTCGGACTGGTGATCGGTTTTGCCGTTTACTATCTCCAGGAATGGGCGATCAAGATCTTTACCGCATTCATCGGGGCAAAGATAATCGCATCCGTTCTGGTGCCCTTTCTCACGGCCCTCATTACCGAGCATCAGGGCAACTTTGTGATCAGCCTGCTGTCCAATGAGATCTCCAGTAATACGCAGATCGCAATAGGTGCTGCAGCGGTGCTGCTGCTCACCGGAGCGGGCATTGCAGTACAAATGTCAAAACACGATTAATAATATTCATAGATTGTCGTAAATTTATACTTGACCAGACCTGAATGGCGTGTTATCTTTACTGCAACAAGTTGGAATAGATGGAATCGGATGATTCATTAATTAAGCCAATCTACACACAATCTATCCCTTATTCCATGTCGAGGGCGCGCCAATTAATACTGGTGCGCCCTCGATATGTTATGGGGATCATACGATCCTGTTAAGCGTGCCTCCGGCAATGAAATCCTTCAGGTTTTCGGCGGCCATTTCTATGAGACGGATGCGGGTCTCCTGAGGTGCCCATGCGATATGGGGAGTAAGGCATGCATTAGGACAGCCCAGCAGAGGATTATCCGCCAGCATGGGTTCCACATTGATGACATCGGCTGAATATCCTGCCAGACGTCCGTCTCTGAGAGCGGACGCAACTGCATCCTCGTCCACCAGGGGTCCGCGGGCGCAGTTGATGATAAATGCGGAAGGCTTTATGAGCTTTAATGTATCACCGTTTATCAGACCTTTTGTCTCATCCGTCAGAGGACAGTGGAGACTGATGACGTCAGCGTTCCTGAGGCCTTCTTCCAGAGGCCTGATCCCTACGGGTGTTCCAAAGCAGTCGACGGCATCAGATCCGGGATTCCTGTGGACTGTTGCGGTGACATTCATTCCCAGTGCACCGGCTATTGCGGCGACCCTCCTGCCGATCTTTCCGAGGCCTACTATGTGCAGATTCTTGTTCCACAATTCCGAGAGGGGCTGCTTAAAGAAGCAGAACTGTTCGGAGGTGACCCATTCACCCTTCATGACAGCCTCGTTATGCAGGCCAACCTTGTTTGCCATCTCCAGCATATGTGCTACTGTCATCTGGGCAGTTGCAAAGGTGCTGTATTCGGGAACGTTTGTAACGGCAATGCCTTTCTGTCTGCAGCAGTCGAGATCGACCACATTGTAACCAGTGGCCAGAACGCCGATATATTTCAAGTCAGGGAGCTGGTCGAGCTCCTCCTTTCCGAATATCCTCTTGTTGGTGATGGCACAGTCGAATCCACGTGTCCTTTCGACTACGTCCTTCTGATCAGTCGTATCGTATACTACCGTCTCTCCCAGAGCCTCTATCTCCTTCCATGAGATATCGCCGGGATTTGCTGCGGAACCGTCCAGGATCACTATGCGCATGATAAACACCTCTCTTTGGTAAATTATTTCTTGATTTTCATAAAGAATGTTATATTACAAGAGTATATACGCATTGCATGGAGGGACGCAAATGTATTTGCTCTGCTATGGTAGATCCGATAATGCAAAAAAGACCGGTGACGGTCTTATCGGCAGGATCGGCGGAAGATGGATAGACAGTGCTGATTTCTTTACTTCGAGAGTTCCGGTATCTGCCAGTGAGAGAGATGCGGTAATTGTCCTCATCCTTCCCCTGGAGGCATCGATAGAGATATTGAACGGTAATTTCTCTCCCACGCTGTCAGGATTCCCTGTCATCTGCTGTTCTCCCGACGGGCTTTTTGCTGCCGTCATCAGCAGGGGAGACGGATCGACCCTGGCTGACTGTGACGATGTCTATGGCAGGATCTGCGAATGCCTGGGGCCCAAGTGTTTCAGGAGCTTCGGCAGCAATGCGGACATTGCTCCGGATCTGTCCACAGCCATCGAATCATACGGCATGACTGCTAATGACAGTGAGAAACTGAGATCATATCTCGCAATGATCAGGAGCGGTGAGAAGGTCAGCATATATACCGATCTGCCCATAGTATTTGCAGAGAGCGCGATCGATTCCATGATCTTTGACGTTAACAGGTATTCGAGGGAGACCAAGGAATCATTCCTGCAGTCATATATATCACTGACTGCCAGTTCGTCCAGAGCGATATTCATCACATGTGCCAAGCTTCCGGACTGCCCCGGAGAGCCGCCTCTCGTCCTGATACCCAAGCTGGTCAGTGTGGGATTGGAACTTACGGGGAGATGTGATCCTGAATATGCTGCAGTACTGGTACTTGCAACACTGGAGAATCACGGCATAGATTCCAGATCCGTATCAACCATCGCCGTATCCCAGTCAGCCAGAGAGAGCGACATCGTACATAAGGTTGCCGAAATGTTCGGAGCATCCGTTACGGCATTTTCGACCAAGGTGCTCCAGGAGGTCAAGCTGCCTCTCAAGATGACCTTTGCCCCCGTCAGGGAACAGACTGACATCGCAACGGCCGCATGCTATCAGACATCCGGAAACGGCAGGATACTCATCAGGCGCGCAGCGGAGAAGAGCGGCCTGGCGATCTCCGCATGTCTGAAAAGAGGAAATATATTATTAACTGAATAAATATAAAGGAGTAAGAGTCATGAAGAGATTATCCAAAAAAGCTGTAAACACAAGCAAAGGCATCATGATCGTCGTAGTATCCGTACTCGGCACGATAACACTGGCAGCATGCTCTATCAATTACAGAGAGCTCGCTGACGGCATAAATGACATCGGCAGGGGAATGGATCACATGGTCAACGGAACGTCTTCGGCAAGAGAGACAGAAGATCCTTCTGATACTGATCCTACTGAGAGTTCTGAAACTGACGAGACGGCAGAAACGCCTGCTCCCACCGCAACACCTACACCTGCTCCTACGGGAACTCCCGTTCCGACACCTACACCCATGCCTGACAGGGTCGATTTCTCTGAACTGACAACTGATGAGATCAGCGATACCCTGGAGGTCCAGCTGGAGGAATTTGCCGAGAGCCATCATGATGAAGAGGACGGTGAGGAGCTCGTAACATTCGCAGGAAACAGGATGGTACTGTCCATGCCTGAAAACGAGAATATCCAGCTGGCGCTGAACAGCCTGATAGATGGTTTCTACTATGAGGCAGAAGGACTGTACAACAGATATTCCGGCGAGGCCGATGCTGCATATGCCCTCGACAGTGAGATATACATGGAGGCTCCATATGCCGTTTCTGTCAATTTCTCATATTCATATAATGGTAGATTATTATCTGTTATTAAGAACTACGAGGTAACACAGGGCGAGGAGAACATCATCGACGAGAAGAAAGAGATCGATACATACGATGTACTGACCGGCAATCTCGTAACCCCTGCCATGGTTGCAAAGGATACTACTGCCCTCGGAAATGCACTTGCTGCTTCCATCGCATTTGCGGCATCAACAGAAGAGGTTCAGTACACTGCATCCCAGGTAACTGATCCCGTCATCGTAGTACACGCCCAGGGCAACGGAACAGCCTTTGCCGAAGCATATGGTTTCATCAACGGAACCAGGTTCAATGCACCTGTAGATCTGACCAATTACGCAGATTATCTAAATTCCTACGGCAAAATTGTATATAAGATCAACCGATGAATTGCGGCATTTATAAACTTGCATAAAAAAAAGTTGCATATTTGTGGTAATTGTTGTAAACTTCACTCGTAAGAATACGCGTTTTATGCGTTATGACGTATAAGGCAGGCGTATCGCGGGCGTACCTCCGGGTACGGCGCAAGCAAAATTTGGTCCTAATTGGACAGAAAATAAAACCTTAATTTATGAGGAGGAAAAAACAAATGAAGACAAAGAAGATTGTTGCTTTGGTTCTGTCAATGGCAATGGTTCTCGGCGTTGTTGCAGCTTGTGATAAGACAGGCGAGTCTGAGACATCTGCAGCTTCCGAAACTTCTGCTGATGCTACAACAGAAGCTCCTGAATCATCCGAAGAGACAGATCCTGTTGCTGACACATCTGAGTTCGTAGAGCTTCCCGTACAGGAAGTATCAGATGAGGGCGATAAGGTTCTTATCTATGGATGGAACGAGGAGTTCCCTGGACTCGTTGAGAAGTACTCTGACGTAGAGTTCGATCTCGAGACAACAGAGTCCAACGCATACCAGGCAAAGTTGGACCAGGTTCTTGCATCTCCTGATGAAGCACCTGACCTGTTCGTTTGTGATGCAGACTATGCTTCCAAGTACATGAACTCTTCCAACACCCTTGCAATCAATGACATTGGTATCGCTTATTCTGAGCTTTCAGAGATGTACAACTACACTCTGCAGTTCGCTACAGACGATAACAGCGTTATTAAGGGTCTGGCATGGCAGGCTTGCCCTTGCGGCGTTTTCTACAACAAGGCTCTTACACAGGAGTACCTTGGCGTATCTGAGCCCGATGATGTTGCTCAGCACTTCGCATCATGGGATGCATTCCTCGATGCTGCTAGAACAGTTAAGGAAGCTTCCAATGGTCAGGTTAAGATGATTTCTGGTATCGATGATATCTGGAGATCTTACCTCAACACACGTACACAGGGCTGGATCGTTAACGGTGAGCTCGTAATCGACCCCGTTATGGAAGACTACTTCGATCTCGGTAAGGCTCTCCACGATGAGGACCTCACATGGCAGACATCACAGTGGTCAGACGCTTGGACAAACAACGCTGGCAACAAGTCAACAGTAGCTTACTTTGGACCTATGTGGCTCGGTAACTTCTGTCTGCCTTTCGGTGCAGATGGATATGATGCTGCAACAAACGGCGCTTGGGGCCTCACAACAGCACCTGCTCCTTCATTCTGGGGCGGCACATGGATGATGGCTTCTAAGCACTGCGACATGAAGGCATCTTGCGCTCAGATCATGAGAGACGTAGCTCTTACAGCTGCTAACCTCGAGGATATGGCAAACGGCGGTGAGTTCGTTAACAGCGTAGCTATCATGACAGCTAAGGCTGCTGATACAAACTTCCACGTAGCTTGGCTCGATGGACAGAACCCTGCTTCTGTTCTCCTCGCTTCTGCTTCTACTCTTGACAACTCAACAGTAGGTCAGGACGACCAGACAATCAACAATGAGTTCACAACAGCTGCTAACTCTTACTTCGAAGGCACAATCGCTTCCGTAGCTGATGCTGAGGCTGCATTCGAGAGCGCTCTTTCTGAGCTCGGTATTATCTAATTCTTAACTGAATTAAATAATTCAATCTAAGGTAATCGTGCGGGGCGGGGCAATACCCTGCCCCGCATTTCCTTACTTTAACAAACAACAACAATTCAAACGGCAAATTAATTTTGGAGAGTGACGAAGATGGCAAGAGCTAATAACACAGGCAAGCGTAAGGGTATGAGCTATACCCGTTACGGCTACATCTTTATTGCTCCTTTCGTAATTGCTTACTGTATATTCAGTCTCTATCCCTTGCTTACTACATTCTGGTTTTCCACTGCCAACATGCAGTCCGCAACGGCACAGTTCTGGGGCTTCGGTAACTACGAAGCTTACTACGACCGTTACCTGGATCTTACAAAGCTCTATTCTGACAGCTTTGAGCAGGATGTAGGAATCAAGAAGAATGAATACGTTAAGATCAGGAACTACTTCTCTGCACAGGACAAGGCAGATACTTACGATCCTCTTAACGAAGAAGGCATTCAGGCAATTATTGCAAACGGAGCCAATTCTCTGGTATCCCAGAGCGCTATCGACGAGCTTCAGCAGGCTCTTAACAACAAAGACCTTGGTCTTCTTTCACAGAGCAGTGTAGAAGAACTTAAGGCATGGAGATCACAGTATTCTGATATCTCCCTCATAATCTCACAGAAGGTTTCTTCAATTGCAGGCACAGTTGCAGATATTGCAAATGCCGGTGCATCTGACGATGAGGAAGCAGCAGCTGAGGAAGAGACAGAGGCAGTAACAGCTGAGTCTATCTATACAGCTGAGAACTACGATACATTCGTAGAATCCCTTTCAAATTCAGACCTTACAGAGGAACAGCAGGCTCTGGTCAATTATCTCGCAGGACAGACAGGTTATCCTACTCTTCAGGAGTACTTTAATGCTGTTAAGAACGGCGAAGTATCAGTTGAAGATCCCATGTTCTTCTATGTTTTGACAAATCTTAACAAGCCTAATGCCGTTACGGCTGCAGGCGAGAGCGTACCTGCTATCTCTGTACCTTTCATTGATACAGTTGAAGAGTACCTTAAGGCAAATGTTTGGGGCGATCTCGTTAAGTCACTCAATACATTTGACAGCCTCGAGGCATACGGTGACGGATCCAAGGGTCTCCACGAAGATGAGGAGAGTCTCTATGCAGATCTCGAAACACTGAACAATGCAGGTATCATCAACATAGTCAAGCTGCAGGTATCCGGCTCCAGTGTTATCGTTTCCAACGATCAGAAGAGCGATGCCAACGCACTGGCTATCTACCGTACTTTCATCGACACAGCATACGAAGCTAACGATACTGAGCTCGCTGCTGCTGTACAGATCTCCAAGCTGACCACATATTATGAGGATCAGGGACGTGTTCTCCTGACAGCTCTCGGAATCTCTGTTGATAAGTACATCTCATTTGACGGCACATTCGATCTTGATAAGTATTTCGCTTTCAAGAGCGAGGTAGGCCTTACAGACGCACTGAGCTATGACAGATATAAGGAGCTCGATGCTGCACGTAAGGAATCCAACGTTGCAAATGCTCAGAAGAAGCTCGAAGAAGCTGAGGCAGCAATCCCTGCAGCACAGGCTGCTTATGATGCCATCGGCGGAAACGACACTAATTCCAAAGAGTATAATGCTTTGAGAAAACTCGAACTCCAGGTTATCTCGTCCAAGGATACTATCAAGGATCCTACAGGTATCCTCGAGAAGGTTGATGCACGTTATGTTTATATCTTCGATGGTCTTAACAACTATGCTGAGATATTCACAAACAAGACGAGATTCAACACGATCGTTGGTGCATTCTGGAATACAGCTTTGATGTGGGTCATCGGTTTCATACCTCAGATCCTCCTGGCTCTCCTCCTGTCTGCATGGTTCACAGATACAAAGCTCCACCTCAAGGGCCTCAGCCTCATGAAGGCGCTCATGTATCTGCCTAACGTTATCACCGCTGTTACGGTAGCTATCTTCTTCAGAAGATTGTTCTCCTACTCATCCGGTGGTACGCTCACACCTTCACAGATAATCCTCCATGCTATGGGTATGGAACAGGGTTATAACTTCTTTGCCAATGCATGGGCAACAAGACTCATCGTCTGCTTCATCAACTTCTGGATGTGGTACGGCAATACGATGATTGTCTTGATCGCAGGTATTACATCCATCAGTGAGTCTCTCTACGAGTCAGCTCAGATCGACGGTGCTAACTCATTCCAGACTTACACAAGGATCACGTTGCCTCTCCTGAGACCTATCGTTCTCTTCACATTGGTTACCTCCCTCATCGGTGGTCTCCAGATGTTCGATATCCCTCAGAACATCAACGTAAACCCTGCACTTGTTAATTTCAACGGAACAATGATCAAGTCCATCAGGACCGTTCTGATCTACATCAACAACCAGGCATTTGGTATGCAGGATGTTAAGCAGGTTGGTATCGCTGCAGCTACATCAGTATTGCTGTTCGTCGTAACCACGATCCTGTCTATCATCATCTTCTACCTCATGAGAGATAAGGATGCTGCCAAGGCCAAGAGAGCTCTTAAGAAAGGAGGAACAAGGAAATGAGTGCAAACGAACCTAAACTCAGGAGTAAGTCAGCTTCGATCCGTGCTTACAGTATCCTGGTATACGTAGTAGTAATTTTCTTCTCCATCCTGGCTATTCTCCCTTTCTGGTTCATGTTCATGAACGCTACATGGGATACGCTCAGCATTCAGAGGGGCATCAAGCTTTGGCCCAACCCCAATTCATTTGAACAGCTGGCCAAGAACTGGAACAACCTGGCTGAGAGATCAACATTCAGCTTCGCTATCGGTTTCAAGAACTCACTGATCATCTCAGTAGGTTCCACAGCCCTTACGGTTTACTTCTCCGCTCTTACTGCATACGGTCTGTCCGTATACAACTTCAAGGGTAAGAAGACCATATTCGCTATCATCGTTGGCGTTATGATGGTTCCTACAGCCGTAAACATCACAGGTTTCTACCGTTTGATGTCCTCAATGGGACTCCTCGGATCAAAGTGGCCCCTCATCCTCCCGGCAATCGCTGCTCCTTCTACTGTATTCTTTATCAAGCAGTACCTCGAGACATCATTGTCA
Organism: Clostridiales bacterium; assembly: GCA_017515465.1. Taxonomy (GTDB): domain Bacteria; phylum Bacillota; class Clostridia; order Saccharofermentanales; family Saccharofermentanaceae; genus Saccharofermentans. The sequence continues at coordinate 64,557 of JAFWFV010000049.1, forward strand.
ATGGAGATCATCGAGGCTTCAAGAATCGATGGTGCAAGCGAATTCTATACATTCAATAGGATCTGTCTCCCCATCATGATCCCGGCACTTGCTACCCAGGGTATCTTCTCCTTCCTCGGATCATGGAACAACTTCTTCGCTCCTTCGATCCTCTTGAGCAGATCAGAAGATAAGACACTCCCTTTGATGGTTGCACAGCTCTACGGTGACCGTTACACTGACTACGGTATGATCTACATGGGTCTGTCCGCATCAGTTCTCCCGGTTGTTATCGTTTACGCATTCTTGCAGAGATACATCATTTCCGGTGTAGCTGCAGGTGGTGTCAAGGAGTAATATCCGGAAAACAAACCTTACTTCATGTAAGCAAGAGGCTGTCCAAATGGACAGCCTCTTTTTTCATTTATATTATTTACAAATAGGTCAACATAATGTCTCAAAAATAGTGTAAAATAAAAGGGCTTTTTAGTAAAAATAACAACATCAACGGAGGCAATCAATTATGAAATTCGGTCATTTCGATGATGCGCGTAAAGAATACGTCATCAATACTCCGAAGACCCCCTATCCCTGGATCAACTATCTGGGCAATCAGGGTTTCTTCTCACTTATTTCCAATACGGCTGGCGGTTACAGCTTTTATATGGATGCGAGGCTCAGAAGGATCACACGTTACCGTTACAACAATGTTCCTCTTGATATGGGTGGCCGTTATTTCTATATCAACGATAATGGCACCATCTGGAATCCCGGCTGGTCCTCTGTAAAGACAGAACTCGATGAATATGAGTGCCGTCATGGTATGGGTTACACCATCATCACTGGTAAGAAGAACGGACTCAAGGCTGAGGTTACATTCTTCGTTCCCCAGAACTACAGCGGTGAGGTTCAGCAGGTCGTTCTCACAAATGACAGCTCAGAGGCAAAGGACTTCTCACTCTTCTCAATGGCTGAGTGGTGTCTGTGGGATGCTCAGGACGACTGCACCAACTTCCAGAGGAACTTCTCAACAGGACGTGTTGAGATCCTTGGTTCCACGATCTATCATGTAACTGAATACAGAGACAGACGTAACCACTATGCTTTCTACACTGTTAACGATACGATCGACGGTTACGACACAGACCGTGATGCATTCCTCGGAAGCATCTATAACGGATGGGACAACCCTGAGACTGTCAAGGCAGGCAAGGCTTCCAATTCCTTCGCAGACGGCTGGTCACCCATCGCTTCACACTACAAGAAGATCACTCTCGCTCCCGGCGAGACAAAGACTCTCATCTACATCCTCGGCTATGCTGAGAATCCCCAGGACAAGAAGTTTGCTGACACAAAGCCTGAGGGTCTCCTCACCAGAGAAAAGTGGGTATTGAACCGCGAGAAGGCTGACGCAATGATCGAGAAGTACAATACTCCCGAGAAGGTAGCTGCAGGTCTCGAAGAGCTCCGCACCACATGGGAGCAGCTCCTCAGCATCTACAAGGTCGATACACCTGATGACAAGGTCAACCGTATGGTCAACATCTGGAACCAGTATCAGTGTATGGTTACATTCAACCTCTCACGTTCCGCATCCTACTTCGAGTCAGGTATCGGACGCGGCATGGGCTTCAGAGATTCCAACCAGGATATCCTCGGATTCGTACATCAGATACCCGACCGTGCCAGAGAGAGGATCATCGACATCGCATCAACACAGATGCCTGACGGCGGATGCTATCACCAGTATCAGCCTCTTACAAAGAAGGGTAATTCCGACATCGGCGGCGACTTCTCTGATGACCCGCTGTGGATGATCCTTTCCGTTGCAGCTTATATCAAGGAAACAGGCGACTGGACGATTCTCGATGAGAACGTTCCTTACGATAATGATGAGTCACTGGCAAAGCCCATGCTGGATCACCTCAAGGTTTCCTTCTATCACATCGTTGAGAACCTCGGACCTCACGGACTGCCTCTGGCAATGCGTGCTGACTGGAACGACTGTATCAACCTGTCATGCTTCTCCGATACACCCGGTGAATCATTCCAGACATACACCAACCCCAAGTTCAAGGCTGAGGGCGGTTATTCCAAGATCGCCGAGTCCGTATTCGTAGCAGCGCTGTTCACATACACAGGTCCTGCATATGTAGGTATCCTCGAGCATCTGGGCAAGACTGAGGAAGCAGCAAAGGCCCAGGCTGAGATCGACAAGATGAAGAAGAACGTCATGGAGTCCGCCTTCGACGGTGAGTGGTTCCTGAGAGCTTACGATGCAAACGGCGAGAAGATGGGTTCACATGAGTGTGAGGAAGGTAAGATCTTCATCGAACCTCAGGGCTTCGCAGTTATGTCTGAGATCGGTAAGGACGTTGGAGCTGACATCAAGACTCTGAACTCCATCGACAAGTACCTTAACTGTGAGTTCGGTCTCGTTCTCAACAACCCTGCCTACACAAAGTACTACATCCAGTATGGTGAGATCTCCACATATCCGGGCGGATACAAGGAGAACGCAGGTATCTTCACACATAACAATGCATGGATCATCTGTGCCGAGGCTTATGCCGGCAGAGGCGAGAAGGCTTTCGAGTATTATTCCAAGATCGCTCCCGCCTTCACAGAGGAGACATCCGACATCCACAAGACAGAGCCTTACGTTTACGGTCAGATGATCGGCGGTAAGGATGCCAAGAACTTCGGTCAGGGCAAGAACTCATGGCTGACAGGTACAGCTGCATGGAACATGGTAGCCATCTCCCAGTACATCCTGGGCATCAAGCCTGAGTTTGACGGTCTGAGAGTTGATCCTTCCATCCCTGCTGCATGGGACGGATTCAAGGCATCACGTCAGTTCAGAGGCGATACATACGAGATCGAAGTCAAGAACCCCGGTCACGTTAACAAGGGCGTTAAGTCTCTTACAGTTGACGGCAAGGCAATTGACGGCTGCATCGTACCCGTTGCAGGCGACGGCGCTACACACAAGGTAGAAGTGGTACTCGGTTGATATTAAATACAAAAAGCATATAGAGGCTGTCTCATATATGAGGCAGCCTCTATCTATTTATCTTGCATACAGGTATTCCGCTTGCATTAATCGATCAAAGAATATAATCTTTGAATATTCATGACCGGAATTAAGGAGAGTATTCTATGAGCAAACTATCAGGTAAAAAGAAGATAATCATTTATTCGATAATAGGTGCTGCTGTTGTCGCTGTTATTGGATTGACCTTATTTTTTGCCTTAAACGGCAAAAAGAAAGACCCGGAATACATCTACGGGACATACGAATACTGTTCGACCTACAGCAATGAGATCATAAAAGACAGCTACCGTTATTCAGATGACTGGTTCAGTGAAAAGCCCTCCGTCCAGAATGACGAGCTGGCATTGCTGTCAATGCAGCTTACGGCATCGGTAATAAACGACGACTCTTCCGGTTCAGGAGCCAGGTTCCTTGCTGATCTGGGTTTTGAGCAGACAGGCTTTGTCGGATTCGATAAGGATGATCCGTATAACATCAGCTACATGTGGGGAAAGAAAGAGATAGACGGACAGACTGTCATGGCCGTAGTCCTTCAGAGCTATTCCCTGGACAGCGGAGTAAAGGAAATGGCATGGAAGCAGAACTTTACCGTTAACGGCCCCGAAGCCGGCAGTGAGTTCTATTCATATTCCCTGGGCGCAGACAGGATGGTCGAGTCCGTGACCGGGATCGCAGGAAGCGGAAACGTAAAATACTGGATCATGGGTCAGAGCAGGGGCGGAGCCTATTCCAACGTACTGGCTGCCAGGCTGTTGGATCAGGCGGGAGTATCTGCAAAGAGGATCTATGCATATACGTTTGAAGCACCCAATACGGTGGAACAGTCTGCGGTTCCGGATAATGAGTCCAGGTATGACTTCATACATAATTACATATGTGACGATGATATCGTTACGGCAGTCCCCATGTGGGGCATGACGCGTTACGGGGTTACCCACCTGCTCAATACTCCTGAAAACGAGGCAGCACTTCCCGGGGAACTCCTGCTGACCGGAAGTCCGGTATATGGAGAAACCCAAAGCACAGGGTACGGAACATACGGAAAGCCCTTTGTAGATAAGATAATAAACCGTTTCACGGAGGTGATCCCTGACCGTGCATCCTATTCCGAGGATCATAGTGTTCAGATAACTAAGGCTTCAGGTGAAACTGTTACCGTCAGCTACAATTATCAGGACATGTTCACAAAACTCATGGGAACGATCTTCAAGGAGCAGGAAGAGGAGGAGGATCCTGAAATAGGGACCAGAGGAGCTGCTGATGTAGTTCTCGATAACATGCCGAGCCTGTACGATGTGATCAGTGATGCCTATTACGGATGCATCAATGACGATGATGCAAGTTATCTGTCGGCGGCAAATTCCATATGCAGCATCATGGCTCCGGAAGGAATCGAGCTTCCCTTTAACAGAGATGAGATCTATGCCCTCTTAAAGCTGGCAGGTCCTCTCCTGATCGACACATCAGTGGAGATGCCTGCCGAAGGACTCGACGAATATAATTTTTCATCGTTCGTAGCTCCGGCCTTGAAGCTTTTTGCCGAGGCGAAGACATTTACGCTTTCTCATCAGTTCGATACCACCATCGCGAGGCTCAGGATACTGGCAGGAAATGAAAAGATCCCGTCAATGGATATACCGGTCACATCTCCTGCAGCAGGCGATCCCGTCAGCCTTCTGCCGGATTCCCTGAATGCCTCGGAGATCATTTCTTCTTCAGCGGACGCAGGAGGCAGAAAGTGGATGACGGCCGATGCAAATTGGGCAACGGATGATACTGAGCTCAAGGACAATAAAGTTTATTATCTGAACCTGTCGCTGAAGATAGCAGGCCACAGATTTGAGGACGGATTCGATCTCACCCTGGGAGGGCAGAGATCCATGGACCCGGTAGAAGTCAGGTATGAGGACGGTTTCTTTATTGCCTCCGGAACGTGGAGATTCGTTATCGGACAGCCTGCTGATGTATCTGTATCTTTCGATACGGCAGGTTATGGTAAGGCGCCCGATCCCGTAACTGTTCCTGAAGGAACGGCTTTGAAGTATGAGATGGATGCACCCATCCCCGATGACAGCGTATCAGATGATATTACTTACAGGTTTACGGAATGGACTGACGGCAGCGGCAGAACATGGGAGGAAGTAACTGCTTCGGGTGATACCGTCCTCACGGCAGGATGGGAGAGACTGATCAGCAACGTCAGTGTCGATTTCGTGCTCCCTCAGGCAGGCGGCGTGATGGAACAGCCTGTTATCCCCGGTGATGCATTATACCGGTTCGGTTCTCTCATGCTGATGGATGAATCATATAATGAAGTTGATACGGTCGAGTCAGGCAAGACATACTGGCTGTCTATAGAACTCAGTATGCCCGAAGGCTGCGGAGTAATATACGATCCGGAGGATGAATACAGGAACTACACGGGAAGCTATACGATCAACGGCGAGGTTATGGAATCGGATTACGAAGGGACCATGAACGCGTCATATAATGAGGAAGATTCACGCATCACAATTGATTACAAATTTACAGTAGAATAAATCTTTCATTTATAAGATAATCTTGTTAACGTTTCTTTATTATTAGGAGGTATCCCCACATGATCATCAGAAGTGAGCTTGCCAGAGGGCAGAAGGTCAGCGCAAAGGATTATCTGGTATCCCGTTTTCCCGGTCAGGAGATCAGGGGCGGAGTATCAGCACAGTATGTTAACCTTGACGGTAATACTGCAGTAGTCGGAGTATCAGGACTCGACTACGATTCACCTTTCATCACTGTCCTTTTGGATAACGAAAAACTGGCATCTTTCTGGCAGGGACTTATCCCGGGCAAGGATGTTCTCATCACCGTTGACGGCGGTATCAAGGCATATGCTGCAGGTGAGGGTGAGATCGACGTTCCTGACAATGTCAGGCAGGTCATTACTGATGAGATCGCCTCATCAAAGTACTGGGGAGGCATCCTCAACGAGAAGGGTGAGCTGATCGCAGATCCCGCATCTCCCATCCCCGGACCTCACTACTATACAAATATGCTCATCGGCAACAGGATGGGATATAGAAAGCCCCTGCAGAGCACACCTAAGAGTGCCGTAAATGCACTGGGCGGCGGATGCTTCAGATCACACGCTGACACTCAGGTCCTGGCAACCAGATGGGACTATCTCCCTGAGGAGAATGGTTTCCCTGCCAACAGACAGTTCTATCTCACAGAGAACGGCAAGCAGATCTTCTATTCAGGAAATGCAAAGGCAGAGGGACTGAAGAGCATCAGGACGATCCACTCCCAGAACAGGACCATCATAGAGTATGAGCTGGAGGACGGACTTAAGATAAGGAGGACGATCTTTATCGTTCCCCAGCATGAGGGTCTGCCCCTGGCCATCGAGGCTCAGAAGATCGATATCGAGAATACGGGCTCAGCAGACAGGAACCTGAGGATCGTCTATACCGGCATGTTCGGTACGACTGCTCCCCACGCTCTCAGAGAGGACGTTATCTTTACGACAGTAATCACACAGAGCGAAGTATTCTTTGACGAGAACGATGCGCTCCTGGCCATCGGATTCAACCCCAACCCCAAGTGGCAGAAGGGCAATATCAGATACAACGTTCTCATCGTTCACGAGGACGGAGAAGTTAAGATGCCTTCAGAGTATTGCGCCAGATACGGTGACTTTGTAGGTTCAGGCAGCATAGAAAAGCCTGAGTTCATCTCCCATCTGGCCAACAAGCCTTCACGTAAGGGTCCCGGATTCTTTGCACTGGCAACGGAGTTCACGGTAAAGGCCGGTTCGTCCGTAAGGGCTGACGACCTCACATGTCTGTCATCTGACGCTGTAAATGATGATTTCGAGTTCGATGTAACGATGAAGGAAGAACTCGCCAGAGTCATCGAGAGATATAAGAACATCAATGCCATCGAGGAAGACCTGGCAAGCGTAATAGATTTTGCAAAGAACTATTCCGGATACATGCAGATCGAGCACGAGGACAAGGACTTCGAGGCATACGTTAACAACAACCTGCCTTTCCAGGTGTTCTATCAGACATTCGTTTCCAGATCCCTCGACTGGACCCAGAAGGGTTACAGGGAGATCGGTTTCCGTGAGATCCAGGACATCTTCGCATCCATGTATTACATGGCAGGCATGAACCAGACAGATTTCGTCAAGAAGCTCCTCAGGGAGTGGAGTGAGAACGTATTCGAGGAAGGATATGCCAACCACAACTTCTACTGGGTAGGTAAAGAACCCGGCTGGTGGTCAGACGATGCACTGTGGCTCCTGCAGGCATTAGACAGATATGTAGGCCTCACGGGCGATTACGATTTCCTCAATGAGCAGTTCAAGATCGCCGGCACAGGCACGGTTGAGATCAGAGAGGGCAGAGCTCCCGGTGAGGATGACGGATCCAGGACCAGGACACTTCTGGAGACCATCAAGGCTATAATCACATATTCAGCAAGGATCTCCGTCGGCAAGCACGGCATCCCTCTCATCGACAGGGCAGACTGGAATGACTGCCTGAGAGTAGATCCTGACTGTATAAGCGGCGCTGACAAGATCAAGGCATACAAGGAACAGCTGGCAAAGTCCGGCAAGGCCTACGGCGAGGTTCCTTTCGAATCAGAATATTCAGAGTCCGTAATGAACGGCTTCCTTCTGAAGGTTGCAGTAGATGCCGCCATCGGCATGTTCAAGCACTTCGGTGATGATCAGTACGTAGCAGAACTCACAAAGCTGTCTGCAGATCTTAAGAAGGAACTCAACGACTACGCATGGAAGAACGACTTCTTCGCACGTGTGCTCTTTAACCGTTCTGACAAGCCTGAACTCGAATACCTCGGCGCAGCAGGCGATAACCTCCAGGTGGAGGATGCTCCCGGATCTTACTTCCTCAACGCATTCTCATGGTCACTGCTGGCTGATTGTGCCAATGAGTCACAGATCACATCAATGCTCGATTCCATGGATAACTATCTGAAGTCACCTTACGGCTACAGACTCTGTTCAACAGTTGATTATCCCAAGATCGCACCCAAGATCGACGTTGCTCTCTACTATCCCGGAGACCGTGAGAACGGCGGCGTATTCAAGCATGCAAACATGATGGCTGCAGCTGCTATGCTCAAGGCATCCAAGAGCGTTGCTGATGTCAAGCTGGCTGAGAGACTGGCTGATACCGCATACTGGATCATTGACAGGATCCTGCCTTTCCGCACGCTTCAGTCACCCTTCACCACATGCGGCAACCCCAGGTGGTGTACACAGTACAACAACAGCGATTCAGGCGAGAATATCGGACCTACGCTCTCCGGTACTTCCACATGGCTCCTGCTGTGCCTGTTCTCCTGCTTCGGCATCCAGCCTACGGCAGATGCTCTCATCGTAGAGCCGCTCCTGCGTAAGAACGAGACTTCCATGAAGGTAAGGCTCCAGGCAGTCGGCGCAGTATACGAACTGGAGATCACAAAGCCCGAAGGCTTTAAGAGAACTGCAGAAGGCGTTACCGTCATCTGTGACGGCAGCAAGGTCGAGGGAACAGCAGTGCCCGTATTTACAGACGGCAAGATCCATAAGGTGGAGGTCAAGTTCTGATGATCCCCGTCGGAACCAAGGCTCCCGATTTTACATTACCCGACCAGAACGGCGGGATGGTTACGTTAAGTAACTATCTCGGCAGCAAGGTCGTGCTGTATTTTTATCCCAAGGACATGACTTCAGGCTGCACAAAGCAGGCCTGCGGTTTCGGGGAACTCTACCCATCCTTCACGGAGAAGGGGGCAGTGGTGATCGGTGTGTCACGTGACTCCGTTGCATCACACAAGAGATTCGAAGAAAAGTTCAACCTTCCCTTTACTCTCCTGTCAGATCCTGACAAGAGCGTTCACATGCTCTACGATGTATGGAAGGAAAAGAAGAACTACGGCAAGGTCTCGATGGGCGTCGTGAGGACTACTTATCTGATCGACGAAAAAGGATACATCATCCGAGCCAATGACAAGGTCAAGGCGGCTGAAGATCCTGCCAAGGTATTAGAGGTGATCTGATATGCCATATTCCAGCGTATTCCTGTCACAGATAATCAAGGATTTTGATCTGGAGGTCGTATACGATCCCGGAGATATCGAGGAGAGAAGGATCTGCGTAGCTGACTGTACGAGACCCGGACTGCAGCTGGCCGGATATTACGATCACTTCGGCCCTGACAGGATACAGGTCATCGGCAACATGGAGCACGCATACCTGGACAACCTGTCTGCTGAGGAGAGGGGATACTCCATAGGCAATCTCTTTTCCAAGGAGATCCCTGCCATACTCATAACACGTAACCATGAGGTCCATACGGAGCTCCTGGACTGTGCCAGGATTTATGCAACTCCCGTTCTCAGGACGTCGGCAGCAACATCCGACATCATCACCGAGGTGGTCGCTTATCTCAAATCGGAACTGGCTCCCAGAGTCTCCATGCACGGAGTCCTGGTAGAGGTTAACGGTGAAGGTATCCTCATACTCGGCGAGAGTGGTGTAGGTAAATCAGAGACAGCACTTGAGATCGTAAAGAGAGGTCACAGACTGATCGCCGATGATCAGGTGGAGATCAGGAAGATCAATGATACGACGCTCATAGGAAGTGCACCCGATGTCATCAGGCATCTGATCGAGATCAGGGGTATCGGAATCCTGGATGTAAAGGAACTCTACGGAGTATCTTCCGTAAAGTCATCCGAGAACATAGACTTTGTCATCAATCTGGAGAGATGGGATGACAACAAGACATACGACAGGCTGGGCCTGTCTGATGAGACAACGGAAATATTAGGGCTCAAGGTCCCTTCCATCACCATCCCCGTAGCACCCGGACGTAACCTGGCGATAATAGTCGAGGTTGCCGCCATCAATTTCAGGGTCAAGAAGATGGGCTATAACGCAGCAAAGGATCTCGTATCGAGAGTCTTCCCCGGAGGACAGATATGAAAGAAGGAGTTCTGTTCAAGAACTACACCACCATGCGCTGCGGCGGTGAGGCCAGATACTGGGATGAACCCACATGTGAAGAAGACATCATCAGAGATCTCCTGTTCGCTTCTGAGAGGGGACTGGGTGTCTTTGTCCTGGGAGGCGGCGCCAACTGTCTTATCTCAGATAAGGGCTACGACGGACTGGTCATCAAGATGGGCAAGGAAATGTCCGGACTTGAGACTGAGGACCTGGGAGACAGGGTTATAGTAAGGGCCGGCGCAGGACTCCTGCTCAGGAGCTTTGCCACTACCGTATCTGAAATGGGTCTGGAAGGGGCGGAATTCGCCTGCGGCATTCCCGGAACGTTAGGCGGTGCGGTCTTCATGAACGCCGGCGCATACGGCGGAGAGATGAAGGACATCGTCATAAGCGCCAGGTACATTGACAGTGACGGAAATGCCAATGAGATCTCATCAGACGATCTCAGGCTCGGATACAGGACCAGCATATTCGAACAGATGTCCAGGGCGGGCAAGGTATTCGTGATCACGTCCGTAACATGCGAACTCAGAAAAGGCGACATAGACTCGATCAAGGCAAAGATCAGCGAACTGAATGAGAAGAGGACGGCATCCCAGCCGCTGGATGTTCCTTCGTCAGGCTCCACGTTCAAGCGCCCCGAGGGTTATTTTGCAGGCAAGCTCATCGACGACTGCGGGCTCAGAGGCTACAGCATAGCTTCTTCTGCAGCACAGGTATCACCCAAGCACTGCGGATTCATAGTAAATAACGGCGGAAATGCCTCTGCATCTGAAGTATTCGATCTGATATGCGACGTATCAGACAAGGTATATGAAAAGTTCGGAGTCAGGTTGGAGACAGAGGTCAGGCTCGTAGGCGAGTTCAGCAGGAGGATCGATATCACATCCTTTGGATTTAAGTACGGCGTACCTGAAGACTGCGATCTGGTATTAGATGCCAGGAGCCTCAAGAATCCCTACTGGGTCGAAGAATTAAGACCTCTTTCAGGTCTGGATGAACCCATCAGACAGTACCTGGCAGGATTCGAGGAAACAGAGAGGCTGATCGCCGGCTTTGTGGATTCCGTCGAGAATGCCATATCACAGAAGAACAAGGCCGTCTTCTCCGTAGCTGTAGGATGTACGGGCGGCCACCACAGATCCGTATACTGTGCATCACGTCTTGAGGAGGAACTCAGGAAACTCGGCTACAAGACAGACCTTAAGCACAGGGATATCCTGAAGGATTCTGCCGATGACCGCGGCTGACGGCAGGGAAACTTTTTCCATAAAAGCAAAGAACGAAGCATGTCAGGTAAGATGCAGGACCGTTACCGAGAGACAGGCATGCATAGCTGGTGCATTCTGTGCGGCAGCTCCTGCCGGCATCTCCTTTCCATCGACATTTGTCAGGACATCTCCCCAGGCCGCAATGGCTCTGGCAGGCCTTCTGGCGCAGGACGGATTCGTCCACCTGGTCAGGGGAGGCAAGGTAATGGTGCTGGAGCAGTCCTTTGCGTCCTTCTGCGGACTGATGAGTGCCTGTTTTCTCAAGAATGCCAAGGAACAGCTCCTGCTGGACAGGGCTTTTACGAAATGTTTCCTGAGAGGCGCATTTCTGTCTGCAGGCTACTGCGCAGACCCCAGAAAGTTCTACAGGGCAGAGCTCAGGATATCCAACGACATGATCAGGGACCTGATCTGCGCGATGCTGGAATCCTTTGACATCAGGCCGTCCGTATCGGAGAGGGATTCCTATACTCTCATATATTTCAAGAACGGCGACATGGTATCTGATTTCCTGGGCGTTATAGGCGCAACGTCGTGCGTAATGGAATTCGAGAACATCAGGGCTGAAAAGGAAGTAAACAGCTACGTTACGAAGACCGTTAACTGCGATTCCGGCAACATCAAGAGGTCGGCAGAGGCCAGCGCCAGGAGAAGCTATGCCATAGACAAGATAGTGAGATCGGGTATGAAGGACAGGCTCCCGCAGGAACTTGTGGACGTAATAGATGCCCACTATAAGAACCCTGCCGCATCCATTGCCGAACTGGGGGCCATGATGGACCCTCCCATAGGCAAATCAGGGATGAACCACAGGCTCAAAAAGATCATGGAAATAGCAGATACACCGTTTGATTGAGTAATACCGGCAGATGTGGTACAATACTACGCAATTTCTCGGATATGGCTGATCCGGGCAATAACAGGGGTGTTATAAATGTACGACAGGGAGCAATATATTGAGCCCGACAACAGTTATCACAAGCCTTCCAGGGATCCCGGAGAGGGAACAATGGGTCTTGTGGTCGTAATGACGATACTGTTCGTGATCCTCACGACTGTTCTGGCTGTCGTCTATTTCAACAAACGCAAGAATACTGACGAATCCCCTGATGCCAACATGAGCCAGCAGAGTGCATTTATCTCTGTTGCGACCCCGACGCCAACACCCATACCTCCCCTGTCGGAGAATCAGAATGCGGTACTCTACCCCGGTTCCGCAGTGATCAACATGGAGACGGATGAGGAGATAGCAGAGCAGGCCAGACCTGCGGCAAGGGGCCTTACAGAGACGGTATTTACCGGAGACGATAACCAGCTGGTAACCGATTACAGCCGCGAGAATCCTATCTTCTTTAACGACCCCATCAATTACGGACTCATTCCCGGTATCTTTACCTACAGGGGAAACAATTTCCGTAACTGTGCCGCCTTCGGATATACGAATATCACCGAGGGCACGATAACCCAGACATGGGAGTTCAACCACATAGGCAAGCTCCTGGCTTCGACCCTGAATTTTGAGTGGTCCGGACTCAGGTGGACCGGTCAGCCCCTGGTCGTAAAGTGGCCTTCGTCCATGAAGAACGTAATGAACCTCTACGATACTGCCAAGAACAAGGAGAACCTGGTGGAGGTCATCTGTGCCGCTCTGGACGGCAAGATCTATTTCTTTGACCTGGAGACAGGCGCTCAGACGAGAGATCCCATCAACGTAGGTGTATCCATCAAGGGAACCCCTGCCCTTGATCCCAGAGGATATCCTCTCATCTACGTGGGACAGTGTGACAACAACGGAGGCAGCGCCATCTTCGGAATGTACATCTATTCGCTCCTGGACGGCAAGCAGCTCTACCACTACGACGGTGGTGAGGATACTGCATACAGGGCGCACTGGAGGGCATTCGATTCATCTCCCATTATCAACGGGGAATCGGATACGCTTATATGGCCATGCGAGAACGGCATCATCTATACATTCAAGCTCAATTCCAATTATGCTCTGGGCATCGGAGATATCTCCATCAGTCCTGAGAGGACAGGTTATAAGTACATCTTCAACGATAATTCCGGTTCCCACATGGGAGTCGAGAGCTCCATCGCCGTATATGGCAATTACGGATATTTCGTGGACAACACGAGCAATCTCGTATGCCTCGATCTCAATACCCTGCAGATGGTATGGTGCGTGGTCTTGGGCGACGACTCTGACGTGACTCCCGCCATCTCCGAGGAGAACGGCATTCCCTATGTCTACGTGGGTACTGAGGTCGATAATCAGGGCGGCACGGGACAATACTGCGGAGCCGCATACGTATACAAGATCCACGGTCTGACGGGTGAGGTTATCTGGCAGACGTCAGAGCCCTGCTACACATTTAACGGAGAGACGTCCGAGACTGATCAGAGCGGCGGATGTTTCGGCAACCCCATCATCGGCAAGAATTCGATATCCAACCTGGTAATATTCCCTTTCAGCATGACCAACGGCCTCATGAGCGGCAACAAGCTGGTCGCCTACGACAAGGACCTGGGAACAAAGGTATGGGAATACGACATGAATATCTACTCATACAGTTCACCCGTTGACTGCTACGATATGTCCGGACAGGCATACATAGTAATAGGAGACTCTATAGGTCAGATCCATCTGGTCAGTGCCGGCGCATCTGAGTGCAGGAGGATCACATATCTCCAGTGCCAGAGGAACATCAATACGAACCAGGCTACAGGTTCAGGACTTTGCTTTGAAGCATCGCCTGTCGTTTACGGCAACACCATGGTTATAGGAACGACCGGAGGATCTGTCTTCGGCATAGAACTGGGGTAAGGGATGATGGCTATGGATTTTGAATATGCTTACGGTAATCTGAAGATCCTGGAGATAGAGGTCAGGTCTTATGCGGATGAGGGCTACAAGGTCAGATACGATTTCGACCGCGGCCTGATATCCTGGCGTGACTACTACATGTGGAATAACAATTTCATGAAATCCCTTACCGATTCCAAGCTGGAGATCCTGGATTCCAAACTGCCGGAGAGTCACATACTCGAAGGACTGGTTAAGATGGAGGAAGGACGGGCAAAGAAAAAGGATACTCTGGAAAGACCCGGCAAGTGGGAGATATCGGTGGAACTCATGGACGGCTCCAGGTACAAGTTCAAAAACGAAGAGATCTTTCCGGCCGAGTGGATAGAACTGAGGAGCATCGTGGAGAGCACGACTGAATGTACTTTCAGACTGCACTGATCCTGCCTGTTATGGTACAATCTTAAGAGCGGCATTGATTTAGGAGATAACGGAATTGGACTATTTGGAAGGATTATTCCTCGGTAAGATATGGAGTGATACCGATTTTGAGAACAGGAGGCATCTTGGCCTGTTCATTCTCTATGGCATCTTCGTTGACTGCATAGTCCTTTACAGGTTCGTTTTAGGCAGGCCGCTCCTGGGCTTCGGGAACTTCGGAGTGTTTCAGATGGTACTTTTCATCCTCCTGTTCCTGGCATGTCCTTTTATCTGCTTCAGATATTACCGAATGCCCATGCCGGGCAAGATCATCATATTAGTGGAGAAATTTCTTAAGTCTTACCTCATCGTAAGTTTTACGGCAGGTCAGATCTTATCCAGGATCACTTTTGAGAAGTCGGGACTTCAGGAACAACTCCTGGCATATCTCAACAGCACACTGGAATCATATACGGAACGCTTTGCGGCAAGCGCTGGTTCATTTGCAACGGTCATCGCCGTTCTGGCAGGCGGAATACATGTGGTACTGGTATTTGTCCTCATACTTGCGGCTGCCATCATCATCCCGGGACTGGCATATCTGGCCATCAGATACATTCAGTACGGATATGACTGGCTCATCAATAAGTTTGTGATCAAGCGTTTCTTCCCATCAAGATAAAGGAGTTTATCAATGGCAGAACTACAGGACAGACTTGACATTACACTCGAGGAACTGGAGGAGAGTCTCGGCAACAGAAAGCTTACCGAACTGATAGCAAGTTCCGAGGAACGCTTCCTGTCCAGGATCGATAACATAATCGATGACATACTGTCTGACGGACATAAGAAAGCCATTTTCATTTCCGGTCCCACGTCTTCAGGCAAGACGACATTCACCATGAGATTATCCCAGGGTCTCAACAGGCACGGCAAGACAGCATCTTTCCTGTCCCTGGATGATTACTACATAATGAACGACCTTACCTTTGATGAGGACGGCAGGCCCAATTTCGAGACGATAGACGCCCTTGATGTGGACAGGATCGCATCAGACATCAAAAAGATCATAGCAGGGGAGAAGGTAATCCCCCCGGTATTCGACTTTAACGTCAGGAAGCCCATGGAAGGCGACGAGAGCAGAGCCATCAAGCTTCCTTCTGACGGCATCCTCGTGGTGGAGGGCCTTCACGGCCTGTCTCCGAGGATCTCCGGCGACATCCCCCCGGATGTCTGTGCAAAGGTATTCATCATGCCCTACGGCAACGTATATCACGACACCAAGCTGATGGACAAGGTGGAGATCAGGATGCTCAGGAGGATCGTCAGGGATTACAGGCACAGGAGTGCACACGCTCTGGCAACCATCGATTACTGGCCCATGATAGCTAATTCCGAGCAGGAGTATTACGACACGTATCTGGCATCTGCCACATATCACGTCAACTCATTCCTGGCATATGAACCGCTCATAATAGCGCCGATGGCGCTTCACGATATCCGCGAGGCACTCGCAAGCGCAGCAGACGGCACGCTGACGCCCAATGTGTTCATGGAGAGATCCAACACAGGCAAGCCTTTTGCGGATCTGCCCTCTGCCATCAGCAAGGCAAAGAAGCTCCTGGCCCATCTGGAGGAGATCCCCGTGATCGATCCTTCCCGTGTGCCTGAAGCATCAATACTTAACGAGTTTATCAGCTCTTGATATCATAAGGAGGCATTTATGCCCATCAGAATAGCTAACAATCTCCCTGCCAGGGCAATACTTGAGCAGGAACGTATATTTGTCATGGAGGAGACCAGGGCTCTGACGCAGGATATCAGACCCATCAGGATCGTCATCCTTAATCTCATGCCCAATAAAGTGGTGACTGAGACGCAGATCCTGAGAGCTCTGTCCAACACCCCCATTCAGATCGACATCGATCTGATCCATACTGCGTCCCACAAATCCGTAAACACATCGGAGGAACATCTGACGAAGTTATACGAGACCTTTGACCAGATCAGGGACAATTTCTACGACGGCATGATCATAACGGGAGCCCCCGTGGAACTCCTGGATTACGAGGATGTGGATTACTGGCCCGAACTCTGCAGCATCATGGAATGGAGCAAGACCCACGTCTATTCCACTCTCCACATCTGCTGGGGAGCAATGGCAGGACTTTACTATCACTACGGCGTGCCCAAGTACACTCTGGACAAGAAGTGCTTCGGCATATTCGAGCACCGCATGACATACAACAACCCCGTCAAGCTCTTCAGAGGTTTTGACGATATATTCTATGTCCCTCATTCCAGGCACACTGAGGTCAGGAGGGAGGATATCGAGAAGGTGCCCGCCCTCAGGATACTGTCCGAATCGGAGGAATCCGGCATCTACTGCGTATCCGATAAGAAAGGACGCCAGATATTCATCACCGGTCACTCCGAGTACGACGTAAACACACTGGACAGCGAGTACAAGAGAGATCTCGGCCTGGGCCTGCCGATAGATATACCGAAGCATTACTATCCGGATGACGACCCCAGGAATCCCGCACCCCTGCTGTGGAGATCATCTGCCACGCTCCTTTTTACCAACTGGCTCAACTACTACGTATATCAGGAAACACCTTTCGAGATCAGCTCGATCCAGCACATGAAGCACGGAGACGACTGATGGAGACCATAGACCAGGCACTGATAGAGGGGATGTGTCCCGTCAGGGACCGGGGAGGACATAAAGGAACCTTCGGAACGGCTCTTATCGTTGCCGGATCAGAGTTTATGTCCGGCGCCCAGACGCTTGCCGTTTCATCAGCCTTAAGGAGCGGCACCGGCATGGTCAGGGTATTTGCTCCTGCCGGCAGCATGGGCAGCACCATCGTTAACTGTCCCTGTGCGCTTTTATCAGCATGGGGAGATACGGAGACATCTACCCTCCGCATGTTGACCGGATACCTGGAAAAGGCATCAGCATGCGGCATCGGCCCCGGGCTCGACGAAAAGGACAAGAGGTCACTGGCAGTGCTGGAATATCTCATCGAAAACAGCCCGAAGCTGGTGATCGACGCCGGAGCACTTAACATTCTTTCCAGAAACAGGGAGAGGCTCTTTCCTCTGCTCAGCGCCAGAAAGGAAAAGCCTTCCTTTGAGCCTGCCATTTTGACACCTCACATCGGGGAATTCAAGAGGCTGGCAGGAGACTGTTCGGAGGAAGTATTAGTACAATTTGCACGAGATACGGGCTGTATCACGGTCCTAAAAAGCAACAATACAATAGTGTCAACAGAGGACGGTAAATGCTATATTAATAATGTCAGCAACAACGGCCTGGCCAAAGGCGGGTCCGGAGATGTTCTGACAGGCATGATCACCGGATTCCTGGCACAGGGAATGAATGCAGCTGAGTCTGCCCTGGCAGGAGTTTACATCCACTCATTATGCGGACAGTTACTGGCAGACAGGTACGGCAGACGTGCCATGCTGCCTTCGGATATGCCGGATATCATGAGCAGTGCTTTTAGAGCCTGCGGTTGGGAGAACAATGAGAACTGAGATTACATCAGACAGGTTTGACCGTTCATGCGTCGAGATAGATCTCGCCGCACTCCGTCATAATTACAGCGAGATCAGGAAGGTTACTTCCCCCGAAGCGGAAATAATGGCAGTCGTAAAGGCGGATGCCTACGGCCACGGATCAGTCCAGTGTGCCAGGACACTGATAGAATGCGGAGCATCATATCTCTGCGTTGCAACGATAGGCGAGGCCATAGAGCTCAGGCAGGCGGATATAACCGCGCCCATACTGATCCTGGGATACACGGATCCCCTGAGCTTCGGCGACGTGGTCAGATATGACATCGACCAGGCCGTATATGATTTTGAGGCAGCAAAGGTATTGTCGGACGAAGCCGTAAAGCAGAACAAGACATGCAGGATCCACATCAAGCTCGATACCGGCATGGGACGTCTGGGATTCATTGCAGACGGTTCATCCACCGAAGAGATAAAGAAGATCTGTGCGCTTCCCGGTCTGGATCACTTCGGTGTATTCTCACATTTTGCAGTAGCAGATACTGACGATGATTCATATACCATGAAGCAGTTCGTAAGCTTTATGAGCGAACTGGATGAACTGGCCAAGTGCGGCATCACGTTCAAAAAGAGACATATATGCAACAGCGCCGGGATCATGAGATTCCCCGGCATGCACCTGGACATGGTCAGGGCCGGGATAATCCTCTACGGCCTGATACCCCCGGGATGCCCCGCGCCCAGACATGAGATTAACCTTATACCAGTAATGAGCTGGTATGCAAAGGTCATTCACATGAAGACAGTTCCCGTTGGAACGTCCGTCAGCTATGGCAGGCACTTCATCGCAGAGCGCCCCACCAAGGTGCTTACAGTATCCATCGGATACGCAGACGGCCTGTCACGCAGGTTCTCCAACGGCTTTGAACTCATGATCGCAGGCCGCAGGGCCCCCATCATCGGAAACGTCTGCATGGACATGTGCATGATCGATGCCACAGACATTGACGAATACGTTGGAGTGAGGTCCCTCATCACCGTATTCGGCAGGCACAGATCAGTAGATGATCTGGCGGATTATCTGGGAACGATCAACTACGAGATCACATGCATCATCGGCAAGAGAGTCCCCAGGATATATACGGATGATGTGATTGAATAAAGAAACAAAATACGATACATTTAGTGTGTTTTGAATTTAACGAGAGGAATCTGACAAATGAAGAAGGAACAGGAAAACCAGTTGAAGCTCTTTGCGGCCAAGGTCCGCAGATGGGTTGTAGAAGGCGTTTATTGCGCCCAGAGCGGGCATCCGGGCGGATCACTGTCCTGCACGGACATCATCACATATCTCTATAATGCGGAGATGCGTATAGATCCCAAGGATCCTAAGAATCCTGACAGGGACAGGTTCGTATTATCCAAGGGTCACTGTGCTCCTGCACTTTACTCAGTCCTGGGTCTCAAGGGATATTTTGACATCAACGAGATGAAGAACCTCCGCAAGCTTGGTTCCTTCCTTCAGGGTCATCCCTGTCTCACTGAGACACCCGGCATCGACATGTCCACGGGTTCCCTCGGTCAGGGCATATCATCTGCCGTAGGAATGGCTCTGGCAGCCAAGGTAGACGGCAGGGACTACAACGTATTCACCGTCCTGGGTGACGGCGAGATGCAGGAAGGTGAGGTATGGGAGGCTCTCATGAGCTCCGCTCACTACAAGCTGGATAATCTCTGTATATTCCTCGACAAGAACGGCCTTCAGATCGACGGCAAGGTCGATGACGTCATGAGCCTCGGTGATATCGAAGCAAAGGCAAAGGCTTTCGGCTGCAACGTCATGGTCATAGACGGTCACGATTTCGGTGAGATCGAGAAGGCTGTTGAAGCTTTCAAGGCTCATAAAGGAGAGGGCAAGCCCTTCTTTACAGTCTGCCTGACACACAAGGGCAGAGGCGTATCCTTCATGACCGACAACGCCGGCTTCCACGGCAAGGCGCCTAACGAAGAAGAATACAAGATCGCAGTAGCGGAGCTCGACGACGCTATTGCCAAGGCAGAGCAGGAGGTGATCTCATGAGCAAGATGGCAACAAGAGAGGCCTATGGAAAGGCTCTGGTGGAATTTGGTGAAGACAAGAGGATCGTAGTACTCGATGCTGACCTGTCAGGATCGACGAACACATCCAAGTTCAAGGCAGCATACCCTGACAGATTCTTCGACATGGGTATCGCTGAAGCCAACATGACCGGCGTTGCCGCAGGTCTGGCAACAACAGGCAAGATATCATTCATCTCATCCTTTGCAGCATTCGCATCCATGCGTAACTGCGAGCAGATCAGGAACTCAGTATGCTACCCCAACCTGAACGTTAAGGTCTGCGCCACACACGCAGGTCTGTCAGTAGGTGAGGATGGTGCCTCACATCAGTGTCTGGAGGATCTTGCAGTAATGAGATCCATCCCCAACATCAAGGTAGTATCACCCTGCGACGGTGCATCCACCAGGATGGCCATAAAGGCAGCCATCGAAACAGACGGACCTTTTTACATCAGGCTCGGCAGATCCAAGGTTGAGGATGTTTACGGCGAGTACGGTGAAGATGTTCCCTTTACCCTCGGCAAGGCAAATACTCTCCGTGAGGGTAATGATGTAACCATCATCGCAACGGGCCTCATGGTACAGACGGCACTTTCCGCACATGACATCCTCAAGGATAAGGGCATCAACGCCAGGGTTCTGGACATGCATACCATCAAGCCCATCGATAAGGAAGCCATACTGAAGGCTTCATCCGAGACGGGACTGATCATTACGGCTGAGGAACACACCATCAACGGCGGTCTGGGTTCAGCTGTTGCAGAAGTCGTCTGCGAGAATGCCCCCTGCCCTGTAAAGAGGTTCGGTGTAAATGACAGGTTCGGCCAGTCAGGAACACCTGATGCTCTCTTTGCAGCATACAAGCTCACAGCAGCAGACCTCGCTGAGAAGTGTGAGAATGCCATCAGGGAGATCAAGGGCTGATGAAGGCAGTTGCCCCGTCATACTATCCCCTGTTCAGGTGCATCGCAGGTGACTGCAGGCATACATGCTGCGCCAACTGGGAAGTTGACATCGACCCCGAAACATACGATAAGTACATGAACATGAGCGGAGCGTTCGCTGAACGCATCCGCTCTTCTATTGTCGTCGAAGATGACGGCTCCGCCGTGGGCGAACCTCATTTTGTTCTCCGTCCTGACGGCAGATGCCCCATGCTTAGGGACGACGGATTATGCGACCTGATCCTGGCCTGCGGTGAGGAGGCACTGTGCCGTGTCTGTGACGAGCATCCCAGGTTCTTCAACTTCAGGAGCGACAGGATAGAATGCGGGATCGGCCTCAGCTGCGAGGCGGCGATCCCTCTGGTGCTGGGCTGGGATAAGGGATTCAGTCTTGTCGAGATAAACGATTACCCCGACGTATCTGAGGAGGAGCCTGACGAACTGGAGACAGAGGTATATGAGTCCAGGGACAGAGCCATCAGGACGGCATCCGACAGATCGATGCCGTTGAGCCTTCGGGTGGGCCTGCTGACGGATGAGTTATGGACAACTGAAAAGAGACTGGAGGTATTGATGTCTCTGGAGTCGCTGTCTTCTGAATGGGTGGAACTCTATGGCAGGATCGGAGGAAAGTCAGATTCATTGGATCTGCTGGACGATCCCGGATATACGCAGTGCTTTGAGAACCTGCTGGTATATTTCCTGTTCCGTTATCCGTGGGAGGGCGCAAGGCTCGCGTGTGAGCTCCTCCTGATGGTCTCCGACTGCCTGAAGGCAAACCCTAATGCCGGACTGTTCGACATCGTCCGCGAATTCTCATCCAACGTGGAATACTCCGACTGCAACATAGACGATATAGCAGAGCGTCTCTGATCAGCACGGATACCCTGCAGATACTTCAGGATCTCCTCCGGGAGATCTTTTTTATTGCTTTAAGTTACGTTTAAGGTTCGCGCCGTACACTACCATCAGAAACGGAGGATACGGCAATGAAATACCAGAACGTATTTAAAAGATATGAGATCAAATACATCCTGACATCGTCTCAGAGGAAAGCCCTCGAAGAGACCATGAAAGGGATAATGAAGATAGATCAGTACGGCAGGACGACCATCAGGAACATCTATTTCGATACGGATAACTACAGGCTCATCAGAACATCACTGGATAAGCCCGCCTACAAGGAAAAGCTGAGAGTGAGAAGCTACAGCAGGATAAAGGAAGATGACGATGTCTTTGTTGAGCTCAAAAAGAAATACGATTCCATCGTTTACAAGAGAAGGATAGCGATACCGGAATACGAAGCTATGGACTGGCTGGCGGCAGGAGGGGAAAAGCCCGGGAATTCCCAGATAGAGAATGAGATAGATTACTTCAAGGATTTTTACGAAGGCATAGCCCCGAAGGTCTTTCTCTCCTACGAGCGGGAAGCCTACTATCCGGAAGACGGGTCAGACCTGAGGCTCACAATGGATTCCAACATCATAGCAAGGGATTACGATCTGTCACTGAGATACGGGGTATACGGAAAGAACGTAATAGACAGGGATCTGACCGTTCTCGAAGTAAAGGTAACGAACTCGATCCCTATGTGGCTGATCAGATTCCTGAGAGAGAACGATATCCAAAAGACATCATTTTCCAAATACGGCATGTACTATACGGACCACGTAATGGGAGCACACAGAAGAGATACAGCAGGAGGACTTTTATATGCTTAATACGATACTTGATACCCTCATGGGGACCACGACGATCACACTTACGGGCTTTCTGATCCCGGTCGCATCATCACTGATCCTGGGACTTGTCATGGCGCTGGTACACATGTACAGGAACAGATACAGCAGGAGCTTTGTTGCAACACTGGCACTGCTTCCGGCCATAGTCTGCGTAGTGATCATGGCAGTAAACGGAAACATAGGAGCGGGAGTCGCCGTGGCAGGGGCATTCAGCCTCGTCAGGTTCAGATCAGCCCCCGGAACGGCAAAGGAGATAGGAGCCCTGTTCCTAGCCATGACAACAGGACTCCTGACGGGTATGGGATATATCCTCTATGCGGCGCTGTTCACTGCGATCATAGGGGCAGCTGTACTGGTATATCAGAAAGCGGGATTTGGCTGTGCAAAGGATGAAGAGCTTAAAAAGAATCTCAGGATCACGATCCCTGAGGACCTGGACTACACAGGTATCTTCGATGAGATCTTCGGGAAATACACGACCGAGCACAAGCTCGTTTCCTCCAAGACATCCAACATGGGATCCATGTTTAAACTGACGTATGACGTAACGCTCAGGAGCCCGGACATCGAAAAGGAATTCATAGACAAGCTCAGATGCAGGAACGGCAATCTGGAGATAAGCATATCGGCACTTCAGCAGCATGAGGCTGCAGAGTTATAAGGAAAAGGAGATAAGACAATGAAGATCGCAAACATGAAGAACATACTTAAGACAGCAGCAATAGCCATGGTACTCACAGTGGCTCTTACCGGGTGCACACTGGCATCAGGAGGGACAGAAGCGGTATCAGAAACAACTGATGATAAAGTATCTGAGGTTGTGGTTTCAGGAAACAGCGGCCAGGCAAGCTCTGATGTTGAAGAGCTCAGCATAACCGATAAGGACCTGAATACGGAATACGATGAGTCAGAAGCAGAGGTCATAGATCTTGACAGCACAACCGGACCTGTAAGGATCACTGAGGAAGGCACATATATCGTGACCGGCAGAACGTCTGACGGCATGCTGATCGTCGAGGTGGACGAAGAGGAAGACGTTCAGATCGTATTAAGGGATGCATCCATAACAAGTGCTTCATCAGCCGCAATTTATGTCATCTCGGCTGACGAGGTCTACATTACCCTCGAAGGTGAAAACACCCTCGCAAACGGTGGGACTTTCACAGCAATAGACGAGAATGATATCGACTCGGTCATCTATTCCAAGGACGATCTCACCATCAACGGAGAGGGATCACTTAAGATAACATCACCTGCCGGACACGGCATAGTCTGCAAGGACGATATGGTGATAGCATCGGGAACATATGACATCACTGCATCAGAGGACGGCATCAATACGAATGAATCCCTGGCCATCGCAGACTGCAGCATGACCATAGAAGCAGGGGACGACGCTGTACATACGGACGGCATGCTCCAGATAGACGGTGGCAGCTTCGATATAACAGCAGCCGAGGGGCTGGAGGGAACATATATTGTGATCAATGACGGGTCGATCACGATATCAGCATCGGATGACGGCATCAATGCGGCTCAGAAGTCTGACAGCTATACGCCGACCGTAGAGATCAACAGCGGAAACATCACTATAACAATGGGTCAGGGTGATACGGACGGAATAGATTCCAACGGCAACATCTTCATCAATGGCGGAGAGATAAGCATTACCGGACAGTCGGCATGTGACTACGACGGAACGGCAGAGCTTAACGGCGGCACATTGACAGTCAACGGACAGCAGGTCACTACCATTCCCAACCAGATGATGGGCGGAGGAATGATGGGAGGAGGCCAGGCCATGCCCCAGATGAACGGTGATGCAAATTTTGATCCCGCGTCTTCCGGAGAAAGACCTGAGATGCCTGATGGCGGAATGCCTCAGGGCATGGGCCCCGGAGGACGCGGACAGAGGCCTGATATACAGCAGGCACAGCAGTGATATGAAAGGAGAATAACAGAAAGATGAAACAGATGAGGATCAGGATAGCCGCTGCAGCACTTGCCCTGGCTTCTGCCATGACACTTTCCGGCTGTGATCTGTTCTTACAGAAAACTGATGAACAGGATAACGGATCATCAGCAGATGAGACCATTACAGATGAGACTATAAAGGATGAGACAGAATCATCTGAGACTTCAGAAGAAACACGCAGGAGGAGATCTTCCAATGACAGCATTCGGTCGCCCGAGGAAGAACCTGCTGAAGGTGAGGAAGATACTGAAGAACAGACAGCTGAGAGTACCCGCAGGAGCAGGAGGTCAGGAGATGAAGAATCTTCCGGAGGACAGCGGACCTCAGGATCAGAGAGATCCTCCGCAAGCACATCTACCGGTTCAGGATCTTCGTCCCGCAGAAAAAGATCGTCGGGTTCAACGGATCAGTCTTCATCTGCAAACGTGAGCGTATCGGACAAAGCAGAGGAAGAAAAGGAACAGGAAGAACCTGCAGCGGAAGAAACTGAGGACACGGATGAAAATGAGATATCAGAAGATGTCCCGGAAACGGAAGGAACAGTGACCGGTGAACTGGAGGCAATATACACATTATCTGCTGATCACGTTGCCGAGGATTTTGAGATAGACGATCAGTCTTATCTGGAACTCTACCTGAAGGACGGGATCACCTACGAAGGAATGATAGCGATCCTTAAGACCGGAGAAGAGACAGACAGCGAATACGACATAGTATATGTTGAGATAGATGAAGGATGCACGTGGATACTCACCGGAGACTGTGTGGTATCAAAACTGGTGAACAACGGAAACATAGAATTCAACGGATACACCATAACCCTTGCCGACGGAACCGTTCTGGCAGAGGAGGAACTGCAGGAAACATGAACAAGACAATCTTCTAACCCCTATCCCTATATTCCGGGCACCGTCAGGATCTGGCGGTGCCTTGGAAGTTTTATTTTTGTGGTTTCGTGAGATAATTAAATATATGACAGACATGAGGTGACAGATGAGGATACTCTTGGCAGAAGATGAAAAGTCGATGTCAAAGGCGCTAGTTGCGATACTGACAAAGAATAACTATTCCGTGGATGCGGTCTATGACGGTGAGGAGGCTTTAAGCTATATCAGGACCGGTGATTACGACTGTGCCATCCTGGATGTCATGATGCCCCTGATGGACGGATTTGAAGTGCTCAGGAACATCAGGGCAGACGGCATGAATATACCCGTTCTGATGCTGACCGCCAGATCCCAGACAGACGACAAGGTGGAGGGACTGGATCTCGGAGCCAACGACTATCTGACCAAGCCCTTTGACAGCAAGGAGCTCCTGGCCAGGATCAGGGCTATCACCCGTTCCATTACCCCAGCAGCCGATAATATCCTGAAGTTCGGGAACATAACTCTCAACAGGGCGAGCTTCGAACTGTCCTCTCCTACTGCCTCTGTCAGGCTTGCCGCCAAGGAGTTTCAGATGATGGAATACCTTATGGCAAATCCCGGCATTCTGATCTCAACTGAGAGGTTCATGGACAAGGTCTGGGGGCTGGATTTTGACGGGGACATAAACATAGTCTGGACCAATCTCTCGTACCTGAGGAAGAAACTTGCGCAGATAGGCGCCAATGTAAAGATCAAGGCGACCCGCAATGCGGGATATTCACTGGAGATAGAAAAATGATCAAGAGACTTCGAATGAAATTTGCCTTAACGGCCATAGGCTCGGTCCTGCTGGTCCTGATCGTCCTGGTGGGCGGGATCAACATCTTTAACTACCGTGAGGTGGTATCTGACAGTGATGCAGTGCTCCGCATGCTTTCCGATAACGGCGGAATGTTCCCCGAGAGGCGGACGCCGCCGCAGGACAGATTTGACGGGGAAAACCATCTGATGGGCAGGGACAGGATAGATTCTCCCGAGCTGGCTTTCGAGACAAGGTATTTCAGCGCAGTAATAGGCATAGACGGATCGGTCGGAAAGGTCGATACCGGCAGGATAGCGGCCGTGTCGGAAACAGAAGCCGGGGATTATGCCCTGGAGGCGGTTTCATCCGGCAAGACCAGGGGCTTCATCGGCGAATACAGGTTCATTGTGTCCCCGCAGACCGACGGGAGCATGCTCGTCATATTCTGTGACTGTGGAGCAGGACTGGCGAACTTCAGGGGCTTTTTGAGGATCAGCGTGATAATATCCGTCATCTCACTGGTATTGATAAGCATCGCTATATTCCTCATATCCGGCAGAGCTGTAAAGCCTGTTGCCGAGAGCTATGAGAAGCAGAAGAGGTTTATCACCGATGCGGGTCACGAGATCAAGACACCTCTGGCGATCATCAATGCTGACGCTGATGTGCTGGAGATGGAGTCTGGGACAGACAACGAGTGGATAGCAGACATCAAGAAACAGACATCAAGGCTCACTGAGCTCACGAATGACCTTATCATGCTGTCCAGGATGGAAGAGGGCAGGGACACCCTGACCTTCGAATCCCTGGATCTTTCGGGGCTGGTTACAGGCCAGGCTGATTCCTTCAGGGCGGTTGCGGCTTCATCGGGAAAGACCATCGGAACGTCCGTTGCAGCGGGCATAAGGACGAGAGGAGACAAAAAAGCCATTACGGAACTGGTAAGTATCCTTCTGGATAATGCTGTAAAGTACTGCCCGGAAGGGGGGAGTATATCCGTTTCCCTCGCAAAGGAATCCCACGGGAGCATCATCGAAATCATAAATGATACTGCTGACGACATGGATCCTGCCACACTCGACCAGCTCTTTGACAGGTTCTACAGGGGGGATTCCTCCAGAAATTCGGATAAGGGAGGCTACGGTATCGGGCTGTCCATCGCCCACGCCATCGTCAATTCCCATAAAGGAAAGATATCGGTCCACAAGAAGGAAGAGGGGAAGATTGCATTCCGGGTCTTTTTGAGAGACGATTGAAAAGGGACCTCCACTGAAGTAAAATCTCTTTAGATCTATAAGGGAGGATTGAGTAATGGATAATATTGAAAATGTAAATGTTGAGCACGTGGATTCTGTAGATGCGTCCAAGATACTGGATTCAAAGCAGGAGGCTCCTGCCGCAGCACCCGCTGCAGCATCTGCTGAACCCAAGAAGAGCAATAACGATTCGACGATGTCGATGATCTTCGGCATCATAAGCATCGCCGGCGGTTTTACCGGACTCATATCGCTGGGATTTGCCATAGCAGGTCTCGTCTATGCGAGCAAGGCAAAGAAGGCCGGATGTACAGATAATATGTATATGGTAGGTCTCGCCACATCCATCCTCGGAATAGTGGTCGCAGCTTCTGCTCTGCTGGTCATCGGCTTCATAGTACTGAGCTTCGGATTCTCCTTCGTTGCCACGATCATCGCAGGATTCTTCGGAATGATCCTCAGATCGGCATCGTCTGCTGCCGGGCTCCTGTTCTGAAATAACTTTTTCGCTTGACACATTGGCCTTGAGATAATATAATCTCAAGGCTAATTATGTTTATAACTATGCCCTTTTTTCGGGCAGAGCGAATAAAGAGACAATAATTGAATGGAGGATATAAGGCCATGAAGATGACATTTCAGCCTAAGAAGAGACAGCGTTCAAAGGTTCACGGTTTCCGTGCAAGAATGAGAACAACTAACGGCAGGAAGGTTCTTGCCAGGAGAAGGCTCAAGGGCAGAAAGCAGCTCGCTGCTTGAAGGTAACAGTTGAACTCGGTTCCGCTGAAGTACAACTACGAATTTTCCAGAGTATATAAACGAGGAAGATTCAGTACGGGAAGGTATCTGACAGTTCACTGTTACCGCCGTCCCGCGGGACTTAAGCACAACCTGACTCCTGTGCCGTCTGATCTGGTGAGGGTCGGGTTCTGTGCAAATAAAAAACAGCTCGGTGCGGTTGGCCGCAACAGAGCGAGAAGACTCATGAGGGAGTCGTACCGTTTGATAGAAAGCGGTATTCCTGTAGGTGTAGATCTGATTTTCACGTTAAGGAGCATGGAAAAAGCTCCGCCTTTCGAAGAGATCTCCAAGGATATGGTCTTGAATCTGACACGACTCGGATTGCTTAAAAAAGAGGCCGAAGCAGATGGTTAAGCGTTTTCTGATAAGACTTATCAGAGGGTACCAGAGGTATATATCTCCGGGCCTCGGACACCACTGCAAATATCTTCCCACATGTTCCCAGTACACCATCGACGCTTTGGAGAAATATGGTGTCATCAGGGGTCTGCTCATGGGGTTTTGGCGTATCTTGAGATGCAATCCATTCTCAAAGGGCGGTTATGATCCCGTCAAATAAATAACAGGACTTTTTAGATAATGAGCTTACTTTACGATCTATTCGGTTGGATAACCAGGATTTTTTACGATTATTTCGGCAACTATGGTGTTGCCATCATAATGCTCACGGTACTCATCAGAGGCCTTTTGATCCCTCTCAATGTCAGGAGCCAGAAGTCTATGATCAAGATGCAGGCTCTGTCCGGAAAGCAGGCTGAACTCCAGCGCAAGTACGGCGATGACAAGCAGAAGCTCCAGGAAGAGATGATGAAGATGCAGCAGGAGAACGGCGCAATGGGCCTGTCCGGATGTATCCTTCCCATCATCCAGCTCTTCCTTATCTGGCCTATCTACAGGATCGTCAGCGGACCTCTCATCTACCTGTCACAGGTATCCAAGGAAAACGTTACGAACATGATCACTCTTGGCCAGGAGATGAACATCCTGGGCAAGGGTGTTACCGAGACCATCCACATCGGCCTCGTAAGTGCATTGAACAACAGCGGGGATTTCCTGAACGCATGTATCTCCAAGGGATATATCGCTCTTGATCAGCTCCTCGACCTGCACTTCCTCGGTATCGACCTTACGATGGTCCCCTCATTTAATCCCGTTACGATCATCGCACAGCCCAAGGTATATCTTCCCCTTCTGCTGTTCCCTATCCTGGTAGTTCTTACTCAGGTAATATCCATGCAGTTTACCAAGATCGTAAAGCCCGGATACAAGCAGGAGCAGGAAGCAAAGGAGAGGGCAAAGAACAACCCCGCCAGACAGGGTCAGGTCCAGGAGAATTCCTCCACCGAGATGACGATGAAGATGATGACATGGTCCATGCCTATCATCATGCTCATCACAACATTTACGATGCCTGCAGCCATGGGTCTGTACTGGATCGTCGGCGGTGTAATGGGTATTGTTACACAGGTAATGGTCTACTTCCTCTTCACAAAGCCTTACGAGCAGAAGAAGGCAGAGATCGAGGCCAAGAAGGAAGCAGTCTTCAAGAGAAAGCCCAAAGAGACGGAAAACGCTGAAGACACAGCAAACAACAAGAAAAAGAAGAACAATAATAAGCGCAAGTAAGTGAAATTGAGACGGAGGCTTACATAAAATGGCAACAGTAACTAAGACAGCAGCAAGCGTAGAAGAAGCTATCAAGGCAGCATTGGAAGAACTCGGAGTATCAGAGGATCAGGCCGAGATCGAAGTCATCAGCGAACCCTCATCCGGTTTCCTCGGCGTAGGCAAGAAGGATGCGGAAGTCAAGGTAACCGTAAAGGACGATGCTCCCATCGCTTCAGAAGATGACAGCGAAGATGATACATATTACGGCGACGACGAGAACTTCGAAGGCGATACTGCAACAGAGGCAGAAGATGCTGCCGTTAACTTTGTTGCTGAGGTACTCTCCGGCATCGGCATCCACGGCAACATGGATTCCTACCGCGAGGATGACACCATCTACATCTCCGTTACGGGTTCTGACTGCGCATCAGCCATCGGACGTCACGGCGAGACACTCGATGCCATCTCATACATGACAAATCTCATTGCCAACAAGCACAGCGAAGAGAGAGTTCACGTTCACCTCGATGTCGGCGGATATAAGAAGCACAGAGAGCAGGTTCTCAGAAACCTGGCAGGCAAGGCTGCCAGCAGGGCACTGAGGACAGGCCGCAAGGTTGACATGGAACCCATGAATCCTGCTCAGAGAAGGCTGATCCACGCATATCTCCAGGATTTCGAGGGCGTTACAACCCACTCTGAGGGTGTAGAGCCCAACAGACACGTTGTCGTAACACCTGAGGGATGATCTCACAGGATAACGGTATGTTCTGTGCCGTCTCAACACCGGCTGGCACATCAGGAATTGCCGTGATCAGGATATCAGGGCAGAATGTATCAGCCGTCATAGACGGGGCAGTCAGGATAATAAGAAGCAGCGGAGACTATAAAAGGGTCAGTGAAATGCCCGGATATACCTGCTGCTTTGCTGATTTTAACAACCCTTCCGACGGCAGCCTGATAGACAAGGTAGTGATCACGCGGTTCGAAGCTCCCTTTTCCTATACAGGAGACGAGATGGTGGAGATATCCTGCCATGGTTCTGCGGCCGTAAAGAAAAAGATCCTGGACGTTTTATATTCATTGAACATCAGGTCCGCAGGGCCCGGAGAATTCACCAAGACTGCTTTTATGAACGGCAAGATGAGCCTGACATCGGCGGAGGCTGTAATGGACATCATCTCTGCCGACTCATCCGAGATGCTCAGGGCAGCAAACGTGATATCCGCCGGAGGCCTTAACGAAAAGCTCGAAGAGATAGAATCCTCTCTTTACGACATGATGGCCAGGATCGAGATGGATGTTGATTTTGACGACGATGAATCTGAGGAGTACGGAGCTTCCCGCTGCTGCCGGGAGACATTATCAGAAGTCCTTGTAAAGATAGACGGGATAACCGATACATACAGGCAGGGCAGGATGCTCTCCGAAAAGATGAGGGTGGCATTTACCGGCATCCCCAACAGCGGCAAGAGCACGCTCCTCAACAGGATCGCAGGATACGACAGATCGATAGTAACGGACATCTCGGGAACGACCACCGATACCATCGAAGCAGTATCCGAGATAGAGGGGATCCCCGTAATACTGACCGACACGGCAGGCATCAGACAGACCAGCAACATCATAGAATCTATGGGCGTTGACAGGGCGAGAAAAGAATACGGCAGATCTGACCTGATCTTCTATCTGGTATCACCCGATACTACAGTGGAGCAGGCCAGAGACCAGATCCATGACATCAGGGCGATGGCGCCTTCTGATTCTGAAGCAGTCATACTGTTCAACAAGGCTGACATAGGCCCCAACCCTCATGAGGAGCAGATCAGGCTGGCAGCCCGTGGATACGGTGTGGAGAAGTTCATCAACATATCTGCATCAACGGGGGAGAACACCGCTGAGGTCAGGAAAGCGATAAAGGATCATTACGACAGTATGGGCAGCTCCGGAGGAGAACTCATACTGACGAGCAGAAGACATTATGAGATACTCTCCCGGGCATCAGCCAGGCTCAGGGAAGCCCTGAAGGCGCTGGAGGATAATGCGGGACTGGATGTGGTCTCATCCATAACCAGGGCGGCACTGGACCTGACAGGAGAGATATCCGGCAAGACGGTTTCTGCAGATCTGGCCAGGACGATATTTGATAAGTTCTGCATAGGAAAGTGACATGAGATTAACCGAAGCTGAGAACAGGAAACACGCCTACATTGCAGGTGAATATGATGTGGCAGTAGTCGGAGCCGGACATGCCGGCTGCGAGGCTGCGCACGCATGCGCAAAGCTGGGACTGAAGACAGTGCTCTTTACGCTCCATCTGGACAGCCTTGCCAATCTGCCCTGCAACCCCAGCATCGGAGGGACCGCAAAGGGTCAGATAGTAAGGGAGATAGATGCCCTGGGCGGCATAATGGGCAAGGTCGCAGATGAATGCGCCATCCAGATGAGGATGCTCAACAGATCCAAGGGACCTGCAGTATTCTCTCCCAGAGCACAGATGGACAGGAGCAGATATCACGTGGTGATGAAGCATGTCCTGGAGGATCTTCCCGGACTGGATATCAGGCAGGCCCATATCACGGATCTCCTGACAGATGACAGCCTCAGTCAGGCAGCAGGTGTCATGACCGAATCAGGCGCCATCTACAAAGCCGGGGCAGTTGTCATCTGCTCCGGAACATATATGCAGTCCAGGACCATCAGGGGAGAGGTGAT
This sequence comes from Clostridiales bacterium, assembly GCA_017515465.1. GTDB lineage: Bacteria > Bacillota > Clostridia > Saccharofermentanales > Saccharofermentanaceae > Saccharofermentans. The sequence goes on from JAFWFV010000049.1 coordinate 97,425, forward strand.
AATAGAATCCGGCCCCGACGGTCTGCCCCGTTCTGAGGGCCTGTCAGATTCCCTGAAGGAGCTCGGTATCCCCATCCTGAGGTTCAAGACGGGAACCCCCGTCAGGGTCAACAGCAGGAGCGTCGATCTTTCAGTCATGACCAGACAGGATGGTGAGACTGACTGTCCGCCTTTCTCTTTCGATAACGAGATGAACGGATTCGGCCTTCCTGAGGATCAGATTCCCTGCTGGTCGGTATGGACAACACCTGAGACACGTGAAGTCATAAAGAACAACATGGACAGATCGCCTCTGTACAGCGGAGTGATAAAGGGGATAGGCCCCAGATACTGTCCTTCCATAGAAGACAAGTTCGCCCGCTTCGCCGACAAGGACAGGCATCAGATATTCGTGGAGCCCATGGGCCGCGATACCAATGAGATGTACCTGCAGGGTTTCTCCACCAGCCTGCCGGAGGATGTGCAGATACAGATGGTCCACTCCCTTCCCGGACTGGAAAAGGCCGTTATACAGAGGAGCGCATATGCCATCGAATACGACCTCATCGACAGCACGACGCTGAGGCCGACCCTGGAGTCCAGGATAGTGTCCGGCCTTTTTACCGCAGGCCAGATCAACGGTTCATCCGGATATGAGGAAGCAGCGGGACAGGGCATAGTGGCAGGCATAAACGCCGCCATGAAGGTCCTTATGAGAGAACCCGTGATCATAAACAGATCCCAGGGATATATCGGAGTCCTGATAGACGACCTGGTCACAAAGGGCACTAACGAACCTTACAGGATGATGACTTCGAGAGCGGAATATCGTCTCTTCCTCAGGCAGGATAATGCAGACAGCAGGCTCACACCCGTAGGACATGAGATAGGCCTGATAGACGATGAGAGATTTGCCCTGTTCGAGAAAAAGATCTCTTCTGCCGGAAAGGAAAAGGAGAGGCTTAAGAATACACACATAGGACCTACTGATACCCTCCAGGAGATACTGGACAAGGCAGGATCAGAAAGCCCGAAGTCAGGAGTTTCCCTGGCGTCTCTGATCAAGAGGCCCGGCATCACATATGAGGCATTAGCCCCCGTGGATCCGGAAAGGCCCGCACTGGATGAGGCTGTGATCAGGCTGGTGGAGACTGACCTGAAATACGAGGGATACCTGAAACTGGAACTGGAGAAGATAGAAAAGTTCAGCAAGCTGGAATCAGTCATGATCCCGGCGGACATAGACTATTCCGCAGTAAGAGGCCTCAGGATAGAGGCCATGCAGAAACTGGACAGGATCAGGCCCGAGAACGTGGGACGCGCCTCGAGGATATCAGGCGTATCGCCGGCGGATTGTGAAGTGCTGCTGGTGTATATCGAACAGCACAGGAGATCAGGAAAATGAGCAATAATGAAGACAAGATGATACATCCCAGGAGACTGACCAAGGAGGACATCGCCAGGATAAAGGAAAGCCTGCCGAAGAGGATGGACCTGGGTCAGACAAAGGATGTGGAGGAAGTCCTTACGGAAAATAAGGACGAGATATGCGTGCCCCTCACGGCCGAGACCATCCTGAGCTTCCGCAGATATGCAGAGATGCTGAAGGAAAAGAACAAGGTCATGAACCTTACGGCCATAACAGATGACGAGGGGATCGCCATGAAGCATTTCATCGACTCCCTGACCATAGCTTCCTTCATCGATTCCGAACAGGAAAAGATCAAGGGCAGGAGCCTCAGCCTCATCGATGTGGGAACAGGTGCGGGTTTCCCGGGAATACCTCTCAAGATCAACAAGAGGGATCTGGATCTCACACTCCTGGATTCCCTGGCCAAGAGGCTTTCGTTCCTCGAAGAGGTGGCATCAGAACTCTCCCTCGATAACATCAAGTTCGTCCACAGCAGGGCGGAGGATGCAGGCAGGGATGCCAGGTACAGGGAAAAGTATGACGTTGCCACAGCCAGAGCAGTAGCAAATCTGCCCGTCCTGTGCGAATATTGCCTGCCCTTTGTACGCAAGGGCGGATGCTTCATCGCCATGAAGGGCAAGCTCGACGAGGAGCTTAAAAATGCTGACAGAGCCATAAGCCTCCTCGGAGGAAAGATAGAGACCATCAAGGAGTTCCAGCTTCCCGGAACGGATGCTGACAGGACGATAGTCGTTATACGCAAGGTCAAGGAAACTCCGAAAAGATACCCCAGACAGGCAGGAAAGCCTTCCAAGGATCCCATAGCATGAACTCTCCTTTAGCTGACAAAAAGGATTTCAGAGAAAAGCTCATAAGGATAGTGATACCGATAACCATGCAGAACTTCATGTTCTCGCTGCTGCCGGTGTCGGATATCATCATGCTCGGTATCGTGGGCCAGGATGACATGGCCGCCATATCCCTGGCAGGCCAGTTCTTTTTCCTGTTCAATCTGTTCCTGTCCGCTACTGTTCAGGGCACGAGCCTTTATGCGGCACAGCTCTGGGGAGACGGCGACCATGATTCCATCGAAAAGCTGTTCGGGATAGTGCTCATGTTGTCAGTGCCGGTCAATCTGGCATTCTTCGGGGTGTCCTGTTTTGCCCCGCAGATCGTAATGAAGATGTATACGGAAGATGTCACGCTCATAGCGATAGGATCCGGCTATCTGAGGATCGTATCCTTCTCATATCTGTTTGACGGGATTACCCAGGTGGTCCAGATCATAATGAAGAATGCACAGATGATCAAGACGACCACCGTGATCAGCGGGATAATGGTCTTCCTGAACATAATCCTCAATGCAATATTCATCTACGGCCTCTTCGGATTCAAGCCCATGGGCGCAGACGGCGCTGCTCTCGGAACATCACTTGCATGTCTGGTTGCGATAATCATTACCATATCAGTCGCTGCATCCAGGTGTGTCATCAGGTTCAGGGCAAGATACCTGTTCCGGCCCTCCGGGGAGGTCTTCAGGACATTTGTTAGATATGCCATGCCCATATTCATCAATTCCATGAGCTGGGGACTGGGCTTTAACATGATCACCGTTATCATCGGACATATGGATCCTGATCTGGTTGCGGCGAACGGAGTTGTAGCAGTGGTCAAGGACCTGATATCCGGCTTCGGATGGGCCCTGGGTTCAGGCGGCGCCATCCTGGTTGGAAACGACCTGGGGGCAGGCAATCTGGACAGGGCAAAGATCTACGGCTCGTGGCTGTGCAGGATCGCGATAGTAAGCGGTCTGATAGCAGGTGTCATGGCAGTCCTCATGATCCCGGGGGTCCTTGCCATAGTCGATCTCACAGAACGGGCATCACACTATCTGGTGTGGATGATGGTCATGTGCGTCTATTACATCATGGGCAGATCCATCAATACCACCACCATCGGAGGGATCTTTTCCGCAGGCGGGGATACGAAGTTCGGCATGTGGTGCGACGGCATTACCATGTGGCTGTTCATCGTGCCCATTGGTGCACTCTGTGCATTTGTATTTGACCTTCCTGCCCTGGTGGTCTATTTCGTCCTGAATCTCGATGAGATCATCAAACTGCCAGCAGTCTATCTTCATTATAAGAAATATAAATGGGTCAAAAAGATCGTCTGAATTTTGTGCTATTTTCATAATGCAAAAATCTGAATTGAGTAAACTGCCCAAAAACTGGATCGAATACTATACAAAACCAACAAAAACACGAGAAAACAAATACAAAAACCCTTATTTTTTTTTGTCACTATTGTCATATGGAGAACAACAATGCCCTTTGGTAACATATGCGTAGTAAAAAGCCGACTTATCGGCGTTTTGGAGGTTTTTAAAATATGGCAAGTTTATCTTTCCAGCATGTTTACAAGAAGTATGACGGCGGCGTTGTAGCTGTTTCAGACTTTAATCTTGAAGTAGCAGACAAGGAGTTCGTTATCCTCGTAGGTCCTTCCGGATGCGGTAAGTCAACCACACTGCGTATGCTCGCAGGTCTCGAAGATATCTCCGAAGGTGAGATCTATATCGATGACCGTCTTATCAATGACGTTCTTCCTAAGGACAGAGATATCGCGATGGTTTTCCAGAACTACGCTATCTATCCTCATATGACAGTACGTGACAACATGGCTTTCGCTCTTAAGCTCCGCAAGATGCCTAAGGCAGAGATCGACCGCCGTGTATCCGAAGCAGCTAAGATCCTCGAGATCGAGCACCTCCTCGAGAGAAAGCCTAAGGCTCTTTCCGGTGGTCAGAGACAGCGTGTAGCTTTGGGCCGTGCTATCGTTCGTGATCCTAAGGTATTCCTCATGGACGAGCCTCTCTCCAACCTGGATGCTAAGCTCCGTGTAGAGATGCGTGTTGAGATCACAAAGCTCCACCACAGACTTAAGACAACATTCGTATACGTTACACACGACCAGACAGAGGCTATGACCATGGGTACCAGAATCGTCGTTATGAAGGACGGTTTCATCCAGCAGGTTGACTCTCCTACGGAGCTCTACGATAACCCGATCAACACATTCGTTGCAGGATTTATCGGAATGCCTCCTATGAACTTCATCAACGCTACAATCAACGTTGAGGGTTCTGACGTATTCATCTCCTTCGAGAACGTTACTATCAAGCTCCCTGAGAGATATGCAGTTGAGGAAGTTATGGAGCGCGATGGTCAGGAAGTTATCTTCGGTGTACGTCCTGAGGCTATCACAGATGAAGCTACATACGTTACAGAGCACCCTGAGACAGCATTCGCAGCTGACGTTGACGTCGTTGAGATGCTCGGTGCCGAGACATACCTCTACGTTACAGTTAACGGAGCTCTCCCTCTCACATGTAGAGTTGACCCTACAACATCCCAGTCTACAGTTGGTCAGGTCGTTGACCTCGCTATCGATACTAACCGTATCCACCTGTTCGACAAGGATACAGAGCAGAGCATCATTTCCTGATAATTTACTCTCCAGAGTTGTAGAGAGCCGGACAAGTTTACTTGCCGGCTCTTTTCATTTGCTTCTTTTCGATTAGATGTCAACCTTTCCTTACGACTTGTTTAAAAGGCGCTAAAAGGTTACTATTTATGAGTATAAATGTGCCCACGATCCAAAAAGGAGTCATTATGGAAGAGATCAAAAAGTGTATAAAGCAGGCGGCATCGATACTTAAGACAGAAGCGGGAGTTATGGATACCAGCGGTGTCATCATCGC
>JAFWFV010000050.1 GCA_017515465.1 Clostridiales bacterium
ACTTCTCATTCTCCTATACGACCTCTTAGGGCCATTAGATATGTCGAGTTAGTATCTACTCTGTCTCACTGTTGTACTTGAATAATACAACCGTGATAGCTTTTACATCGCCACTGTTTTACTTTTTATCATGCCTCCTATGTATGTCATTATACAATCCCAATAAAAAATCTCTCCTGCAAATAAGCATGTCGCTGATCTGCAAAAGAGACGAAAGATATTCCGCGGTACCACTCTTTTTGGTATTACCTACCCACTCATCGCAACGTCCATAAACGTGCTTCTCTGTAACGGGAGAACCCGGGATGCACTACTTACCAATCGTGTTCACGCACCGGCTCAGAGGTGACTTATCATTATAACTGCTCTGCAGGTTCACACCGTCCACCTGCTCTCTGTAAGAGCGACATTATATCTTTATCCTCTTCAACGCTTGTACCGCTATTTAATCACGCGTATGAGCGAAAGTCAAGGTTTGAGGGGATTACGGGCCTGTCAGAATTCCGGCAGTTCGTACCTGCTGTTGTATGTTACCTCCGTATGATCCACCGGCTTTACGGAAGTCTCATAGATCGTTTCCGGTCCGGCAGCAGTCGTGACGGATGCCGTTTCTTCAGTGCCAGAGCTTTCGACCGAGCTTTCAGATGTTTCCGGCTCCGTGACGGTAGATTCAGTTACATCAGTATCGTCTGCCGTTTCCGTTGAGCTCTCTGAAGTCATGGATGTATCAGATGTCGATGTGACAGAAGACTGAACAGTATCAGCTGATCTGTTATCTATCATAACGGCAACACATATGATCCCCACAAGCATCAGGACTATCAATAATGTGATCAACAGGTTCCGGTTCATGCAAAATACTCCTCTGCTGCAATGTAATAGAGATAAAGAGCCTTAACAGTCTTGCATACAGCATCGTACTGCGGCATATCCGAATACTTGTTGAGTGTTGTGTAGATATAGCTGCCTGCACAATAATCCAGGCTGATGAACTCTGCTCCTGTTGACCTGACTGCGACCTTGATGTTATTTCTGGTCCCTATCAAAGGTGCAGGGATGCCGCTGATTATCAGTACATATCTGTTTGCCTTCTTGGAATCCTTGACAACGGAGAGATTGCCGTTAGGTGAGCCATATGTTACCACCTTACCGTCAACGATGAACTTGTAATTGTTGATATCAGCTCCTGAAGCGAGCGTGAAATAATGGTTGATGTTTGTTCCTGACTGCAGTTCGAGAGTGGATACATCGTATGCCAGAGGCTGAGATCCATCGTCTGATACAACGGGGGCCAGAGCTGCGATCTCGGGAGAATTCTTTGTGATCGCATCCATTTCAGCAGCAATTCCCTCATCCTTTATAGGGACAGGACCTGTTGCTTCATGATGGAAAGCATCTACTGCATAGTTGCCGTATTCTGACAGATAGTTAACAAGATCCATCAGTTTCTGGTTGCCGCTTGCTGCTGTTCTGGCATAGTCGATATATTCCTGAACGGAATAATCAAATGATGAACCAAATGATTCCCCGTTCTTATCTGCCATAGGATATCCTTCGCCGTCGCTCCTCAGTGTCTCCACCGTAACCGTATCGAAGATCTCGGCTGCAGGTACAGCGTAGGAGAATACCAGTCTGGCACCGTCATGAGGTGCACTTGCAATATCCTGCTCAATGCCATTTATAAGGATCTTAGCACCATTAGCAACATCTGCCGTGAACTCATCAGGCAGGATCAGTTTGAAGTTGAGAACGATCAATCCCTCTGTTGCGATCGTACGGGCTGAAACAACAATGGGGTCAGATCCTACAGGTGTTGAAGGCACATGAGGATATGCTAAAAATTCAGCATAATCAACGAACGACTCATTACCTGACGTAAATGTAATCTCACACCTAAATGGATAATAACCATCGTGATTTGCATCAAAAGTAGCTGCATCCTCGTCATAGGAATAATCCATAGAATCTCTGGCATCAAAAGACATATCATATGACGAGCTGCCAGGGGCTCTGAATGCCGGCTTAAAAATACCCTCATCAGGAATATCTTCAAATACATCTGTTGTATCAATAGTTATGCTGGGATTGGTGTTGGCATAACCCCATTCAGACAAATTCCAATCATGTGCCCTCCAGTTATAACTAACTGAAACGTTACTTGATACAACGGGTTCTATTCCAACAGTAAAAGAGTCTCCGTATTCAACATCCTGCAGTTTGTCGGTTACATATTTGTAGCCATAGTATTCGGTCAGTTTAGAAATGGAGAAATGAGATGATTGCCCATTGCAGACCTCGAAACAAAACTCCATTGACTGTCCTTCTTTGATTTCGAATACAGTCTTGGAACGATCATAGGCAGAAACTCCAAAAGGGTGAACAAAACAGTTTGATTCTGTTTTTAGCTCAACATAGACTCCCCAGCTAAAGGGATAATCGATAACATAGTATCCACTTTCAGGAGCAGTAAATGAATAATACTGTTCCTGTGATGCACCCGTGTTATTTGAAATGTTATATGTGGTGCCTTCATATATGGTCGTAGCAGCATTATCATTTCTATGCAGGTTTCCAACAATCTCGAAACTCAGTGCAAGTATCACTATACCGCTTATTATTCTGTTCTTCATAAAACCACTCTCCGTTATTTGTTTTCTAAAATAGAATAGACAGTCATATATCAGACTGCCTATTCGAAAAAGTCTTTAAATACGATCCTGATCAGCCGTTAAAGTAAGCATCAGCTGCAACGTAGTACAGATAGAGAGCCTTAACAGTCTTGCAGACTGCATCGTACTGCGGCATTTCAGAATACTTGTTGAGTGTTGTGTAGATATAGCTGCCGGCACAATAGCTCAGGTCGATGAATTCTGTTCCTGTTGACTTAACTACAACCTTGATGCTATTTCTGGTTCCGATCTCAGGTGCAGGTATGCCGCTTATTATCAGCACATATCTGTTAGCCTTCTTGGAATCCTTGATAACGGACAAGTTTCCGTTAGGTGAACCGTAGGATACTTCCTTGCCGTCAACTACGAACTTGTAATTGTTGATATCAGCTCCTGAAGCGATCGTGAAATAATGGTTGATGTTTGTTCCTGACTGCAGTTCGAGAGTTGATACATCGTATGCCAGTGGCTGAGATCCGTCGTCTGAGACAACGGGAGCCAGATCTACGATCTCAGGAGTATTCTTTGTGATCGCATCTATCTCTGCAGCAATATCCTCATCCTTTGCGGGGACAGGACCTGTTGTTTCGTGATGGAAGGCATCTACTGCATAGTTGCCGTATTCTGACAGATAGTTAACAAGATCCATCAGCTTCTGGTTGCCGCTTGCCACTGTTCTGGCATAGTCGATATATTCCTGAACGGAATAATCAAATGTAGAACCGATGAGGACTCCATTCTTGTCTACCATGGGGTATCCTTCACCGTTGCTCCTCAATGTCTCCAGTGCGACTGTATCGAAGATCTCAGCTGCAGGTACAGCGTAGGAGAATACCAGTCTGGCACCATCATGAGGTGCATTTGCGATATCCTGCTCGACACCATTGATCAGGATCTTAGCACCGTTAGCAACATCTGCCATGAACTCATCAGGCAGGATCAGCTTGAAGTTGAGAACGATCAATCCCTCTGTTGCGATAGTGTGTGCTGACAGCGTGATAGGTGTGTCGCCCTCAGGGACGATGGGCAGCTCATCGCCCTCATCATCGTCCGTACCGAGTGCAGGATCGATGGACACCTCATCGGTTACGACCTCCTCGGGCACTATGGCGACTTCCCCGTCGCTTTCTTCTGTTTCCTCAACTACTGTGATATCGTCAATTGCTGTTCCCTCCTCTTCGTAAGCGGTAAAGCCGGTAAAGACTCCACACATCATAGCGAGAGAAAGAGATACACAAACTGCTTTTCTTAAGTGATTGTATAGCATCGGCAACCTCCCATACTCATCCATCATAATATGTAAGTATACTTCATGATCACCCCTTTTGGCAAGGCAATCAGTCCATGAACTGTTATTATAATAGGGTCATTCTCCAAAAAGAGGGGTTGAAAAGTACCTTTCAGCAGTGTCCGGCAGGACAGTGACAACAGTCTTGCCCCTGCCCAGTGTTTTGGCGAGTTTGAGGGCAGCACACACATTAGTTCCGCTGGAAATGCCGCACATAAGTCCTTCCAGCTTGGCCAAGGCCTTGGAAGTATCTATGGCTTCCCTGTCTGATACCACGCATATCTCATCGTAGATGTCCCTGTTGAAGATCTCAGGGATTATTCCGTCGCCGATACCCATCTGAAGGTGTGTTCCGATGGTTCCGCCTGCCAGGATGGCAGCATTTTCGGGTTCAACGGCCCAGATCACCATGTCTGGGTAATGCTCCTTAAGGACTTCCCCTATGCCCGTAAGGGTTCCGCCCGTTCCTATTCCTGAGCAGAATCCGTCAACGGGGACTCCGTCCAGCTGATCCAGGATCTCAACGACGGTGGCCTTTTTATGTGCCAGGACATTGTTGATGTTGGAAAACTGCTGGGGAACGAATACCTTGGGATTCTTCTCCTTCATCTTAAGAGCGCATTTAACGCACTCGTCAATGCACTGACCGATGTCGCCGTAGTCGTGGATGAGCTTTACCTCCGCGCCATAGTGGCGTACAAGCTTCGTCCTCTCCTCGCTGACCGAGTCAGGCATGATTATTATCGTCCTGTATCCCTTTACGGCGCCTACCAGAGCCAGTCCGATGCCCTGATTGCCTGAAGTGGGCTCAACGATGATGGAATCCTTGTCTATCAGGCCCTCAGCTTCTGCTGCCTCGATCATGTTCAGAGCTGTCCTGGTCTTGATGGAGCCTCCGATATTGGTGGCTTCGAACTTTACCAGAACATCGGCACTGTCTTCCCCCACGAGACGGTTAAGTCTGACGAGAGGAGTATTTCCAATGGCTTCGAGTATGTTATTGCAGATCACTTGCTGTCCTTCTTCCATTTTCAATTATCAAGCCAATGTATTATAATTAATCCGGTTGTCAAAATCTACAAAAAGGTGGGGATTATTTATGAACATCGGAACAAAGATCGCATCCGTTGCTCTGTGTGCAGCAACAGTATTTTCCATGACTTCATGCTCATTCCTTCTCGGCGGGAGCAAACTGGGAGCAGCAAAACTCGAGTCTTATGCAGCCGGTGAGGGCGCACAGGAGATGGAATCTGCCAAGATATTTCTCGATGCAGACGAGGATGATCTCGAGGAAGGCGTTTATGTCAGCGTCGAGGGCAAGGACTGCAAGAAGATCCTGACTGAAAAAGACCTGTTCGTTATACCTGTTCTGAAAGACTTCTACGACAAGTCCATGCAGAAGCTGACCATCTACGTTCAGGGTACGACTTCTGGCAGCAAGAGAGATATCGTTTATGCGATGTCCATTGTCTTCGAGGACGAGGATAGCGCCGAGGATTATTTCGACAGCATCCACGACGGTATACAGCCCAATCCCGGCATCAGTGCCAATAACGATGACGGAACAGACGAAGACATCGATTACACGGTAATGAACATCAGCGATGATCCTCACTACGCAGCAGTCGGCGGCTATAGAGACGGCAATACCGTTCTCTTCCTCATCGGATACGGCAACAGCAAGAAGGTCATCAAGAACGTTGATGCCATCTGTGAAGCATTGGGCGTACATCAGGTTACAGATACCTAATGCCTCTTCTCATCGTACGTAACGACATAACGAAAATGGAAGTTGACGCCATCGTCAACGCCGCTAACTCGTCACTTCTGGGTGGCGGCGGAGTCGATGGCGCTATTCATAAGGCTGCAGGTCCAAAGCTGCTGGAAGAATGCAGATTGCTAAACGGCTGTGAGACCGGAGATGCCAAGATAACAGGAGCAGGCGATCTTCCCTGCAGATATGTGATCCACACTGTGGGCCCTGTCTGGGAAGGCGGAGGATCCGGCGAGGAAGGACTCCTCAGGTCCTGCTACACCAGATCCCTGGAACTGGCCGCAAAATACGAATGCGTATCAGTGGCATTTCCCCTGATCTCATCCGGAATATACGGTTATCCCAAAGATCAGGCTTTGAAGGTGGCTGTGGATGTCATCAGTTCCTATCTGCTTGAAGGGCATGAACTGACAGTCTACATAGTCGTCTTCGACAAGAAGGCGTATAAGATCGGAGAAAAGCTCTTCGACAATATCAGTGAGTATATAGACGACCACTACGCAGAGATTGCGGAAAAGGAAGAAAGAAGACGCGGCAACATATCCTATTCCCATAGCATTGCTCCTCCCCAATCCTTTATGGGGATGTCAATGCCCAGTATTCTTAACAGGAAGTCAGAAAAGGAAGACCGGTTAGATGTCGTTGAGGAATGTGCCTGCGAGCCTTCCCTGGACGATATGATCAAGATGATCGACGAGAGCTTTTCCCAGATGCTCCTCAGAAAGATCGACGAATCCGGCATGACCGATGCCGAATGCTACAAGAAAGCCAATATCGACCGCAAACTGTTCTCCAAGATCAGGTCGGACATAAATTACAAGCCCAGCAAACCGACGGTCATTGCCTTTGCAATTGCCCTGAGACTAAATATGAAGGATACGAGGGAACTGCTGATGAAGGCAGGCTTTGCCCTGTCTGATTCCAATAAATTCGACATAATAATCCGGTATTTTATAGAACACGGGAATTATGACGTGTTCGAGATCAACGAAGCATTATTCGCATTTGACCAGCAGCTCCTGGCATGATCATTTGTCGCCTCGCATGCGACCACGCATTCCTGATACCACACTATAATCAAGCCATAGGTAACAACCTTGATCAATCAAAAGGGAGGATAATACTATGGCAAAGAACAACATTACGGAGATCGTATTCATCCTGGACAGGAGCGGCTCCATGGCAGGGCTGGAAAAGGATACCATCGGCGGATTCAATTCAATGATCGCAAAGCAGAAGAAGGAAGACGGCGAGGCACTGATATCCACGGTGCTCTTCGATTCCACCAGTGAAGTGATCCATGACAGGGTAAACATCAGGGATATCAGGAACATGACGGAAGACGATTACTGCGTCAGAGGCTGCACTGCACTCCTGGATGCGGTAGGGGGAGCGATCCATCACATCGGCAACGTCCACAAATACATCCGTGACGAGGACGTTCCGGAACATACGATATTCATCATAACCACGGACGGCATGGAAAACTCCAGCAGGAGATACAGCGCCTCCAAGGTAAAGCAGATGATCGAACGTCAGAAGGAAAAGCACGGATGGGAATTCCTCTTCCTGGGTGCCAACATAGATGCAGTGGAGACTGCAGGCAATCTGGGTATCAGCGAGGACCGTGCAGTAGAATTCGTCAGTGACAGCAGAGGACATGTGCTGAACTATGAGGCAATGTGCGGAGCAGTCTCAACAGTCAGGCACAACATCAAGCTCAACAGGAACTGGAAGAAGGACATCGACGAATACAGGGAATCCAGGGACAGGTAACAAGATCACTCCGTCAGTCTCTTTTTGACAAACCTCATTCCGGCATACCATCCGGATACCGTCATCAGAACAAGTACCAGGGACAGCACTGATCCGCACAGGACGGTGCTGCCCTTCCACATGTAGAGCAGATAGATCCCGCCGCAGATGAGGGCTGCCAGGAGCATTCCTGCCGCCAGATTGAAGAAGCAGTTCATGTTGCCCCTCAGAGCCACTGACTCATCGCTCCATACGGTATATGGGGAGATAGAGTCCATGCACACTCCGATGATCGTAGCGACTATTACGCTGAGAAGGGAGATGAACAGGTAATATAGCGAAGTCATGAACTCTGCCCCCAGTGAATAGGATGCGAAAATAACGGATATTGCCAGCGGGATGTAGGAGAACAATATCGCTGTCAGGGATTTGGCATAAACGATCCTGTCTAAGGGTATGGGGAGATATCGGATCATGTCGATATGTGCCCCCTCCCTGGTAAATGATGTTGATGCAATGGAATTGAGCCCCGCAGCGATAAAAGACATTGCGCATACCACGATCACGATAAGCACTCTCGACTGAGCCTGACCTCCTCTATATAGCGATATGAAGCGCAGGATGTTAACGTTATTCCTGGAAAGGGCAAAGAAGACTATGGACAGCACCGGCCATATCAGATTGGCATAGACACAGTTGGTCCTGTAGCTCATGGTCCTCATCAATACCCTCATTTCCTTCCTGAAGAATGCTGCAAAAGGAGATGATGTACGGGCCGTAAATCCGGATGTCTTTGCGGCGTTCCTGCCTGCACCCAGGCACGCTGCAGTATAGAGTCCGTCGTTATAACACAGACGGCATATGAGTATCATGAATCCGTAGAACGCCGCCGTGATAAGGACTGCCAGGATAAGCGGCAGGATCTTGTGACTGCTCATGGAATCGATGATCATGGGCGTGGTCATGAACAAAACGTCACACAGGTCGTTAAAGCTGTTGGTCCCTGCAACGAGCATGTCCACATAACGTTCGATGTTCATTCCTCCCTCTCCCCTGAATGACATGAGGAAGATAAAAGCGAATATGATGAACATCAGGGTTGAAGAATGGTAGAAGATGCTGATCTTTCTGACTTTCCTGAGGATGACCATCAGTACCATGCACAGGATCGCGCAATATATCATGGGCAGCATAGGGATCAGGAACAGGCCCGCGATAAAGGATATCATCCCTACAGGATCGAACAGGTAGGATGCTCCGAAATTCTCATATAGAGCCGTTGCCCATCCGATGAACATGGCAAGGAGCACCCCTGCAGTCATGACGTTTTCTGCCCTGTATGTATGCCAGAACTTGGAACTGAAGAGCTGTACGGGCGTTACGGGCATTGCCCTCAGGAATGACAGGTCACGGGCAAAATACATCACGTTGAATATTACCGGCATGGTGAATATCATCTCGAAGGAATTGATTATGTGTGTCAGGGATACGAGGGCATAATCCTTGTTGCCGAAGAACATCAGCAGGTTGGACAATAAATAGGTTATATAGCCCACCAGGATACTCGAAGGCACCATGATCAGGGCAAAGACTATGATGCCGAACACACTGTATGTTCTGGCCTTGCCGGCAGAATCGGGCTTGGGCATCTCCAGACTCAGGCCAAAGGCTTTGTAGAGAGCTCTTATGGTACGCATGTCAGGAATCTCCCGATGTCAGCTTGACGAAGATCTCTTCCAGATCCATTCCCCCGTTCATGGCGAGCAGCTCATCTACGGTCCCGCTGTATACGAGACCTCCCCGGTCGATGATCATTATCCTGTCGCAGAGCTTTTCTGCAACCTCCAGCACATGTGTGGAAAAAAGTACGCAGTTGCCCGCTGCGGCATGCTCCCTCATCAGTTGCTTCAATTCATAGGATGCAGCAGGGTCCAGGCCTGTCATGGGCTCATCTAATATCCATACCTTGGGATCATGGATGAGTGCAGCTATGACCATTAGTTTCTGGCGCATTCCGTGGGAATACTCTCTCATGGGGGTGCCGAGCTTGTCGGTGATGTTAAATCTGGATGCCAGTTCCTCTGCCCGTTTTTTCCTGTATTCTCCATCTACGCCATAGATGTCTGCAATGAAATTGATGTATTCCATTCCGGTGAGCTGGACCAGGATATCGGGATTATCCGCAATATAGGCGAAGTTCTTCTTTGCCTCCATAGCATCTGATACGATGTCGAATCCGCATATCTCGGCAGTGCCTGACGTGGGCTTTAGGATGCCCGTGAGCATCTTGATGACAGTCGTCTTGCCTGCACCGTTAGGTCCTGCAAAACCTACGATCTCCCCTTCATTGATCTCGAAAGAGATATCCGTCGCAGCTTTCGTTCCGCTGCCGTAGATCATCGTAAGGCCGTCTGCTCTGATCATGTCTTGTTAACAACGTTTACGTAATTGTAAGGTATCTCTATTCCGTTCTTCCTGAATGTCTCATTGATCTTTGTGTTGATCTCGTCCTTTACTACCTCAGTGGGTATCTTGCTGTAGTATACGGTAACAGCCAGGACCAGGGAACTCTCAGCATAGTTCAGGAAATATACGGGGCTGTAGTGTCTCTTGCCATCCTTGCCCTTGCGGCCGGGAACGGTCTTGTCGCTCTTCTCGATCACTTCATATATCAGTTTCTTGGCCAGTGCCACATCGCTGTCGTATCCGATATTGAACTTCATCTGCACGGACTTCAGATCCAGTCCGTAACTGCAGTTGATTATGTACATGTTGTTGATCTTGCTGTTGGGAATGATCTCACGCAGGGAATCGATGGTAACCAGGACAACATGACGCATGTTGATATCCTCGACCACGCCTGCGGTACCGTTGTCCAGCTCGATCCTGTCACCTATGTCAAAAGGCTTATAGATGCTGATTATTATTCCTGCTATTACATCCTTTATAACGTCCTGAGCCGCAAACGTCAGAACTGCGATGAGGACGGATGTTCCTCCGAGGACCGTGGTCCACAGGCTCTTGGCACCTGCAAAGGATGAGATTCCGAGGATTACCACCACCACCGTGATCACGATATCCAGGAGATTGCGGAAGAAGGCAATGTGGATACCCTTCTTTTTCTTTTCAAGATTTACAAAGATCTTGTGGTTGATGGCCTTGAATATCCTGATGAAGATGAGGACAGCGAGAACCGTCACAAATATCTCCAGTGCGATCATTACAGGTTTGAATGCGTCATCGGATATGAGCTTGCTGATTTTGTCCAGAAGATCTTTGATCATATCATGTCCTCAGGCCTGAATACCTCATCGAACCTCTCCGCAGTCAGGAAGCCCAGACCTACACATGCTTCCTTCAGCGATATGTTCTCATTATATGCCTTCTTGGCAACCTTTGCCGCATTTTCATATCCGATGTAGGGATTGAGTGCCGTAACCAGCATCAGGGAATTCCTGAGGTTATACTCCATCTTGTCCCTGTTGGCCTTAAGTCCCACGAGGCAGTTATCGATAAACGAATCGATGGAATCCGAGAGGAGATTTGCCGACTGGATGAAATTATATGCGATAACGGGCATGAACACATTCAGTTCGAAATTGCCCTGTGAAGCTGCAAAGCCGATGGCCGCATCGTTGCCCATGACCTGGACCGCACACATGGTAACAGCTTCGCACTGGGTGGGATTGACCTTGCCGGGCATTATAGAGCTGCCGGGTTCGTTGGCAGGGATCGTTATCTCACCTAACCCGCATCTGGGACCTGACGCCAGCCATCTGACATCGTTTGCGATCTTCATCATATCGGCTGCCAGAGCCTTAAGTGCTCCATGAGCAAATACAATAGCATCCTTTGATGTCAATGCATGGAACTTGTTGGACTCTGATACGAATGATATTCCCGTCAGTTCGGAAATAGCTTTTGCGGCTTCCTCGCCGAAACCTTCCGGTGCATTGATACCGGTACCTACTGCCGTACCTCCCAAAGCAAGTTCCTTGAGATCGGGCAGGGACTGTTCCAGATATGTGATGCACTTTTCTGCCATTCCTCTCCATCCTGAGATCTCCTGGCTGAAGGCGATGGGAGTCGCATCCTGGAGATGAGTCCTGCCGCTCTTGATGATCCCCTTATTCTCCTCCTCCAGAGTCCTGAATACTTCGACCAGTCTCTCAAGAGAGGGAATCACTTTTTTTTCTATGATAAGGACCGCCGCAATGTGCATAGCGGTAGGGAATGTATCGTTAGAGCTCTGGCTCATATTAACGGTATCATTGGGATGGAGGATCTTTTGACCTGCCAGTTCATTCCCCCGGTTAGCAATAACCTCGTTCATGTTCATGTTGGACTGTGTCCCTGAACCTGTCTGCCATACGACCAAAGGGAAATTATCGTCGAGCTTACCCTCCAGCACTTCCTCTGAAGCCTTTGCGATTGCTTCGAGCCTGCTGTCGTCCAGCTTGCCGAGACGGTTGTTGGCAACAGCTGCACCGCGCTTAAGGATTGCGAATGCTCTGATTATCTCTACGGGCATCTTTTCCCCGCCGATCCTGAAATTCTGGTAGCTCCTCTGGGTCTGGGCAGCCCAGTATTTATCTGCGGGGACCTTCATCTCCCCCATTGAGTCATGTTCTATACGGTATTCCATGTGAAATCCTCCTAATTAGTGATCAACGGTCTTCCCTGTAATAGTTGAGTCCTATTGCCGCAGGCTGTCCGGACTTCTTGTTCTTACGCATCGAATCCACAACGAGGATGAGGAGCGTAATGATGAAAGGCAGTGCGGAGAAGAACTGGGCAGGGATGTTTCCCAGCCATCCCAGCAGACCCGGGAATGTTGATGCCAGGGAACCGCTGTATACTCTCAGGGTATTGAAGAATCCGAATACGAAGGTTCCCACTACTGCCATTGCGGGATTCCAATTAACAAAAATAACAAGAGCGATGGAGATCCATCCGTAGCCGTTGATCCAGCAGTTGCTGCCCTCGAAGGTGCCGCCCATGTTAAGTCCCATGTAAAGGCCGCCCAGACCCATGATGCCTGAACCGACCATGATGTGTATATACTTCATCAGAGGGATATTGATACCCATGGAATCTGCAGCGCCCGGATTCTCGCCTATGGCCCTCAGTTCCAGTCCCAGTGTGGTCGTGTTAAGATAGATCCAGCACAGAACGGCGATCCCGACAGCGATATATACCATTATGTTATGGGAAAAGAATATCTTTCCGATACCCGGGATGTCCGACAGGAGGGGGATCTCCATGTCGCTGAAGCTGTTTACCATTCTGGGGGCACTGCCCATCTGGGGCCAGTCGTTGCCTAATCCGTTTCCTATGAAATAATACAGGGCAACGCCGAATGTCGTTATGGTAAGACCTGTAACATTCTGATTTGCCTGAAGTGTTACCGTCAGGAATGAGAACAGCGCACCGACCAGTGCAGACGATATGAATGCGATCATCATGCCGACAAAAAGGGAATCCGCCCTGCAGCCTACTATGTATCCGAGGACCGCACCAATGGCCATGGTACCCTCAACACCGAGATTGAGGCTGCCGCTCTTTTCTATCATTATCTCGCCCACCGTACCGTACAGGAGCGGGATACTGTATACGACGATGCTGAAGAAGAAAAGCGTTAAGACTGATAAGGAATCTGTCATTTCGATGCATCCTCCTTACGTTTTACTATCTTGAACGTGACCGTGAAGTCGCTGACCAGCACTGCAAACAGGATTATGCCCTGGAGCAGATCAGCATAGTTGCGGTCGATGGCAGGATATGACGTGGATGCCGCCTGACATCCGTACTGAAGTATGGAGATCAGGATGCTGGCTACGAAAATCCCGGGTATGGACAGTTTGGACAGCCATGCCACGACGATACCGGTCCATCCGACACTGTTGGTCATGGATGAAGATACTGTGGCAGACGCAGACGCCGAGAAAGCTCCCGCCAGTCCTATCAGGGATGCGGACAGGAACATGGTCCTGAGCGTAACACGCTTTACCTTGATGCCTGCGTATCTGGCTGTATCGGAACTGTCGCCCACGACTGCGATCTCATAGCCCTGCTTGGTATATTTCAGATATACGTAGATGATCACCGTGAGGATCAGCGTAAATATTACCGAGTAGAGCAGATTGAATGCCCCGATATGGATGCCGGGCATCTCTGCATTTTCCGGGAACTTCGCAAATATCGGTCTGGCCGAATCATCCCTCAGGAAGAAGTTCCAGTCTGCCTTAGTCTCGCCGAAGTACTTCACTCCATACAGGACTATATAGTTGATCATGAGAGTTATAAGGGTCTCATTCGTGTTGAACCTGCATTTCAGGAATGCTACTGCGAGTCCAATGAGACCGCTGGAAATGATGGCCGCCAGGCACATCAGCGGTATGAGCGCTGCCGTAGGGAGCGATCCAAAATTAAATGCAACGGCCGCCGCACACATGGCGCCTACCAGGAATTCACCTTCCCCGCCGATGTTCCAGAAACGCATCTTGAAAGACAGGGCAAGTGCCAGAGATACCATAAGGAGCGGCACGAACACCTTGAGAAAGCCTTCAACGCTCTTGTACGCATACCTGTTTCCGATGAGACCTATGGTAAGCATATCTTTGTAGTATGAGACCGGGTTGATGCCCAGTACCGAAAGAAGGATCGCACCTATTCCCATGGAAATGATGATCGCAACGATATAGCAGACGATCCTTCTGACAAGGGTGTTGCCAGATCTTTTTACCAGGTGGAGGTTATTCATCGTCATCCACCTCCTCTGCAGGTTCGGGACCTCTCTCCCACTCCTCCATCGTGAGCGCAGAGTCTGATGCTATACCGGCTGTCTTGCCTGATTTGGATGTCAGATCCAGCGCACCGGTCATCATTAGTCCGAGTTCTTCCTTGTTTGTCTTGGCTGCGTGGACAACGCCCATGAGCCTGCCATGGCACATTACCATGATCTTGTCACACAAAGCCATCATAACGTCCAGGTCCTCACCGACGAACAGGATCCCGACACCCTTTTTCTTCTGTTCATTGAGTATATCGTAGACCATGTAGGATGAATGTATGTCGAGTCCCCTGACGGCATATGCCGTGACTATTACATTAGGGGATGAATTGATCTCACGGCCCAGGAGGACCTTCTGTACGTTACCGCCTGACAGTCTTCTGACGGGAGTGTCTATGGAAGGCGTTACCACCTCATAATCCTTAACTATCGCAGCGGCCTCTTTCCTGCCGGTCTTACGGTCAACAAAAGGGCCCTTGCCTTTTTTGTATTTTTTGAGGATCACGTTATCGACGATGGACAGTGAAGGTGCCAGTCCCATTCCCAGTCTGTCCTCGGGGATAAACGAAAATGCGATGCCCTGGGCAAAGATCGTCTTTGGGGAAAGACCTGCTATGTTCTTGCCCTTATGTACGATGGATCCCTTCTCGACAGGCCTCAGTCCCGCTATTGCCTCGCAAAGCTCTTTCTGACCTGATCCGGCGATGCCTGCAACACCAAGCATCTCACCGCCTCTGATATAGAAATTGAGGCCTTCGACGGCAATACTGCCCTCATCGCCCCTGATCGTCAGATCACGTATCTCCAGGAGAGGAGTAGTCTTGCGGAGTTCCCCCCTCTCGATATTGAGATCCACCTTGTGTCCGACCATGAGTTCAGTTAGTTTCTTCTCGTCGGTCTCCGATGTCTTGACCGTATCAATGTATTCGCCCTTGCGCAGAACGGCAACACGGTCGGATATCTCCATGACCTCGTTGAGCTTATGTGTGATTATTATTATCGAATGACCCTGTTCCTTCATCTTGCGGAGAACGTCAAAGAGTTTCCTGGTCTCCTGGATGGTAAGGACCGCCGTCGGTTCGTCGAGTATTATCACTCTGGCTCCGTTATAGAGAACCTTGAGGATCTCCAGTGTCTGTTTCTCGGAAACGGACATGAGCGATACCTGCTTTTTGGCATCGACGGTAAATCCGAACTTGGCAGCGAAATCTTCGACCTCTTTGTACCTGTCTTTTTTGAGCAGGATCCCCTTGTTCAGAACGCCTGCCCATATGTTGTCAGCACAGCTGAATGCCTCCACCAGCTTGAAATGCTGATGAACCATGCCTATACCCAGCCTGACTGAATCTTCAGGCGAGGATATCGATACTTTCTTGCCGTCCACGAAAATAGAACCGCTGTCGGGCGCATAGATGCCCGACAGCATGTTCATAAGTGTCGTTTTGCCGGAACCGTTCTCACCCAGCAGGGCAAGGATCTCACCCTTTTTGAGGTTGAGGTTTATGTTCCTGTTAGCTTTGATACTGCCGAAAGTCTTGGATATCCCTCTCAGCTCAATGGCATATTCGCCGTCTGCCATAAATACCTCTTTACTCTGCTACGACGCCTTCTACGTAATAGTTCATGGAACCCTGGATAACTCCGTCATCTACTGAAGGTCCGCCTGCTGCAACGATGACTGTACCGTCATTTGTCTTGAGATCCTCATCGTTCATGGTAACCGTAACAGAACCTGCTGCTCCGGAGAAAGAGAGCTTTGTGCCGGAGAATACATCCCACTCACCGGATACCATGAGGTTCCTGGCAAGATCGATGGCTTCTGCGGTCTCAGGCGTGCAGTTGCCGGTAAGAGGTGAGATATCTACCATACCCTCTGTGAGACCGCCGTAGTAGTTGCCGATCTCGGGAACGATCTGCTTGCCGTTCATAACTGTTTCCATAGCGAGCTGATAATAAACGTTCCAGTTCCATACGGGTGCTGTCAGGTGAGCTGCGGGAGCCTGTTCAGACATGTCAGAGTTGTATCCGCAGCCGAATACTCCTTTTTCTGCAGCTACGATCTGAGGCTGTGCACTGTCACAGTGCTGAGCGATGACGCAGCAGTTGTATGTATCGATCAATACCTCTGCAGCCTGTCTCTCCTTTTCCTGATCACCCCATGTGGAGATCTGGTTTACATGGATGACTGCATCGGGGTTAACGGCCTTTGCACCGAGAGCAAAAGCATTGATGCCTGAGCATGTCTCAGCATACTCGGTTCCCCATGCGGATACGTAACCGATATTGTTGTTGCCGAGTTCAAGTGTCTTGTATCCGGCTGCGATACCTGCGAGGTATCTGGCCTGATAGATACGTCCGAAATAATTATTGAAGTTCGTGTCATTGGAGAGATAGCCTGTTGCATGTGAGAATGCGATGTCAGGATACTCTGCTGCCTTGTCGTTGAATGCGTTGAGATAGCCGAAGCTGATACCGAAGATGATGTCGCATCCCTGTCCGGCCAGCTGGTCGATGGCATTGGCTACAGCCGTATCATCCTCGGGTACGTTATCTACGATCTTCAGTTGTGTTGCGGGATCGAGGCCAAGATCATTCATGGCTGTGGTAATACCGTTGTGGTGTGCGTATGTATATCCGGCCGTATCATTCTGGCTGTTGATATAGATAGCGCCTACCGTGAAATCAGATCCTGACTGAGAATCTGAACCCTCTGTTGTTGCTCCGCATCCGGCGAAAGCAAAGATTGACGTTACTGCCATTACGGAAGCAGCAACAAGTGACAAAAACCTCTTCATAAAGGGCCTCCTAAAAAATAATAAGCAATTGTTAATCCTGATGTCTGAAGGTCAGTGAATCGTCAGACATGGACTCGATAATTGCAAGGGACAGGAGATCGATACCCATATCACGGATCTTGTCTCCGCCATGCTGGAATCCCTTCTCGATAGCGACGGCTGCACCGGCGCACTCAGCGCCTGCAGTCTCTATTATCTCGAGGAGTCCGATTATGGCATTCCCCTTTGCCAGGAAATCATCAACTATAAGGATGTTATCAGAAGAATCAATGAACTCACGGCTGACCACTACGTCATATGTGGACTGGTGAGTATAAGAAAAGACTTTTGTTGAGACCAGGACCTGGTCGAGGTTATTGGACTTATGCTTCTTGGCAAATACCATGGGAACACCGAGGGCCTGTGCCGTAGCGAATGCCAGGGCTATTCCGGAAGTCTCGATGGTCAGTATCTTTGTAACGCCTTTGTCCCTGAAATGATCGGCAATCTCCTTGCCCATCAGGGTGATCAGTTCGGTATCGAGCTGCTGATTGAGGAATGATCCTACTCTCAGGACCTCACCGGGATAGACCTCACCGTCCTTTAAGATCCTCTCTTCAAGAATACGCATACAAAACACCCCCTGAATACGAGCATAAATACCCTATAATAATAAGGTCACAGGGGGTGAAATGTCAATTGATAATCGCTGGTTTGGATCACTCCGTTACAGGAGCATCGATAGGCTCAGATCCCGCATCATCTCCGGAGTCTTTTCCACCGGTTTCCCCGCTCTTCTGTTCTTCAGCCTTCGTTGCCTCAGCCTTCTTT
The DNA here is from genome assembly GCA_017515465.1 of Clostridiales bacterium. Classification (GTDB taxonomy): domain Bacteria; phylum Bacillota; class Clostridia; order Saccharofermentanales; family Saccharofermentanaceae; genus Saccharofermentans. Next base: position 17,885 of record JAFWFV010000050.1, read on the forward strand.
GCCTCGGCTTGAGCCTTCTCCTCTGCGAGTTCGCTGTTTACCACATCCAGATCGCCGTCTGCCTCGTAGATCTTTTCGAATTCAGGGCCGTCAACAGTATTCTTCTCGATAAGCCTCTTGGCAAGACCTTCAACGATAGCCTTCTTTTCAGTAAGGATCCTCTTGGTCTCTTCGTAGCACTTATCGATAATGCTCTTAATCTCTGAATCTATAGCGGCAGCCGTGCTGTCAGAATAGCTCTGAACCTGACCGAAGGAATAACCGAGGAATACCTCGTCGTTATCGTCTCCGAATATCATGTTGCGGAACTTGGAAGACAGTCCGTAGCGCTTGATCATGTTGGTTGCGATCCTGTTGCACTGCTTGAGGTCGGATGCGGCCCCCGTTGATACCTCTCCCAGGAATATCTCCTCGGCAGCCCTGCCGCCCAGTGACATCTTGATGGCATCGAGGAGCATCTTCTCAGTATAGAAATCAGTATCCTCTATGGGCTTGTATGCCGTATATCCGCCTGCACCGCCCGCAGGGATTATGGTTACCCTGTCGACTTTCTGGAAGTCTGATGTTGCACGGAGCACGACTGCATGTCCTGCCTCGTGGTATGCGGTGAGCTTCTTGACCTTGTCAGTCAGCTTCTTGGACTTCTTTTCAGGACCCATCTGGACTCTGAAGGTTGCATCCGTGATCTCCAGCATGGTTACCTTGTCCTTGTTCCTGCGTGCAGCAAGGAGAGCTGCCTCGTTCAGGAGGTTCTCCAGATCAGCACCCGTAAATCCTACAGTGGACAGGGCGATCTCGTGGAGATCCACGTCATCAGCCAGTATCTTGTTCCTGGCATGTATCTTGAGGATGGCCTCTCTGCCGTCAGCATCGGGCATGTTGACCATGATCCTTCTGTCAAATCTGCCGGGTCTCAGCAGAGCCGGGTCGAGAACGTCAACCCTGTTGGTTGCCGCAATGACTATTACATTGGAATTGGATGCGAAACCGTCCATCTCTACGAGGATCTGGTTCAATGTCTGCTCACGCTCATCCTGTCCGCCGCCTAAGCCGGCACCTCTCTTACGTCCTACAGCATCGATCTCATCGATGAATACAACGCTGGGAGCTTCTTTCTTTGCCTCTGCAAAAAGGCTCCTGACACGGGAAGCACCGACACCTACCAGCATCTCGACGAAGTCAGAACCGGAGATGTAGAAGAACTTTACTCCTGCCTCGCCTGCTACGGCTCTGGCCAGCAACGTCTTACCTGTTCCCGGAGGACCGTAGAGCAATACGCCCTTGGGGATCTTGGCTCCCAGGGTCTGATATTTCTTGGGGTATTTCAGGAAGTCAACGACCTCTGCCAGTTCTTCCTTCTCCTCATCTGCACCGGCAACATCCGTGAACCTCACCTTTACATCGTCAGGGTTGGATAATCTGGCCCTGTTATTACCGAAGCTGAATACACTGTTGCTGTCCTTTGCCTGCCTGGACAGTGTCATGAACACCATGAACACTATGATTATGGTGGCAAGGAAGAAGCCGATATTGACGATCAGGCTCCAGTCAAAGGGCTCGGAATAATCGTATGTCTCGATCTTGCCCTGCTTCTGGGCAGTCTGGAGCTTATCGACCAGGTCATCAACATACTCGTAAGGGATCTGCTGGACAAGCTGTTTCTTGACCGAACTGCCCTTCTCCGTATAGGTCATTACAACCTTGGTACCGTTGACCTCAACAGTCGAAACATTGTAATCGCTGCTGTCGATATACCTCATAACATCAGACAGGGTTGTCGTCTCTCTGGTACCGTAGTTGTTTCCGAAGACCACTACTGAGAATACGACCAGTATTATCAGGAGGATAGCGTAAAAGATGAATCCCCCGCCCGGTCTGAATGACACATCATTTCTGTTCTTAGGCTTGCTGTCCATTAATTACCTCACGATCCTAATATCCTCGTAATTCCTGAACTGTCCGTCCAGGTCGAGACCATATCCGACGATGAATTCGTCGGGAATAACGATGCCGCAGTAATCCGGCACCAGATCAGTCGTTCTTCTGTCAGGCTTATCGAAAGCTGCGCACAGCTTTACGGACTTTGCTCCTCTCCTGAGGAGTTCCTCCCTGACCATCTTAAGTGTCCTGCCAGTATCAACTATATCCTCGACTACCAGAACATCCAGTCCCGTTACGTCTATCGTCAGATCCTTCCTGATCTTGAGGATGCCCGTGGATTCCGTTCCGATATAGCTGGACACCTGCATGAAATCGATATTTACCGGCATCTTGAGCTTTCTTACCAGATCGGCAGTAAAGATGAAAGCCCCTGTAAGGATACCAATGACGGCAAGCTCGCGGTCACCGTAATCACGGTTGATATCCGCTGCGACCCTGTCTACCATCTCATCGATCTGCTGTTTTGTGATCATTACTGATGACGTATCCATGCCGGTATCCTCCTTCATTCGATAAATGATACTTCCAGTATCCTGTCAGGCTCATAAGGAAGCTCTCCGAGGCACCGCTTCATCGACTGTTCACTTACAAAGCCCTTGCCGTGGCCTATTCCGGGAATAAAGACTATCCCGCTGTCATCGGCTATTGCCGCAACAAGATCCCTGACCTCCCTGGGAACCTTAAGATCAGTGAAGATCCTCCTGATCTGTTTGGAAGAGCCGGAACCTGCCCGGGCAAAATCCAGATTTCCTGCGGAAGTCCTGATGAATAAGTCTCCTGACACTTCATCCAAGGGGCAAAACCACGATTTACCATTATACTCTATGTCGTCACAATTCTCAATTATCCGTGTCTGTATTTGAATATCAGAATTAGGTATTTTAGCGGTAATTTGGGACTGATCCACAGGTATTTCCAGTTTTGCCATGATGCCCTCTCCGGCAATAACGAATCCGGACCTCAGAGCGATATCCGCCATGAATGATGCAATATCATCCTGAGATGAGAATCCGAACAGGCCGCCCTGAACAAAACAGATCATGCCTCCCGGCATGTCGATCCTGTTTGCCGTATCAGACAGGACCATGTCCTCTGCCTGTTTGAGGTTTACCGTTTCGAAGTCCTTGAGCGTTCCCGCCCTGCTAAGATAAAGCCTCCTGATCACCCTGGACCTGATGGCAGGATGCAGGACAGATATTAATGCCGTATCCAGTACCTCCCTGCCGCATCTGAGCTTTACACATGCACCGTCGTACGCTTTATACGTCACCTCCGAAATGAAATCGGAATCGACGGCAAGCAGTGATGACGTATCCCTGATCGCAGATTCAGGCTGCTTTACGGATACCTTGGCGATCTCTGGAATGATCAGATTGCGCCAGATGTTCCTGGTGTGGTCGTTCTCCTGGTTTGTATGATCTGTCCTGAATTCCCTGTCTCCCAGGTATTCCAGGATCTCATTTTTCGTAACTGACAGGAATGGTCTTATTATGCTGCCGTTCCTGGCCTTGATGCCGGTGAGTCCCTCCAGGCCGGATCCCCTGAACAGGTTCATCAGGAAGGTCTCTGCCAGGTCATCCGCGTGGTGAGCAACAGCGATCACGGCGTTCCTGCCCTCCGATGCCAGTTCCTGTCTGATCTTTTCGAATTCCCTGTATCTTACGATCCTTCCGGTCTCTTCCTCGGTCCGCTTCATTTCGGATGACATCTGGGATATGTCAAATCTCAGTGTTCTCAGAGGGACATCAAATCTGCTGCAGAGATCAGAAACGAACCGTTCGTCCTCATCGCAGTCACCGGGTCTCAGACCATGGTTGATGTGAACGGCATAGATGCCGCCGCCATATCTTCCTGAAGATCTCAGTTCGGTAAAGAAATAAAAGAGTGCAACGGAATCAGGCCCGCCCGATAATCCGATCACTACCGCATCATTGTTCAGGAGATCATTGGAATCGCAAAATGCCAGGACCTTGCCCGTGAGATCAGCCATAATCCGTCAGTCGATCATTCCCGGGGGCAGGTCATCGTGGCTGTCACTGAAGAAGTCATCGTTGTCCGGATTGCCGAATCCGTCTGAGGATTCAGGTGGTATGTCATCCGGAGAATAATCCGCCGGTGCTGCAACTGACGCATATTCTTCCTCTCCGAAGCTGTAATCGGAAGCGGCAGAATCGCCGTCTGTAGTCCTGGTATACGAAGACTGCCTGGAAGGTGCCATGCCGGATGATTCGGGATCCTCGGGATCGCTCTCCTTCTTGGGTTCGAAGAAGAGGGTCTTCTTGCCCCACCACTTGAGCTTGACAGGACCTGTCTCGCCCTTACGGTTCTTTGCCAGTATAATGTGGGCATCAACGATCTCGGGCTTTTCCTCGTTCTTTGTATAATAGTCGGGACGGTCGATAAAGATTACCGTATCAGCGTCCTGCTCGATAGCACCCGAATCACGGAGATCCGAGAGCATAGGAGTATGGTCATCTCTCTTCTCTGCTCCTCTGGACAGCTGTGACAGCGCGATTATCGGAACTTCCATTTCCTTGGCCATGAGCTTCAATGACCTGGAGATATCTGAGATCTCGGTCTGCCTGTTGGCTCCTGCGCGGTTAACGCCGGAGCTCATGAGCTGGATATAGTCTACAATGACCAGGCCCAGCTTGCCTGCTGACCTCAGTTCCTTCAGCTTGGCCATCATGGTGATCGGAGTTACGTCCGATTTGTCATCCACGTATATGTTCATTCCCTGCAGGCCCTTGATGGCCGTAAGGATCTGATGCTGTTCCTCATCGGATAGGTTGGCCTGCTGCATCTTCCTGGAATTGACATTCGTCCTGGCAGCCAGGACTCTGTTGCCGATCTCGGCCTTGCTCATCTCGAGGGAGAATATATTTACATTGCCGCCCTGTGCGGTGGCAACATTTGTTGCGATATTAATAGCGAATGCCGTCTTACCCATACCGGGTCTGGCAGCTATGATGTTAAGGGAACCGGGAGCCATTCCTCCCATCTTCTTGTCCAGGAGGCTGAACCCGGTATTAACGTTCCTCTTGCCCTTGCCGCTGGCAACCTCCTTGATCATCATCAGGTTGTCCTTGGCGATCTTGTCCAGTCTCTCGAATCCTACGCCGGAATCCTCCATCCTCATGGAAGACAGTTCCGTAACGGATGCATCGATAATGGAATCGGCACTCTGATGACCCGTGGATGCCATGGTGACATATTTCTTAAGGGCCTGGTTGACCTTTCTGAGCCTGCTCTTCTCAACTACGCTGTTAACGTAGTCATCCAGGTTGGATAATACCGCGACCATGTCGGCAATGCCGTAGAGGTATTCCCTGCCGCCGGCCTTGTTGATGTTGCCGTTCTCATCGAGAGCATCTGCAACAGTATATCTGTCAATGCTGACGCTCCTCATGTAGAGGGAGAGGATGCAGTCATATATGACGGAGTTCCTGTTATCGGAGAAATCCTCCTTTACCAGGCTCTTGCCGCACTTCTCACGGGCCTTGTCATGTGACAGGCACAGACACAGGACAGCTCTCTCACTGTCTATGTCCTTGTCGGGAGCTGCATTAGGATCGATCAGATTATCAGTATATTCCCTGGGGTCATCCATCGGTCATTACTCCGCTGAAACTGCTACATCGATCTCAGAAGATACCTTGGGGTGGAGCTTGATCCTGACTCCAAATGTTCCTACAGTCTTGATTGGGCCAGACAATACGACCTGCTTCTTGTCGATCTCATATCCGGCACCCTTCATTGCCTCAGCGATATCCGCAGCCGTTACTGCACCGTAGAGCTTGCCGCCTTCACCGCCCTTGGCGTGAACTTCAAAAGTCTTGCCGTCCAGTTCGGCCTTAAGCTCCTGGGCAGCTAAGAGAGCACGTCTCTCGTGCTCGGCCTTTGCTCCTGTCTGGAGCTTGACCTCGTTGAGATTGGAGGCAGATGTCTCCTTCGCCAGCTTTTTCTTGAACAAGAAGTTCCTGGCATAGCCGTCGCTGACATTGACAACATCGTTTGCCTTGCCCAGACCCTTGACATCACTAAGTAAGATTACCTGCATATACTACCTCCGAATTAAATACAAAAGCAGCTTCCAGACCATAGCCCGGAAGCTGCCTTAAGCTCAAAACATGTTGTTCAAAGCAATTCTTCCGTTAATACCTCGATCACTCTGCTGTATAGGGAAGAATGGCAAGCTGACGAGCACGCTTGATAGCTGTAGTGAGCTCGCGCTGATGCTTAGCACATGTACCTGTCATTCTCTTAGGAAGAACCTTGCCGCTCTCGGAAATGTACTTCTTAAGTGTAACAGCATCCATGAAATCGATCTCTTCTACCTTAGTAGCGCAGAAGTTACAAACCTTCCTGCGTGAACGTCTCTGTCTCAAATTGCCGCCTGCAAACTCTCTCGCGGGCTTAACTGCTTTATTCTCAGCCATTGTAATTTCTCCTTCCGATTAAAGTTCGAACGGAAGACTTCCGCCGTCTCCGGAACTGAATGAATCATCACCGTAATCACTGTCAATGGACTTAGCGGGAGCCGTGGGAGCGCTAGCTGCTACCGAGCCTGCCTGAGGCTGGGGCTGGGACTGCATCTGCGCATCGGAGCCGGATCTGCCTGAACCTGAAGATTCAACAAACTCTGCCTCGTCAACGACTACTTCGGTCACATATCTCTTCTGTCCGTCGTTTCCGTCATAGCTCCTGGACTGAAGGCTGCCAACGATTCCGATCTTGGAACCCTTGTGAAAATAATTGCTGATAAATGATGCTGTCTGACGCCATGCCACACAGTTGATGAAATCAGCCTGCCTCTGTCCGTTTGCATCCTTAAAGCGACGATCTACTGCAACGGTGAAGTTAACGAACTGCACCTGAGATGATGTCATCTTTGTCTCGGGATCTTTTGTAAGTCTTCCAACCAATACTACTTTGTTCATCTTAATACCTTCCTAATCATTGTTCTGTGAATTACTCACCGATACGAACAACAAGGTAACGAAGAACGCCGTCAGTGATGTTCAATACACGCTCGAACTCGCTAGGGAAATCACCTTCGGCTGTGAAATTGATCTGAACGTAGTAGCCAGATCTCTGATCATTGATCTCATAAGCCAGTTCCTTGATTCCGAGAACATCGAGAGAATCGATAGATGCTGCGGACTCAACCTTGGCCTTGATGGAATCTGTCAGAGCTGTAAGACCCTCATCACCCAGTGTGGGATTAAGGACTACTACTGCACGATAATTGTTAGCCATGTTACTTTACCTCCTTCCGGACTTATCGGCCCGTCATCAGAGTGACGAGCAAGGATCGCTGCGCATGCGCAGTGCTAGTTAGGATAACACATTTGTCAATTCAATTCAAGTTACGTTATAGTTCATATCCATTCAAAAATACTTACTCGCATATTATAGCACGGCACAAAACATTTGTTTAGTTATTTTTTGCATTCATTCCATTTAGTTTTACGATTATGTATAATATACCTACTAAATAATAAGGAAACGGACCACGATGCGGCATGCAGTAACTATTCTCAAATGGGAGATCAAAAAGATCCTTTCCAGCTGGCAGAAAACGCTGGCGATCTTTCTTGTCCCCGCTGCCGTTATCGTATTTGCCGTAAACCTGTTCCCCAAACTCCTGAGTTATCTGAGCACCGGTTCCCTGGGCGCACAGCGCGTCGTTGTGGTCAACGCTCCTGAAAGCTTCATCGGATTCGAAGACAAGATGGAGGATTTCTTCAATTACTACTACATGCCTGAAGATGAATACCGGTCTTACGGATCCGGATACGACATCGTCAGGAACGGCGATCTGCTGCTCGTTTTCGAGACCGTGGATAACAAGCCTTTCGAGGACTGCATAAAGGAAAAGTTCGATGCGCTCTATCAGCGGGGCGAGGATCAGGAGAGTGAGGCCTACATGTTCGTCGTGTATAACGATGAGCAGTTCACATCCATGGCCAAGGCCGATCAGTTCATGGAGGATGTGGCAGGGCCGTTCATGGACTCCATTACAGAGAGTTATGCCTCCACATACGAAGGATACGATACAGCCAGTTTCTCCACTGATGATTTCAACCCGATCACGTTCATTCTGGATCACAGGAGCCAGGCCAACCCGCAGGCATCGCACATCATTCCGGGCATAATGATCATCCTGATGTATTACTGCTCTTATTCCCTGGCATGTGACATGATCGCCATGGAAAAGATGAGAGGTTTCCTGAACAAACTGATCATGACACCTGTTTCGATAAAGACGATCCTGTGGGGCAAGGCTCTCGCAGTAAACCTGCTGGTCAGTGTATCAGCGGTCATAACATTTGTGTTCCTGTTCCTGTCATCATGGATAAACAGGAGCAATGACGCAGGATCCCTCCTGCCGTTTGGACTCCTTCTCATGCCCGATCAGCTGATCTACATGATCCTCGTGATACCTGCAACGGTACTGGTAATGACCATGTTCTGCTTCCTTGTCGCCATTGGACTGGAAAAACTGGAGGATACCACTGCCAACCTGCAGCTGGTACTGCTCATACTCCTGGTGGAATTCTTTGTGCAGATGTTCATGTACTGGGATCCCATAACACTGGAGTACTTCATTCCCATACACAATACCATCGTAATATTCAGGGACATACTCATGTCTGACGTTAACATATTCCTGTACCTGATCGTTATAGCGGTCAATCTGTCATTGGGACTCTTCCTGATGAAAAAGTGCAGCAAGAAACTGGCCGGAGGCATCAAATGATTGAAGTAATCGACGTTAAAAAGAGATACTCCTCTGCTGAGATGATCGTAAAAGGCGTGTCCTTTACCGTTAAGCCCGGTACCATCTACGGACTGCTGGGTCCCAATGGCGCGGGCAAGACGACCCTCATGCAGATGATGGCGACACTCCTGAAACCCACCGAAGGCGTGATCAGGATCTGCGGCAAGGACACGGCCATGGACACCCTGGAGATCCATAAGCTCATCGGCTTCCTCACTACCGAGGTCAAGCTCGATCCCCTGTCCACGCCCAACAGGCTTTACGAGTTCTTTGCAGCTTTGTACGACCTGCCTTCCGAAGGGCTTGCCGAGAGGAGGACCAGGGATTTTGACAGGTTCGGGATCACTCCCTTTGCCAACAAGAGGATCGTGGAACTGTCGACGGGAATGAAACAGAAGATATCCATCTGCATCTCCCTCATCCATGAACCTCCGGTCATCATATTCGATGAGCCTACAAACGGTCTGGACATCCTGACATCCAAGCAGGTCACTGATTATCTGAAGGAACTGGCAAAGGATGGAAGAACGATCATATTATCAACACACATATTCTCACTGGCAGAAAGTCTCTGTGATGAGATCGGAGTCCTGGTGGACGGAAAGATCGTAGCATCGGGAAGCAGCCGGGAACTGTGTGAACTGACAGGCAAGGAAACGTTTGAAGACGCTTTCTTTGACCTGTATACCAAGAACCACGTGGAGGGATGATCATCAGATGAGGGCACTCAAGGCGATCATACGCAATGCGTTCAGGAACAACGGAGCCGGAGGAGCAACAGCCTCCCTGCCGGTCGGCGTTGCCCTGCTCCTTACCGGTTTCGTCATTTTCAGTCTCGTCATGGGTGCCTGGTATTATTCCTGGAGGTGGTACTGGGCAAGGCCGGAACCTGCTGCAGGAGTGGAAGTCGTTAATCCCACCGATTCCTTCATGGATTTTCTCGACAATCTCGAGACTGAGGATTACAGGTTCATAATCCGGGAACACCCCTATGTATTTGACGTGGCAACTTTCTCATCTTTCATGAAGGAAGATGATGCAGTCGTCACCATCGTATTTGACAAGGACGGGAACCTCCTTACTTTCTATCCCCCGGACAAACTGGAATACTACGACATAAAGGAAGGTGTCAAGACTCACATCCTGGATAACTATGCATCATTCCTTAAGATCGAAGCCGGTATACCCGTCTCTGAACATGATGTATTCAACGGCATGGTGATGGGAGAGGAAAACCCGGATGAGACGAGCACGTATTCACCGGTATTCAAGTCCCTGGCATATATGCTGATCCCTCTGACTTATTTCATCATAGCGCTTTACGCATGCATGACCAAGGGAACAAACGTCATCGCAGGAGCAAAGGAGCAGAATGCCTTTGCCGCCATACTGATGACCCCCGTTCCGAGATACGTGATCGTACTGGGGAACATCATAGGTGTCTGGCTGTCTTCAATGATACCGGCCTTTGTCATATCGATACCGCTGCTGTTTGTTCCGATGTACAGGTCAGGGGTGCTGCTGGCTTTCATCATGATCTCAGTGCTGTCCTTCTTTATAGCATCACTCGTGATCATGATATCAGTCATGAGCAACAATGTAATATCAGCTCAGACTGCATTCCTGCCGGTATTCTTCGTATTCATCCTGCTGTGCATTACCTGCATGCAGAATATAGAGGAATTCCTCGGAATATATGAATACATCCCTCTGTACGGACAGTATCTGGGCATAGCACTTGCTCTGACCGGGGAAGCCAACTATATCGCCATAGCAGTCTCCACTCTCAATACTCTGCTCATGACTGCTCTGTGCATCTATGTCTCGATCCGTCTCCTCGGCAGCGAGAGGTTTACCGTATCCGTTCTGTCCATATCGGACCGTGAGGTTATCAGAGCAAAGAAACAGGCCATAAGAGATCAGAAGCGCAAAGAATACAGATCCACTCTGACATCCGTATATGGATACAGGGCATCAGGCAGGCTGAACAGCCTGAGCTTCAGCATCAGCCAGTTCTTCAGGCCTCTGGTGCTCCTGTCCGTATTCCAGCTCCTGGCCATGATACCGCCGCTGCTGCTGACCAACGGCGATTACCTGACTAACATCATGTACAGCCTCCGGTCTGTTAAATCAGTCGGTGATGTTCTGACATCGGGAGCTGACATAATAGGAGTCCTGATGAGTACTCCTGCCTTTCTGCTGTCGATGGCATTAGGATATGCCCTGATCATCGCATACTACTGCATCAGGACCAGAGTGTTCGAGAGGTGTGATCTGGGAACCGGGCTGGGATTCAAAAAGGAGCATATAATCCCCCGGTATCTGTCAGGACTCGCAGCAGGACTGGTTATGATCGCATCGGTCTTCCTGATCCTCGTTATCTCGGGTCAGATCAAGGTCACGGGATTCGGCATACCTTTAAGTTCTGTACCTCTGCTACTGTCATATATGCTCATGTGGCTGATCCAGGGAGCATGTGAGGAGGTCATGTTCAGGGGCTACATGATGCCCAGGATCGCATCCAGGTTCGGCCTGATTCCCGCGATCGCAGCATCCTCCCTCCTCTTCTGCATATTCCACGGCCTGAATCCGGGCTTCTCCGTTCTGGCCTTTATCAACCTGATACTGATCTCAGTGCTCTATGCCCTGATCTCGTACTATACAGGCAACATCTGGATCGTATGTGCTGCCCACACCATGTGGAACTTCACCCAGGGCAACGTATTCGGACTGGAGGTATCAGGTAATTCCGGCGGTGTCTCACTGATCCACACGACGTTGTCATCTTCGCCATCATCTCTTATGACAGGCGGCGGATTCGGACCTGAGGGCGGCCTGCCTGTGACCATAGTCACCGTAGTGGCCATTATCATCGTCGTACTGGTTCATCACCTGAGACAGAAGAAAGCTTCGTGAGAAAATTGCAGGATCTACTTTGCTCCTGACTCCTTACGGGCAGCTCCAGTGCCAAAACCCATATGAAGGGCCCCCGACGGGCACTGGCTGACGCACTCTCCGCATCTGATGCATTCCATGCTGTTTGGCTTGACCGAAGGATCCACGTTCATGCGGCATACGCCGGCACATGCCTTGCAGCTGATGCACTTACTGGTATCGAGTGTCATCCTGTAGACAGATACCCTGTTAAAGAAACCGTATATGGCACCCAGCGGACAGATATATTTGCAAAATGGCCTGTATATTATCAATCCCGTAACCAGGAAGATCAGGAGGAGGCACAGCTTCCAGCTGAACAGCGGTCCTAACGCCGATCTCACTCTCTCATCCGCTATGGCCAGCATTATCCCCGCGACCGTTCCGTCCGGACAGACATATTTGCAGAAAAACGGCGTCAGTTCGAAGGTCATGGGAAGGATTATCACCAGGGCAGCAAGCACTGCATATTTCAGATATCTCAGGTATCTGTCGATCCTGAAGCTGTTCTTCTTTATGAAGGGGATCCTGTAGATCAGGTCCTGCAGAAGGCCAAATGGACAGAGAAATCCGCATACTGCCCTGCCCAGTACGGCACCGAAAAAGATCAGAAACCCCAGGACATAGTAAGGGAACCTGAACTTCATTCCGCTCAGGAACGACTGCAGTGAGCCGATGGGACATGCCCCCACTGCTCCCGGGCATGAATAGCAGTTGAGTCCCGGGACACAGACCTGTTTAGTGGCACCCTCATAGATCTGACCGGTTATAAAGCCTTTGAAGTTGGCATTCTGGATCAGGGCTGCCGCTGCCTGGATACCTAATCTGACCTTCTTCCTATCCAAGTCCGACACACTCCATGCATATCTTGACTGCTTTATGAAGCACGTCGGTATTCTGCCCCAGCAGCAATCCGGCAGTTATAAGTACTAATGAGACCGCTACCAGGACTATCGGGATGACATATCTCTTCATATCAATTACCGAGGTACTGCCTTATGATCTCTTCCCATCCGGTGTAGGAATTGGCTCCTACAATGAGAGGATTCCCTGAGGCGCTGAGTATATGTCCGTTCCTGTCAACGAATACTGTCGTAGGGACATATCCGGTCTTGAACTGATCGAACTCTGGGGCATAGTGGAGTATGGGGTATTCGACACCTGTATCACTGATGATCTGGTCAACGTCACTCTCCATCATTGTTTCGGAATAAACGCCCAGGATGGCAAATCCCTTGTCAGAATAATTCCTGTACAGCTGCTGCAGTTCAGGCATCTCACCGACGCAGGGGCCGCACCAGGGCTCCCAGAAGTTCACCATGGTGACTTCGTGCTGGGAAAAGAAGGCCTCAGTATATTCCCTGCCGTCCCTGTCAGTCGTGGTAAATGTAAAATCAGGACTAAAATCATCAGGGGTATCTGTATCATCCGTCTCTTCGATAACCTCTGATGCTTCGGTTTCTATTTCTGTTTCTCTCTCAGTATCATTTGTCTTTGTTCCGCTGCATGATGTCATTGACAGCATAAGCCCGGCACACAAACATAGGGATATCAGTTTTTTCATTAGTAAATTCCTCCATCGATTAACAAAACAAAGACCTCTGTATACGTACAAAGGTCTCCGGAAATTGCAGATTAAATTGTGATTCATGCAGAATAATCATATTATCCCATCAAAAATATGGGAACCGATTACTCCGGTAACTCATACTGGCAAACGAAGCTGCTCGTGATAATATCCTCTTCTTCGTAATTGATTACTTCAATTTCAAGATTCTCATACCTTTCTCTGTCCATAATCATTACTCCCATACGTATACATAATAATAATCAATAATAAAGCTACCGGCCACAAAAGTCAACTGACAAGTTCCAAATCAATAGTTTCTGACATATATTCCTCAGTCTCTTCCGAAAGCATGTCAGATGTCTCTATTGAGGAATCTTCCTCTTCACTGACTACTTCTTCTCCGGTCTCCTCAGGCACAATCATTTCCTCATCAGGAACGGATGCTTCGGTAATGACCGTTTCATCACCGGATGTATCATCAACTACAGCGTTCGCAGCCTGCACACTTACAGAAGCGGCGGATGCCTGAGGTTCCGTTATATTGAAATATGCCATGGCTGCCCTGTTATACAGATACGTAGCCTTTGCGATATTGAGCAGATTGCTGTCCACGCTTCCGGGGTTGTTCTGCTCACGTGTAAGGATCATGCTTACGTAGCTCAGCGCACTGTATTCATAAGTGCCTGCAACTACCCTTCCTTCAGAATCCTTGACCAGTACGCTGTGCGGTATCTGGAGTTCCGCTGCTGCTATATTCTTGATCGTTACCACATATCTGCCGCTGGATGCATCATACTGGAGGTCTGAATCTCCATTAGATCCGGCAGTTAACAGGTTATTATCAACATAGAAACTATAGTCGTTAATGTCTTCACCATCTGCCAGCTGGAACTTGAAATTGATCCTGGTCGCAGAATCCAGAGCCAGCGTTGCACCTGTAAACGTGATCTTAGGCTGAAATGCCTGAGTAACAACAGACCTGTATCTGCTGAGATCGGCCTCGGTTACATCCGCAACATCCCCTGATATGTCAGACAGGGAACCCAGATCGGGATTGTGGTTGAACATGATCTGAGCATATTTTCCAAAATCCGCCATTCGCTTCAGGAGTTCTATAAGAGCTGCGTTGGCATTCCCGGAAGAATTGGCATCTGAAATGTATGTTGCCACGGAATAATGGAATCCTGTATCAGTAACATTTACACCTTTCTTGTCCAGTAAAGGATATACGCTGCCATCACTGAGGTGGAGACTGAGAACGAGATCGTCTCTCATCTCGGCCGCAGCCACGCTATATACGACAGGATATCTTCCTTTGCTGTCAGGGCTGCAGATCGTGCATCTCTCACCGTTGACCTCAGCATATGCACCTTCATCGTTCAGGAACTCCTCAGGAAGTGACAGGAAGTAATTGACTCCTATCCTGTCATTGAGGGCAATGGTGCTCGCCAGGACCTGAGCGCTTTCATGCATGCCGACGCTGTTACAATGGACCGTTGCAGACTGAATGATCTCATTGCCGGTTCCTATGGTGATCTGATCCCATTCCTCCTGAGTCCCCTCATAATAGATGTCAGTAAGCTTATTGCAGTCCACAAATGCACTGGCAGCTATGTTCGTGATCGTCTTGGGGATCGATATTCTTTCGATGTTCATGCAGTCGTACATCGAATCACTGATGAAGTTCCTTCCAATGGATGTAACCGTATGTCCGTCGATCTGATCAGGAAAACTGATCTCTTTTGTCGTCTTGAGCTTGGATGTTTCCTCATCATACTGATAGACCTCGATGGTGGTCCTGTCAGAATTCATGCGGTAGCTGAACAAGGATGTTCTGGTCCTGACCTCATAGTATCTGGGGGCAGGCCTTCCTGAATATCCGGCTTCGACCTCATACCACACACCGTTGGCACTATCCTCTACAAGGGCATTCCTGTGCCCGCTTCCTGCATAGGCATCTTTACGGCCATTGCGTCCCCATGCCTTGATATCATATCTCTCACAGATCTTTACGATTATGTCCGTACTGCCCCAGCAGTCTCCTCCGCCCCTGACGATCATGTCGTCAGCATAACTGGCTCCTGCTGCATAATCAAAAGATGCGGCAAACCTTGCTCCGAGCTCAGCGATCTCATAGATCGACATATCAGGAGTTGCATTTTCCGCCAGGAAGTTATCGATCTGTTCCTCTGCATACACTTCACCATAGCTGTAATGATGGAAGATGATATCACGGTATTCCGATCCGGCTGTTACACGTACTACTGCAGTTCCTGTCTTGGGATCTGTGGTTATCTTGGTATAGCCTTCGACCGGATATGAATAACCGTATCCCGTAGGCAGCCAGTACCAGGTATAAAAACCGGGGGTTACCAGGCCGGTATCTGAAACTGTTATGGCGGAGTAGTTATAGTCATTTCCGGTATAACCGGCTGCTGATTTGCTAATGATCCTGTAAGTAGGAGCCGCTCCGTTATCCAGGCCGAGCTCCGCAGGATCTATCTGGTACTCCGTGTAATGGTCACCCGGTATCTCGATGTAACCCTCGTGCTCACTCTGAAGAGAATATAATGAGACTTCTTCTGGTGCATCAGCAGCACTTACTCTCGCAGCAACTGCAAAGCTGAATACCATAAATGATGCGGTTATTGCAGCAAAACACCTTTTAACACTATTCTTCATATCAGTCCCCCACAGATATAATGATAACCACCTATAATTATAGGTCCAAATCTTTTTATTTTGGTTCAATATTTTTTAATATACGAGGATTTATTGAGAGATCAACCCTTCCAGCAGATATTCAGACTCTACTGCCTTGACCCTGTCGCAAAACTCAAACCAGTCAGGGCATCCGTGCTTTCTGAAAGGTGTGCATTCAGGCAGGAAGGGACATTTTCTGCACCTGTCATCAGCCTCCAGCAAAGCCCGCGGGTCACTTCCGATCACGATATCCCCGTCAAAGATGCTGCCAAAGGACGTGTTCCCTGGGAGATGTTCACAGTGATAGAGCTCTCCCGTCGGTGCGATCACTACGCTCTTACCATCCGAATCAGCCATGCAAAGACAAGCCTTCAACTTCGGGGTCTTCTCTTTTCTCTCCAGAAGTACGAATCCCTTTCTGATCGCCTCGCTCTTCAGTTCGAGCATCCTCCGGTGAAGAACAACACACTCTTCGTCCTTCTGGGCCTGAAACAGCATCGAAGCATATATCTTAAGGTTCTCGTCTGCTCCGTATCTGTTATATATGTCCTCCCAGAAAGAGATCATGTCCTCCAGATTACCCTGATCGTAATTGCATCTCAGGACTGTCCTGATGCCGCTGCCCAGCAGCATTCCGATGGAATCGATCAGCGTATCATAGTTGTGAGCTGCGGGATCTGCAAACTGTTTCCGCGCTTCATAATCGCTCCTGACACCGTCAACAGAGACCTGTGCCCTGTCAAGATGCCAATTACAAGCGGCCTCCTCCATCAGCTGAGGAGTTAGCAGAGACGCATTGGTAACTATTTCAGATCTGAAACTGATCCCTCTCTCATTCAGGCCACTGCATATCCCTGAGATCACCTTGTTCGCAGCCAGTGGTTCTCCGCCGAACCAGGTGATCCTGATCTCACCTTCGGACCTGGTACGATCAATAAAGTCAACTGTCCCGGCAGCCGTGGCCTCATCCATTGTGGATACCTTGATGCCCTCTTCGTAGCAATAAGTGCAGCGGGCATTACAGCCTGTAGTAGGCAATATAGTGTAGCTATGGACTCCCTTTTTGCTCTTATCCATGGTCTTGAGTATGGAAACAGCGAGCTTATATCTCTTGTAATCATCCTCATCCGCCTTGACCAGGATGCACCTGTGGACCAGATCATCCAGCTGGTTATCAATAACAGCGCTGCCTGTGACAGATCCTGCCGTTTCAGGACCTATCAGAGACCATTCAGCATCGGATAAAGAAACCACCTCTCCAGTCAACGTTGACCTGATGAGATGTGAAGGACCGGATGAATAACAGTATGTATATGTGGATAAACGGTAGACCTGTTTATCGTCTACCTTGCTGTGACCTAATATGCTGATCACACGCTTGTCGTCATGTTTAAGAATCATCATAGCTAATTATGTACCGACGGGTAAAAAAGTGTCAATAAAAAAACTCCCTCTGCATAAGCAAAGGGAGTTATCTGGCTCCTCAAGTAGGACTCGAACCTACGACATTTCGGTTAACAGCCGAACGCTCTACCAGCTGAGCTATTGAGGATTATAATCCGGCAGCGATCTATCTTCCCGGGCCGTTGCCAGCCGAGTATTGTCGACACTGATGAGCTTAACTTCTGTGTTCGGGATGGGAACAGGTGTGGCCTCATCGTAATAACCACCGGAATGGTCGAGAGTTTGTACCC
>JAFWFV010000051.1 GCA_017515465.1 Clostridiales bacterium
AACGTGTTCTTCTACACGATAGGAGTCCACATCCTGTCAGGTGAGAAGTTCAAGCCCAAGCAGCTCTTCATGAATCCCGTAACGGCGGCATCGATCCTGGCGATCGTACTGTTTGTCATCCCCTGGAGGATGCCTGAGTTCGTCATCGGGACCATCAATCTCGTAGGCGACATGACCATACCGCTGTCCATGATAATCGCAGGTTCCATCATGACCACCATCGATGTCAAAAAGATATTCGTGGACAGGAATTCATTTATCGTATCTTTTGTCAGGCTGATCCTCCTGCCGGCCATCATGTTCGGACTGGTGATCCTGGCATCGAAATACATACCGCTGTCCAAGGAGACTGCGTCCGTTATCGTCATGATGACGGCCATGCCCTGCGGTATCATGAACGTCTTATATGCAGAAAAGGAAAACACCGCACCGAAGTTCGCGGCGAGGACCGTAGTAATGTCCTTTGCACTGATGCTCCTTACGGTCCCCATCTTTGCTTTTCTGTGCAGCAAGTATTTAGGATGAGGTGATCTATGGCAGATGACAGATTTGTACTGACCGAGGTTATAGACAACAAAAAGCTCAATGAGCTGATGAACGACGTGAGGACCGATCCGTCGGAGGAGAACATGATCGCACTCCTGAGGGAGGCGGCCATATGCAGGTTCATCGTTCCCCTGTCGATCGTAAATGGGGGACAGCCTTCGCTCCAGGCTCTGTCAGATGCCAATGGCAAGCAGTACATGGCGATCTTCGCCGATACAAAGAGCTATGAGGTCAAGTCTGAGACCAGGCCTCTTACGGGCGTGATATCAAGCTTTGAAGAGGTCCTGGAGGTGTGCATGGCGAACCCCAATATCGAGGGATTCGTTATCAATCCCGGCCTGGAGGAAGTGCTCTTCGGCAGGCAGATGCTGTCCATGATCTCAGACATGATGCACGGCGGTGATGACACTGCAAAGGTGGGCGAGCCCGATCACTACCCGGCAAAGCTCCACGGCATGCTGGAGGAATTCCTCAAGGTCGAGCCCGCAATAGACAGGATCTGGGTCAGGCTCATGAGGGTAAACAAGGAGGGAGAGCTCCGGTGGCTGTTCATACTGGAGGGTGATTATTCCGAGAAAAAGGAATATGTCCACGATACATTCTCTAACTTCATCAAGCCCTACCTGGACGGACTGGGCTTGATGTGCGCATCATCCGAGGATGATTTCGTAAAGCCCGTTATCGAGGGAGTTAAACCATATATCGGGAGGGAACAGAAATGAATAACGGCAGATTTGGAGGAATGCTCGCAGTGCTCCTGATCACAATCGCTGCAATAGTTGTCCTCGTGATCATGACACAGAACATTGCAGACAGTCAGGCGCAGAATAATGAAGGAAACAAGATGACCGACCTGGCTCTGGAATTCGTCGGAAACGACGTAACTGTATACTGGATAGGCGAGTTCCCCAGGGAGCTGGATCAGATCAGATCCAAGGTGGTATTCCCCGATCCCATCTCAGAGGATACGATGCCTGTCAAGAGCCCTGAATTCCACACCAGGGAATTCGATCCTGACGGTGAGCTGGTAGCGGAGAGGACACCCGTTGAACAGACGAAGTATAACTTCATCGTAATCAACAACATGATGCTCAGCAACGATGATCTGGTAACGGTCAGAACATGCTTTGCCGAAAACGGCGTAGGCGTTCTCGTACTGGGCAAGAATGCCATCGAGAGGTTCAGGGATTTCTACATGATGACACCCACTGTATTTAAGGACCACGACTCTATGTATCACACACTGGCAGGCGGATCAGTAAATCACGCACTGGGTGAGGACTATACACCTGCGGACATCCTGAAATACCTGAACAGCCAGATGGAAAGAACAGAACCGACGATCGGAGAGACTGTCCAAGATGGCGATTGATCTGTCCAGGCTGTCCGTTATAACTGTGAGGGTGGACGAGATAACCACAGCGTTATCCGACCCCGGAGTGGCTTCAGATATGAAGGAATACATGCGCCTTACAAAGGAGCTTGCTGACCTTACCCCCAAGGCGGAGACGGTCAGGAGATACGAAGGCGCAATATCCCGCATGAACGAGGCCAGGGAGATACTGGACCACGAAAAGGATCCCGACATGAGGGAGCTGGCTTCGGAGGAGTTCGAACAGGCAAAGGCAGAGTCGGAATCACTTGAAGGTGAGATCAAACTGATCCTGTCTCCCCGTGACATCAGGGATGACAGATCGGTCATCATGGAGATCCGTGCCGGAGCAGGAGGTGAGGAGGCAGCACTCTTTGCCGCGACACTGGTAAAGATGTATTCGTCATATGCAGTCCTGAGAGGATTTACTGTGAGGACCGTGGATGAGAACAAGACCGAGCTGGGCGGATACAAGGAGATCGTCATGGAGATAGAAGGATACGGTGCCTACAGCCGTCTCAAGTTCGAGAGCGGCGTACACAGGGTCCAGAGAGTCCCGGTGACCGAATCAGGCGGCAGGATCCATACCTCCACCTGTACCGTCGCAGTGCTCCCTGAGGCAGATGAGGCAGACGTGGTGATCAACCCCTCTGATCTGAAGATCGACAGGTACAGGGCATCAGGCGCAGGCGGCCAGCACATAAACAAGACTGATTCCGCCATCAGGATCACTCATATCCCCACGGGACTCGTGGTCCAGTGCCAGGATGAGAGGAGCCAGATCAAGAACAAGGACAAAGCCATGGCAGTCCTCAAGAGCCGTCTCTGGGAAATGACCAGGAGTGCGGAAAAGGAAGCCGTTGACAGTGACAGGAGATCACAGGTCGGAACGGGTGACAGATCCGAGAGGATCAGAACATATAACTACCATCAGGGCAGAGTGACCGATCACAGGATAGGCCTGACCCTGTACAAGTTAGAGGAGATCCTGGCAGGATCCCTGGACGAGATAATAGATGCCCTGACGGTCGCAGCAGCTGCTGACGGACTCGGATCGGGAGATGACGGTGAGGAGTAAAGATGAACAGGAACAGGATATATGAGCGCACGGTCCTGGCAGACAGGACAGACCATGAGGGCATAAAGGACTGTGCCTCCCATCTGGTTTCGGGAGAGGTAATAGGTTTTCCCACAGAGACCGTATATGGCCTGGGTGCCAACGCCTATGATGCAGATGCAGTAAAGAAGATATTCGAAGCAAAGGGAAGGCCTTCTGACAATCCTCTGATCTGCCATATAGCTGACAAGAGCCAGATCGCAGACTGCGTTTCTGAGATCACTCCAACTGCCCAAAAGCTCATCGATTCCTTCATGCCCGGTCCCATCACCGTGATAATGAAGAAGAGCGGCAGGATACCTGACGAGGTAACAGCAGGACTTGATACCGTAGGCATCAGGATGCCCTCCAACGAGACTGCAAATGAATTCCTCAGGGAATGCGGCGTCCCCGTGGCAGCACCTTCCGCCAACCTTTCAGGCAGCCCGTCACCAACGACTGCCATGCATGTCATGAACGACATGAACGGATGTGTCTACGGAATAATAGACGGCGGTGAATGTCTTTACGGACTGGAATCCACCGTTGTTGACTGCACGGGAGAGATCCCCGTCGTCCTGAGACCAGGAGCCGTAACCCCCGCCATGATAGAGGATGTCTGCGGCAGCGTGGAAACCGCAGGAAAACTGCAGGAGGGCCAGACTCCCAGATCCCCCGGAATGAAATACAGGCACTATGCCCCCAAGGCATCTGTGGAGATCATGGATCTGCCTCAGAAAGCGGTAATAATAAACGATGAACTGGAGAGCGAATACGTTCCCTCAGAGGACAAGAGCTATCTGGATTTCAAGAAGCTTGATGACGATGCGAAGCAGGATCTGGTTGATATCGCAGCGCCGTTCATATTCAGGATCAGAGAGATACTAAAGGATTCGCCTGCCACCAGGATCGGCATATATGCAGGTGATGAGGTGTGCTCGCTGGTGGATAAGCTGGGGGATAAGATAATATCTGCCCACACTGAGACATATGCTTACGGCAGATCTCTGGATGTTGCTGCAGCATCACATTTCCTGTTCGACGGTCTGAGACATCTGGATCTGCAGGATGTGGGGATAATACTCGCGCAGGGATTCGGAGGCAAGGGTCTGTCACAGGCTTACATGAACAGGCTTTCCAAGGCCTGCGGCAAGGGAGGGGATGTTCCTGAGGGAGCAGAAATGACATCGGATGAACGCTTCTCCGACATAGAGGATTTCGACGGAACATATACTTGTTCCGTGCTGTTCGTATGTGACGATAACAAGAGACTGTCATCTGCCTGCGAAGGCATATTTACGGACCTCATCAGGAGCAGGGCGCCTTTCAGGCTGAGGGACGATAAGTCCATAGGATGCGAACTCTATTGTGAATCTGCAGGTCTCAAGGCAGGATCTGACGAAGAACTCGACCCTGAGATGGTGGCAACGGTCAGGGAGACCTGCGGGATAAATATCTCTCATTACAGGACCAGGAGGACTGATCCTTCCGTATTCGATGCCAATGACATCATATTCACATTGAGGGATGAGCAGGCATATGAGATCATAAGCCGCTTCCCGGAGCTGGACGGAAAGGTCTATTCCTTATCCTCCTACTGCGCAGGCAAGGGACTGGTATTCAAGAGTGAGGACGGCAGGACAGCCTCCATTTCTATTCCGAATCCAAAGGGACAGAACCACGCCACATATGTTCATACCGCTTCTGCCCTCAAGGCATGGCTGGAACTGATATTCCCATATGTCCTCAAGGACCTGGGAATAGAAAGGTGCTGATCAGCCGTGAGCGAGCTTTCCCGCAGAGAGATACGTAATGAGACCCTCAGGATAGCACTGCCTGCCGTTATGGAAGGCATGCTTATCGTGTTCATCAGTATGGTTGATACCTACATGGTCTCATCCATAGGACGCGCCGAGGTATCTGCAATAGGCATTACTAACCAGCCCAGGCTGATACTATTTACCTTGTTCTTTTCCGTAAATATAGCCATAGGTCTTCTGGTCGCCAGAAGGAAGGGTGAGAATAAACAGAAAGAAGCCAACATGCTCTTCCTGACGGGACTGGCATACACCATCGGTGCGTGCATAATAGTGAGCATTCTGTGCGTTATCTTTGCCAGACAGATAGTGGTGTTCGGAGGTGCGAACGAGGACTCTACTGAGGCAGCCACCACTTATTTCAGGATAGTCATGGGAGGATCCATCTTTACTCTCGTTTCGCTCTTCATAAACGCTGCCCAGAGAGGGTGCGGAAATACCAGGATCTCCATGACCACCAACCTGACGTCCAACATAGTGAACGTCATATTGAACTACCTGCTTATCGGAGGCCATCTGGGCTTCCCCAGACTGGGCGTCAGAGGTGCTGCCATAGCTACCGTTGCAGGTACATTTGTCGCATGTATCATGAGTACGCTTTCCGTCATGAGAAAAGACGGATTCATCAGTTTAAGATTCATCTTCAAACAGAAGATCAGCGGTATACCTGAGCATATAAGGACTCTGGCAAGGATATCCATCGTGATCCTGGGGGAACTACTCCTCACCAGGGTCGGATTCATAATCAATTCCATCATGGCGGCCAGGCTGGGAACCGATCCCAATGCTGCCAATCACGTGGGAATGGCTTTCATGAACATCGGATTCGGATTCGGCGATGGTCTGCAGATAGCATGTATCGCACTCGTAGGCAGGAGTATCGGACAGAAGGATGACGCCCTCGCCAAGAGATACGTCAAGTCTGCGCTGAAGATCGGTTTCCTGACTTCGACCGCCATGTCACTGCTGATCCTGATATTCGGCAGGAGCATCTTTAATCTGTATTTTCCTGATACTGAACACATGCTCCTGATGGGAGACATGATCAGTATGTATATCGCAGTCATAATGCCCATTCAGGTAGCCAAGATCATCTATGGCGGATCACTAAGAGGCGGCGGAGACGTCAAGTTCATCCTGGTCGGTGCCACGATCTCCGTTACCCTGGTACAGCCCGGAATAACCTACCTGCTGGCTTTTGTCTATGATTTCGGGCTCCAGGCTGTATGGTTCTCCATACTGGTATCACAGACGGTCCAGCTGCTGCTCTATGCTGTCAGGTTCTACAGGGGCAACTGGATAAACAGAAAGGTGTAACTGCCAATGAACAGGATCCAGGCAAATCTGTGTCTATTGTGCGTAACCCTCTGCTGGTCCACTGAGGTCATAATATTTGCCTGTATCCCCGATATGGTATCGCCATTTGCCACCACATGCATTACTTCTGCTGCAGGTTCCATCCTCCTGGCTCTGTGTTTTTTCAGAAGGATCATAGGAGAACTGAAAAGAGATGCCAAAAGGGTCATCTTAAGATGCCTCCTTTTGGGTCTGATGAACGGATCATATAACGTTTTATATCTCTACGGACTGAAGTCCTTTGACGTGTCATCCGGCGCATTCACATTATCCATGACAGCCGTCATATTGCCTGTAATCCTTCTTACCATGAGACAGAAGGTAGGGGTAAAGACATGGGTATCTGCAGGAATGGTACTGAGCGGGATAATACTAGCCGTGGGGAATACCGCATCGGTAGGACAGTTCTGGGGGATCCTTATGATCGGCTCAGGATGCATCATCAGGGCGTTCTACATAGTTCTGCTCAACAGGTTTGCATCAGAAAACGATCCCATCGTATTGTCGTCATTCCTCTCCATGACCGTTGGTATAGTAACTGCCATTATATGGCTCATCACGGACCCGGGATCTTTCATGCAGCTCCCCCTCCAGAGGGACATAATAGCAAGCCTGGCCATCTACTCATATTTCATCATTGCCTTTGCCCAGACACTGAACATCTTTGCACAGAAGAAATCCACCCCGGCAAATGCCACCATCATCTATTCGATGGAGATCGTATTCTCTGTCATCTGGGGACTGGTCATGCCGGCTTCGATGATCGACAAGACCGTACTGACCCCATGGATCGTGGCAGGAGTCCTGTTTGTCGTCGCGGGTAATATCGTTGAGATAATCCCTTCAGGCAGGGAGGCATCAGATGAAGCATAAGATCAGGATCTATATCATCCTCGTAATAGCTTACCTCCTTGTTGCAATACCCTTTAAAGTCATGGAGGTTATACCCGGCTTTACGGACATCAGGCCGGTAACGCTTCTGGGTCCTGTTTATGCCCTCTTTTACGGCACGCCGGGATGCATCATCTTCGCGATCATGAACCTGGTCATGGATGCCGTATCAGGTCAATTGATGTGGAGTTCTATAGCAGGCCTTCTGGCTAATTTTGCCGGACCATTCCTGTTCCTGCTGTACTGGAAAAAGGTAGCTAATAATGGGCCTTATCTCAGGACTCCCGGAAACATCATCCATTTTTCCGTGATACTGTTCCTGAAGGCTATATTGGAGGCTGTGATGATCACGCCATCCGTCGCACTCATATATCCTGACATCAACTGGATGGTCTTCTTTGTGTCTGTCGTGGCGAACACTTCATTTTTTCCAATTCTCTTCGGCATCCCTCTCATAATACTTATGAAGGAAGAACTTGGATTTAAGATGATAGTGTAGTATCATATCCGAGGTTATTTCTTAACAAAGGAGTCGTGTTATGGATACAAAGAAGTCCGGTAGCAGCAAGGTTGCCATAATCGCAGGAGTTTCTGCAGCATTAGTAGTTCTGGCAGGTATATTTGCCCTGATCTATTTCCTCAACAGGCCTCAGGCTGAAGAGGGTACAAAGGCATATACCGTAACTGTCGTTGACAAGGACGGCAACAGCAAGTCATATGAGGGCAAGACGGATGCAGAATTCCTCCGCGGACTGATGGATGAGCTCCAGGCCAAGGGAGATTTCTCATACGAGGGTTCTGACGGTGACTATGGTCTCTACATCACAGCCATCAACGGCGTAACGGCTGATTACGATCAGGACGGAGCATACTGGTCCATCTACGTTAATGATGAGTACGGCATGTACGGTGCAGATCAGCAGCCCGTCGCTGACGGAGATAATTTCAAGTTCGCTTATGAGATCTACCAAGCAGAAGCTTAAATGAGATTTACTGCAAGGGACATTGCAACCATCGGTATCATGACAGCTCTTATAGAGGCTGCAAAATGGTCTCTGCAGAGCATAGCAAATGTCGAACTGGTTACAACGCTGTTCATAGTATTTGCAGTAACTTACGGACTTAAGACCTGTATAGTATCACTGATCTTTACAGGCATAGAAACGATCATATGGGGACCGCATATATGGGTTATCATGTACCTGTATATATGGCCCCTTTTGATTTTGATCGCATACTTCATGGGCAGGAAGGGACTGCCTGACTGGTCTTTTATATTTCTCGGTGGTTTTTACGGGCTGTTTTTTGGTATGATATGTGCAGTGCCGTATCTGTTCTTCGGGGGCCTTAAAGTAGCAGTCGGATGGTGGATCGCAGGAATACCTTTTGACATCCTCCATGCAGCCAGCAATACCATATTGTGCCTGCTTTTGTTCAAGCCCCTCAGGAAAGCCCTTACAAAGATAATCGGAACGCCATACAAAGGAGACAATATCAATGAGAATTATCGATATCCTGAACAGGAATGAGATGAGCCTGTCTTTCGAGGTCTTTCCTCCCAAACTGGAGACATCATTTGACAATGTCCTGGATGCAGCGGGCAAGATCGCATCGCTTAAGCCTTCATTCATGAGTGTTACATACGGCGCAGGCGGCGGCACCAGCGAATACACGCTCCGTCTGAGTAAGGAGATAGAGCAGAAATATAACGTTCCCATGCTGGCGCATCTGACATGCATCTCATCTGACAAGGATACGGTGCATGAGAGGATATCCGCACTGCGCGACAACGGCGTCAGGAACATCATGGCCCTGAGGGGGGACATTCCCCAGGACAGGGCTGATTCTGACAGATCGGACTGGGATTACCACTACGCAGTGGAACTCGTACAGGAGATAAAGTCAATTTATCCTGATTGCTGCATAGGTGCGGCATGCTACCCCGAGATCCATCCCGAGAGCAGGAATCAGAGGGATGATCTCATGCATTTGAAGGAAAAGGTTGATGCAGGTGTTGATTTCCTCACCACACAGATGGTGTTTGATAACAACCTGTTCTTCAACTTCCTCTACAAGACCAGGGACATGGGGATCACCGTTCCCGTTCTTCCCGGCATCATGCCCATCACCAGGGCCAATCAGGTGGAGAGGGCTATCAAATTGTCAGGCTCATACATGCCCGTCAGGTTCCGTACCATAGTTGACAGGTTCGGCACCGACGATGAGGCCATGAAGCAGGCTGGAATAGCATATGCAACGGATCAGATCATAGACCTTTATGCCAACGGCATCACGAACGTTCATGTTTATTCCATGAACAAGCCCGAGGTCGCAAAGGGTATCAATGATAATCTGTCCTCGATACTGGGAAGAGAGTTTGCATGACGGATATCCGTGTAGAGGTACGCCAGTATGATCACAAGGACCTGCCGGATGTGGATCTGGCTGAGGTCTGGAGATACAGCGGCTGCAGAAAGATCCCTGACGATCAGGTAATGACCGATCTCATGAACGATACGGTATCCAGGTTCAAGTCTGAGGCCAGGCCCAGGGTATGCTTTGCAGTAACTGACCAGGTGCCCTTTACCACAGATTCCAAGGGCCTTGCCAGAGTCCTGGCAGGCAGCAGCAAGGTGATAACCTTTGCTGCGACCGTAGGGATAGAATACGACCGCCTGATCAGGAGATATCAGAGGATCGAACCCACCAGGGCACTGATCCTCCAGGCACTGGGGGCAGAGAGGGTAGAGGCATTATGCGACCTGTTCTGCTCAGGATTCGAGGGCAGGACATCCAGGTATTCGCCGGGATACGGCGATCTCCCTCTGGAGGTCCAGAAGGATGTCTTTGCAGTCCTCAGTCCTGAATCCAGGATCGGGATATCTCTTAATGACAGCCTCCTGATGACGCCTTCCAAGTCGGTAACGGCTCTGTTCGGCATCAGGGACGGAAGCAGTAATTCTGACGGTCACGACTGCAGCCAGTGCGGTCTTTTGAGTTGTGAATTTAGGAGGGAAACCAAATGAATATCCGTGAATACATGAAGGACAATCTGTTGTTCCTGGACGGGGGCTTCGGCACCATGCTCCAGGACAGGGGACTGCCTGTAGGAGAGCTTCCTGAGAGATGGAATCTGACCCATCCCGACGTCATCACGGAGATCCATAAGGAGTATTACGATGCAGGTTCCAACGTGGTATCTGCGAACACCTTCGGAGCCAATTCATTTAAGTTCAGTGATGAGGAACTGGATGA
>JAFWFV010000052.1 GCA_017515465.1 Clostridiales bacterium
GGAGATGCGGTATTCCATCGCAGAACCGAATGTCTCCAGCGGACTTATGCCGTCCTCAAACCTGACCCTGATATATCCCCTCTCCGAAAGCCACATGACAAGATAGATGACAGGCATAGATGCATATTCCAGCATCTCTTTTTCGGATACGGGAGAGGTCTCATCTGCCGTATTTCCGTAGATGGAATCATACTCTGACCTTGCTTCTGCCACATGGTCCTTTGCATCGTAGAGATCAAAAGCCATCACATTTGGAAAGAACTGCTGACCGGTGGTCTTGACAGGCGCGGGACTGACCCTGTCATTGATGTCCTTTTCTATTGCGATGGAAGCCAGTACACAAATGGTACACAGCACTGCAAAGACCGCAGCTGCCTTGATGACATGTATGGATGGAGCCATGTAGAATATGATCCCGCCAAGGCAGAATGCCGCCAGCTTAAGGATTATGGCATTACATACCACCAGCACCGGATGGAACTGGACTCTCTTGATCTGGAAAAGATCTACGATCATGAATCCTATAGCGATCGCCGTAACGCCCATCAGGGGCATCACATCCCTGCTTCTTGTCAGCGCCATTGTAAAAACGCCGCAGGTGAATATGGCAGCGATAGGCACTTCGATCACAAGTGCGATGATGAACAGTACCCGGGAGATCCTGCCTTTTTTCTTTTCAGCCATTGAGATACTTCCTCAGTTCTTCCTTGAGATACTCGTATCTGAGCCTTTTCTCTTCCTTTGCGAAATGGACTTCCCTGAACTGCTCGGGATTATCAGTGTAATCCAGCACCTCATCGCCGAACTGCTCTGAGGTGAGATCGAACTTCTTACCGTCTATGACGTTATAGCAATGGTAGTTTCCGCCGGGTCTCAGGATCCCATAGACCTTGCCTCCGAAGATGTCCTGAACGAGGAATGCGGTTATGGAGCACTGTCCTAATGTGATGTTATCCTCAGACCAGTCCTTACGGAGTCTGGGGGCACACGTATATTCGCACCAGACGTGTGTCAGTGCATCGTAGAGATCCTGCGGCGTGGCGATACCTTTATACTCATCGCTTATAGCAGCAGATGTTGCGTCACGCCAGCCGTAGAATCTGTATTCCATATCGATATCAGAGGATATGCTCGTTGAGCTTGAGGCCGCCTACAACATGGAAATGAACGTGGTTAACAGTCTGACCGCCGTCCTCTCCGCAGTTATTTACGACCCTGAATCCGCCCTCGAGGCCCTTGATCCTGGCAACCTCATCTATGGCCTTGGATACGGCCAGAAGGTATCTGGCACCATCCTCGCCGTTTGCGATATCCCTGATGTTGTCGAAATGCTTCTTGGGCACTACGAGAACATGGACGGGAGCTGCGGGACTGATGTCGTTGAAGCAGAGGACCTCATCGTTCTCATATACCTTTGTCGAAGGGATCTTTCCTTCTACTATGTCACAGAATAAGCACATATCATCAGCCTCCGATCTGAGCCTTAAGAGCTTCCTTTGCAGCAGCCAGTGCATCGTCTATCTTGGATACGTCCTTGCCGCCTGCCTGGGCCATGTCGGGCCTGCCGCCACCGCCGCCGCCTGCAGCCTTTGCAGCTTCCTTGATAACGTTGCCTGCATGTGCGCCTGCTGATACGGCAGACTGTGTAGCCATTGCAGTGAACAATACCTTGCCGCCGGCTGCTGATGCCAGGAATACGAAGCCGTTGTCGAGCCTGTCCCTGATCTGGTCAGCCATGTCTCTTAATGCAGGTGCGTCAGGTGCGTCTACCTTTGCGATTACTACCTTAGTAGATCCTATGGTCTCTGCCTTGGATACTGCCTCTTCGGCTACGTTTCCTGCTGCTGCCTTCTGGATCTTCTCGATCTCCTTCTCCAGAGTCTTGATCTCGGAGAGGAGGTTCTCGGACTTCTTTACGATCTGGTCCTTATTGACCTTGAGAGTGTCAGCTGTCTCGGAGATGACCTCCCTGTCAGCAACGCTCATCTCGTAGCAAGCCTTGCCCGTTACAGCCTCGATCCTTCTGATGCCGGATGCGATACCTGTCTCGGATACGATCCTGAACTGGCCTGCCTGTGATGTATGCTTCAGGTGAGTACCGCCGCAGAACTCGATGGAGAACTGCTCTGCACCTTCCTCGCCAATTGATACAACTCGAACCTCATCGCCGTACTTATCGTCAAAGAAAGCCATGGCTCCGAGCTTTCTGGCCTCATCCTGCTTCATTACCTTTGTGATAACGGGCAGGTCTGAAAGGATAATGTCGTTTACGATCTTTTCCACCTTGCTGATCTCCTCATCAGAGAGAGCTGCAAAGTGCGTAAAGTCGAATCTAAGCTTGTCGGGATCAACATATGAACCCTTCTGCTGTACATGATCGCCCAGAACGGATCTGAGTGCCGCCTGAAGGATATGTGTGGATGTGTGGTTACGGCATGTGGACAGTCTTGAAACCCTGTCTGTCTTGACGGTAACAACTGCGCCGCTCTTTACTGACCCTTCCGTGATCTCTACAGTGTGGAGATACTTATTTGCATTGTCCTTTGTAACTCCGGTAACCGTTGCCTTGAAATCGCCGCTATAGATCTCGCCGCTGTCTGCTACCTGACCACCCATGGTGGCATACATTGTAGTCTTGTCCAGGATGATGACAGCCGTGTCACCTGCGAAGACCTCGTCAGTGATGTGGAGTGCACCCTCATCGTCGGACTTCATGAGGTATACGATCTTTGCCTCTGACTCCAGCTTGTCGTAGCCCAGGAACTCGGTTGAAGACTTGTCCTCCAGGAGCTCGTCGGGAAGCTTGTTGCCGCCCCATGCAGTGTCGGATACGTTCTCCTTTGTTGCCTTACGGGCTCTCTCCTTCTGCTCCTTCATTGCAGCAGCAAAGCCCTCTTCGTCAACAGTAAGGCCGTTATCCTGTGCGATCTCCTTTGTAAGATCCAGAGGGAAGCCGTATGTATCGTGGAGCTTGAATGCGTCTGCACCGGAAAGGACTGTGGAACCTGATGCCTTGGCGGAAGCCATCATGTCGTTGAGGATTGCAGTGCCGGCCTCAACTGTCCTGAGGAAGTCGTCCTCCTCCTTGTTGATGATGGTCATGATCATTGTGTACTTGGATACCAGCTCAGGATATGCATCCTTGTTCTGGTCGATCACTACGTCTGCGATATCTGCCAGGAACTTGCCCTCGATGCCCAGGAGCTTGCCGAATCTGGCAGCTCTCCTCATGAGCCTTCTGAGAACGTAGCCTGCGCCTGCATTAGAAGGGATAACGCCGTCGGAGATCATCATGGTGGAAGATCTCATGTGGTCAGTGATAACACGGATGGCAACATCGTCCTTGGCATCTGCGCCGTAGGTCTTGCCTGCCTTGGCACACACTGTGTCCAGGATCTTTCTTACAGTATCGACCTCAAAGAGGTTCTCAACACCCTGCATTACGCAGGCAAATCTCTCGAGTCCTCCGCCCGTGTTGATATTCTTCTGAGCCAGAGGCTTGTATGTTCCGTCTTCCTGTCTGTCAAACTGGGAGAATACCAGGTTCCAGATCTCTACGAACCTGTCGCACTCACAGCCGGGACGGCAGTCGGGCCTGCCGCAGCCGTGCTCTATGCCTCTGTCGTAATAGATCTCGGAGCAGGGGCCGCAGGGACCTGTACCGTGCTCCCAGAAGTTATCTTCCTTGCCGAGTCTGGTGATCCTCTCTGCAGGGATGCCGATGACCTTGTTCCAGATCTCGAATGCCTCGTCATCCTCTTCATATACTGAGGGATAGAGGAGTTCGGGATCCATCTCCAGATCCTTTGTCAGGAACTCCCATGCCCAGGGGATTACCTCATCCTTAAAGTAATCGCCGAAGGAGAAGTTACCCAGCATCTCAAAATATGTTCCGTGACGTGAAGTGTGTCCAACGTTCTCGATATCAGGAGTCCTGATGCACTTCTGGCATGTGGTGACCCTCCTGCACGGAGGTGTCTCGGCACCTGTGAAATAAGGCTTCAGAGGTGTCATTCCCGCATTGATGAGCAGGATTGATTTATCGTTCTTGGGAACCAGCGAGAATGAAGGCATCCTCAGGTGTCCCTTTGATTCAAAAAAGCTGAGATATCTCTCTCTGATCTCGTTCAGACCTAACGGTTGCATGTGGTGATACTCCTTTAATGCGCATAATAATAACCAAAAAATTATAATTCACAAATCGCATAATTACAATGATTTATACCAATAAATACCTTCACACAAATACAAACATATGTGCTATAATTAGCACGAGGCATTACCTTAAACGGTAGGCGGTTGGCCTCCTTAAATCCAAGAACTTGTTCTTGGTGAAAGGAGGTGCAGTATGACAGATTATGAATTACTGAGTGTAATACTTACATTTGGTCTATTGATAGTTTCAATTATTGCTCTTTGTCGAAAGACAAAGAAATAACCGCCCCCGACCAAGGATAGCGGTTATCATCTTTAACCATTAACCGAGGCCAACCGTCTATTCGGCAATGCCTCTTTCTATGCACAGTTTAGCACCTAAATGGTTCTCCGTCAAAGAGCTTTTGATACTCTCTCTGCGTAATCCCGCAGTTTTGCTGCGATCTCATCGTTCTGGATAGAGATCTTTACATAGTCAAAGGTAAATAGGCTGAAGAGATACTTGTACAGGGGAGGTACGTCCGGAGCCATCAGGATGAAGGACAGTTTCTTGTCCTTGTCTGACTCGGATATGGACCTCTCCTTGATGGCAAAGGCATCCTTGAGGACAGAGAAAGTCTGCAGGACGTTCTTCCAGGCATAGACGCTGTCCTTGTCTGATGCTTCGATGGACATGGGGATCAGCTTGATGTTCTCCTGGGAATTGTAGCCCTCGAAGGAATTCTCGATATAATTCCTGACTCTCTTTCTGAGCTTGTCCTCATTCGCAAAAGTGTGATATTTCAGGCATTCTGATGCGATCTTCTTCCTGTCAGCAGGGGCGATCTTTGTCTTGTCATCAAAGATGGCGGCATTGGAGGGAACGTTGTCCCTGATATACTTGACCGGGTCTGATCCGGGCACTATGACCCTGTAGCTGTCGATCCTGTCCAGCCTGAAGCGCCTGAGGCAGCGGGAGAGGGTGTCCTCATCGTATTTCATTGTATTCCCGCTGGCCTTGAGCAGAGCCATATTGTCTATGGCGATCAGGTAGTAATGACTGTTGGACCAGTCGAGGATAATGGGCGAAACCACATGGTTTACGCCCTTTACCGCACGTGAGATCTTGTATCCGTACTTGAACATGAGGGGCTCCCCGTCCTTGATGCAGTCACGGAAGAATGTGAGCATGTTGTTGATGCCGATGACCACGGAGTCACTGTGGGCGGTGTACCTGGAATAGAGCCTGGCCGTCTCGTTGTTCATCTTCTGGTTGAAATATGCGGGGAACATATCCTCAAACCTCTGATAGATGTCCTCGGGAATGAACTCCGTCGTCCTTAATGAGTCGGAGATCAATGTCGCCTCAGCCAGCTGGAGCTCTCCGTTGAGCCCGGCCCTGAAATATCTCTTGCCCTGATGGGTAATGAATTCATCATTGTTCTTTACCGATCCCACCAGACGGGCGAACTCGTTGAGACGGTCAATGTCAGCATATATGGACTTACGGTCAAATGTCTCACCTGTCCTGGCCTCCAGCATGGAGACCATGTCGGACATGACCACTCCCGGTCCGTCCGGGTCGACTTCCTTCATGAAATACTCGTAAAGGTACAAAAGCTTAAGTTTGCTGCTCTCCTTGTTAGCCATATCCCGGAACCTCCGTTATTTAAACTATCCATTTAATAGTACAATAACGGAGGATTATTTCAAGCGGGCTCCTCTTCCTTCATCCCCTCCCTGTTCATTACGAATGGCAGATCGTCCGTTACCACGCTGCCTGTTTCGCTGTCTTCCCCGGAAGGCGGCGTCTCCTCAATGTCGATGTCACCGGAAGGCATCTCGGGAGACACCTCCTGCTCGCCGTTCTTGACAGCGTCAGAGGGTCTCGGGCCCTCGTCCTCTATAACCTGGTCGGTATGGATGGCATTCATCTTCTCAAAAGTGGTATTTACTGACGCCCTGCTCATCCTGAAGATCGCCAGGGCGGAATCCCTGGTCTTTTCAAAGCCCTTGTAGTCCAGCTTCAGGTATTCCACGATATCCATCAGCCTGATGAGCTTGTCACTCATCTCATATGCCTTGATGATGTTCTCCAGGAAGTGTCCGTCAGCATTGCTGGCCCAGGAGACGTTGCTCATGTTGGTGATCTCCACGGCACATGTCATTATCCTCTCGCCCAGGGACGCATGGCCCTTGAGCCTGAGGAAAACACTGAGCTCGTAGATCCTGATGAGAAACTCCTTGGACATATCTTTTACTGTATTCATTTGTTTATCCTCCGAAATAATATTCCGGCAGCGCTGCTTATTTTCAGCATAACAGGGACAGGCCCGGAAAAAGTTACGAAATGCTCCGAAAATCGGAAAAATGCGTATCATTTCGTATCAAATGTAACTTTAATCCTGCTGTAAATCGTGGTAAAATTTATAGCACATTTTTTGTTGGAGTTTGGATAAATGGGGAAATCGGTATGCATCATAGGCGCGGGTCTTTCAGGCCTCACATGCGCCATGAACCTGGCCAGGCACGGCTTTGACGTTTCGGTCGTCGAGGAGATGACCTACGCAGGCGGCCTTCTGGCAACTACCAGGATAGGCAAGGAATCCCTGGAACTGCTCCCCCACCACCTGAGGAAGACCGATAAGAACCTCCTGTCCCTGGTCAGGAAGCTGGGTCTCGAGTCCGCCGTTGAGTGGAACGATTCCAGCTGGCATGGCAAGGCAGCACATAAGAAGGTCGGTTATTTCAATGGCGGCTTTTCCAGACTGATCAACGGCCTCATGCAGGAGATCACTGATAACGGCGGCAGGATCTATCTGTCCACCACCGTATCAGATATAATGCGCATCAGGAGAGAGGACAATTCTTTTGCATACCAGACCGAATGCGTCCTCAGCAACTCCTCCAGATATGAGATAATCAGTGATTTCGTCATCTTTACGGGATCCTGCAGGACATTCGTCAACATCTCACACAGCCTCCCCATCAACATCGATGACAGGGACGCCCTGATGAACGTAATGTACAAGTCACAGCTCACCATAATGCTCAATCTCAAGAGAGTCGGTACCGAGGTCTATTACCAGGAGTTCACCGACAAGCCTTTCGCCAGGATCGTCAATCACAGCAACGTTTTCGGCGAGAGAGGATACGGCGGCAATATCGTATATCTGGTAGGCTATACTGACATGACCGATCCCCTCTGGGTCGCATCGGATTCCAAGATCATGGACGAGTATTTTTCCGCCTTCAGGAAAGTCTATCCCGGCATCCGCAAATCAGATCTCAAGGGATGGCGCCTGACCAAGACGAGATATGCACAGTCAGAGAAATATCCCTCCACGGATCTGCATAATCCCTGCCCAGGACTTTACGTCTGCGCATCGGGGATCGCAAAGTTCTCAACCACGGACATCCCCCAGAACAGGATGGATACTGTCGTATCCCTGGCCAACAGGATCTGTTCCGAGATCGAGGAGAGGGCCAGTTCC
Organism: Clostridiales bacterium; assembly: GCA_017515465.1. GTDB lineage: Bacteria > Bacillota > Clostridia > Saccharofermentanales > Saccharofermentanaceae > Saccharofermentans. Next base: position 7,629 of record JAFWFV010000052.1, read on the forward strand.
AAGGCAGAGAACATAACTCCCCTGACACATAACATCCGTTCTGAAGAGGAATATCTATGAGCAACACTGACAAAAGCTTCTGGGAGAAAGATCTGGTAGAATCTCCCATCAAGGTCTTTATACTGGCAGTTCCGTTTCTCATAACATTATTCCTGGGAATGGCTCTGATGGGGGTAAACGATACCAAGTATGTAATGATCTGGTGCTTCTACCTTTTCATCTGCGGCATAGCCGTCCTCCCTCTGGGTTCTTACATCTTCAGGGAAGTCTCCGGAGGAGGCTTCATCCTCACACAGACACTGGGCGTGATCGCTGTATCGCTCTTCGTATGGTTATTGACTTATATAGGGATATACCGTTTTAACAGGATACTTGTATTTGCTGCGCTGATCGTCATCGCCGCGATATGCTACGGGATAAAGCCTCTCAGGAGCAACTGGATCAAGGTAATAAGAAAGCCCTTCTATCTGGAGGCTGTTGCCATAGAGCTCACGGTGTTCATGGCGGCTACTGCTATCTTGTGCTACTACAAGGGCTTCTCCCCCATCATCAACGGACAGGAAAAGTTCATGGACTACGGATTCGTCATGTCCATGCTCA
>JAFWFV010000053.1 GCA_017515465.1 Clostridiales bacterium
ACATGCACGTATGGTGCGGTAGGAGCTTTCTCCACAGGTGTAGGATCCACTGATCTGGCATGCGCCATGGCCAGGGGCAAGACATGGTTCAAGGTTCCCGAAGCAATCAAGGTCGTACTGACAGGCAGACCCGGAAACAATGTGACCGGCAAGGACATCATTCTCCATCTGATCGGCATGATTGGCGTGGACGGAGCTCTTTATAAGTCACTTGAGTTCGCAGGTGACGGTATTGCCAATCTTTCTATATATGACAGGCTTACCATCTGCAACATGGCTATAGAATGCGGCGCAAAGAATGGGATATTCCCGGTGGATGACATAACAACGGATTATATCTCCAAGGCAGATCCTGATAAGTTCTCCAGGGGAGACTATGAGGTCTTTGCAGCTGATGAGGATGCCTGCTATTCAGATGTCATTGAGATAGACCTGAGCAGTGTCCCTCTGACGGTTGCTCTTCCGCATCTGCCTTCCAATACCAGGAGAGCGGATGAGATAAAGGATATGAAGATCGATCAGGTCCTGATCGGTTCATGCACCAACGGCAGAATCGGAGATATTAGAAAAGCTGCTGAGATCCTGCGGGGCAGGAAGATCCATCCTGATGTCAGATGCATAATAATCCCAGGCTCCCAGAAAGTATACAGGACTGCCCTGGATGAAGGTCTGCTGGAGATATTCGACAATGCGGGATGCGTGATCTCCACACCCACCTGTGGTCCATGCCTCGGAGGGCATATGGGCGTCCTGGCCAAAGGCGAGAGATGTGTATCCACGACTAACCGTAACTTCGTAGGCAGGATGGGGGATGTGGATTCCGAGGTAATACTTTCCGGCGTTCCCGTGGCATGTGCTTCTGCGGTATTGGGCAGAGTCGCAACTCCGGATGAATTATAAGGAGGGATGATCATGGTAGTAAGAGGAAGAGTATTCAAATACGGCGATAACGTTGATACGGATGTTATCATCCCTGCGCGTCATCTCACCTCAGCTGATCCCGCACATCTTAAAGAGCACTGCATGGAGGACATCGATCCCGGTTTTGCAGGTGAGGTCAAAGAGGGTGACATCATGGTGGCAGGCAGGAACTTCGGATGCGGATCATCCAGGGAACATGCCCCCATCGCCATAAAGGCCAGCGGAATATCGCTCGTCATTGCATCTGATTTTGCCAGGATATTTTACCGTAACAGTATCAATACCGGACTTCCCATACTGGAATGTGCAGAAGCTTCGGAAAAGATCGATAACGGAGACATCGTTGAGGCTGATTTCGAGACGGGAACGATAACCGATGTCACAAAGGGCGAGACTTATCATGCCAAGGCATTTCCCGAATTTATCTCCGGGATAATCTCTGCCGGAGGCCTTGTAGAATACACCAGGAAGGAAATGGGATTATGAGTTCATACAAGATCGCAGTCATCAGGGGCGACGGCATAGGTCCCGAGATAGTCGGAGCTGCAATTGAGGTTCTGAACAAGGCTGCATCCATGTGCGGTATCAGTCTGGAATACAGGGAATACCTTGCAGGGGGCTGTGCCATCGATAGCTGTGGCATTCCGCTTCCTATCGAGACACTGGAGGGATGCAAGGCATCAGATGCAGTCCTGCTCGGAGCCGTCGGAGGTCCCAAGTGGGATAATGTGGAACCTTCCAGGAGACCCGAGAGGGCTTTGCTGGGACTCAGATCCGGACTGGGCCTGTTTTCCAATCTCAGACCTGCGATCATGTTCAGGGAACTTTCTTCCGCATCACCTCTCAAGGATCCGGGAGATGTGGATATCCTGATCGTCCGCGAACTGACCGGCGGCATGTACTTCGGTGAGAACGGATCATATGAGAGCAGTGACATTCTCTCTGACGGAACCGTAAAAGGCGAGGTAGCTTTTGATACCGAATCATATTCAGAGGGTGAGATCAGGAGGATCGTAAAGCAGGCATTTGAACTGGCCATGGGGAGGAATAAAAAACTGACACTGGTCGACAAAGCGAATGTACTGAGAACATCCAGGCTCTGGAGGTCTGTTGCAAATGAGATCCGGAGGGACTATCCCGAGGTCTCACTCGATTTCCTTTATGTCGATAACTGCACTATGCAGCTCATCAGCAGACCGTCATCGTTCGATGTTATCGTTACCAGCAACATGTTCGGCGACATCATATCCGATGAGGCAGGAGAGATAACAGGTTCCATCGGAATGCTGCCCTCAGCATCCCTGGGTGCACCCGGAACGCCTGGCCTGTTCGAACCTATCCATGGTTCAGCTCCTGATATCGCAGGGACGGGCAAGGCAAATCCTCTGGCAACAATCCTGTCAGCAGCCATGATGCTCAGATGGTCTCTGGGAGAAAGAGCCGCTGCGGATCTGATCGAATCTGCTGTCAGAAAGGCCATTTCAGCAGGATATAGGACTCCTGATATCATGGGAAATGGCAGCGGAGAGATCCATGTTGATACAAGGGCAATGACAGATGCGGTCATCTTAATGATGAACAAATAAAGATCTGGATCGATAGTGCTCATTTCTTTTAATTACACATTAATGTAAAGACATGCGGAATACTACAACACAATTGTGAATCAAATACTTGCTCAAATCTTGCCCAAATTACACACTGTATTTGTGCACAGATTTGAGAAAAACAAGTTTAATAGTCTCAGATTGATATCTGGATCAAAAAAAGGAGTTGCCATTGAGACAACTCCTTTTTGCGGTTTGATCAGTTAATGATCACTTGTTGAACAGTAAGAGGATGAAGTCGAGCAGGTTGTACTTACTGAATACCGCTACTGCAACCAGTGAGATGGTGCTCATGATCTTGATGAGGATATCGAGTGAAGGACCTACGGTATCCTTGAGGGGATCACCTACGGTATCACCGACTACTGCAGCGTCGTGAGCAGGGGAACCCTTGCTGTGACCCTTGACAGCACCTGTCTCGATATACTTCTTTCCGTTATCCCATGCACCGCCTGCGTTACCTGTAAAGATAGCGAGCATGATGGCTGAGATCGTAGCACCGAGGAGGATGCCTCCTACGAACTGTGCTCCGAGCAGGAAGCCGGAAACAACAGGGAAGATGAGTGCTGTGATGGCGGGAACTCTCATTTCCTTCAGAGCGCCCTGTGATGAGATGGAGATACAAGCCTTTGTATCAGGGAGGACCTTGCCTTCGAGCAGTCCGGGGATATCCTTGAACTGACGGCGTACTTCTTCAACCATCTGCTCAGCAGCCTTTGCAACAGCCTCGATGAGCATGCCTGAGAAGAAGAAAGGCAGTGCAGCACCGACGATGGCGCCTGCGAGTGTCAGAGGATTGAGGATGTTAAGTGAGATGTCGTCTGCAAGTACACCGGCATCGGTGTAGGAATAGAGATAAGAGTTCATCATGGCAAGTGTTGCGAAAGCAGCAGAACCGATGGCAAAGCCCTTACCGATGGCAGCTGTAGTGTTGCCGACTGAATCGAGTGTATCAGTGATCTTACGAACATCCTCATCGAGATAGCTCATCTCAGCGATACCGCCGGCATTATCTGAGATAGGACCGTATGTATCAACGGATACTGTTGTTGCTACGAATGAGAGCATTCCGATAGCGGCGCATGAGATACCGTACAGACCGCCGACAAGATAAGCGAAGTAGATAGCTGCTCCGAGAACAAAGCAGGGAGCCATACATGACTTCATGCCGAGGGCCAGACCCTGTGTGATAGTGAGAGCAGGGCCGTCAACTGAAGCGTTTGCCAGGATCTTTGTAGGTTTGAAATCGTATGATGTGTAGTACTCGGCGATCGCACCGATGATGATGCCTGCTGCTACGCCCAATACTGCGGCGATCCAGGGAGACATCCAGCCGAGCTTAAATGCATTGTAGCTGTCTGCGGCATTCCTGCCGAAGAAGTACCATGCAAGGCCTAGGCCGAAAACAGCCGTAACACCTGCTGATACCCATGTTGATACATTGAGTTCCTTGTGGGGATTGTCGGAAAGCTTCTTCTTGAGAAGAGTGGAAGCGATACCGATGATACATGCGATGAGTCCGCATGCAGCAAAAGCAACAGGGAATATGAGGAGCTTCTCGAGGAAAGGTGATTCAAATGCAACACCTGCCGCAGTCTTTCTGGAGAAGAGCTCGCAGGCCAGGATGGCTGCTGACATGATAGCTCCCACGTAAGATTCGAGAAGGTCTGCACCGAGACCGGCAACGTCACCTACGTTGTCACCAACGTTATCTGCGATGGTAGCAGGGTTCCTGGGGTCGTCCTCAGGGAGGTGTGCCTCTGTCTTACCAACGAGGTCAGCACCCATGTCAGCTGCCTTTGTATAGATACCGCCGCCTACACGGTTGAACATTGCGATTACGGAACAACCGAGAGCATAGCAGGAGATCGTCATTGAGAAGGGAGCTTCCAGACCGATGAGGTTGGTGGCATCAACGCCGTTCTTGACGTCTGCGATCTGGCCGAGGCCATATCCGAAGATCAGATATACGAGGAAGATACCGAGGAGGGCAAAGCCTGCAACACAAAGACCCATAACGGATCCGCCCTTATATGCGACCTTGAGTGTATCGCTGAGCTTCTTTGTGGAATTAGCAGTATTTGTAACCCTGACGTTGGCATAAGTTGCGATCTTCATGCCGACGTAACCTGCGGAAGCACTCATTACGGCACCGATAACGAAAGCACAGGCACCCTGCCATGAGATTACGATACCGAGAACTACTGCAATGATTGCTCCGATGATCGCTACGATCTTATACTCGTAGGTAATGAATGTGTTTGCACCCAGACGGATCTCCTTGGCTATCTCCTTCATCCTGTCAGATCCCTCTTCGAGTTTCTTAACAGAATAGAAGTTGATGGCTGCATAAGCCAGAGCCAAAAGTGCCGCAAGGATGACTAGTCCTAAGAATAGTTCCATATGTGACTCCTTTGCTGAAAAATTACACCAAAAAAGATTATACATTATATTTTTGGAATGTTAATCTGTAATCTCTATGAAATTTTATTTATTTAATATAGTGATAGAATAAAACTGTATCTTTATGGATATTGGAGGGAAAATGGACCTTAAGAACTCAATAGACGGCTTCGTGCCCTATGAATCTTTTGATTATATATACCAGGCAAAGGAACAGCCCGAATTCGGTAATGTTGTTTCTCCTTACATCAGATCGCTGACTGCGTGGAAGTTCTATCTGGCAGGCAGCGAGTCTGAAATGCCTTTCGGATTTGAATCACAGTCATTTGACGACTCGGACTGGAATATCATAAATGTTCCGTCCACTTGGCAGACAGAGGGGTATGGACTCCCCAGTTACCTTCTGTACAACTATCCCGAGACTCTTGAGAATGATAACGAGCACAAGGTGGAGAGCATCGCTGATAAGTTCCTGCTGAAATCAACATCCGGTGAGGATGATGAGGTTGGCATCTACAGGACCACCATCGTATTTGACCCTAAGGACATCAACAGAGCCCTGTATCTGGAGACTGCAGGAATATGCGGCAGGTTCCAGGTCTATCTGAACAGCCAGCTGCTGATAGAGTCCCATGCCGTAAATTCGCCCAAGAGGATCCTCCTGTCTGATAATGCCAGAGAGGGCGTCAACCAGCTGGCCATCGTCGTATACAGGTTCGACAGGAGCAAGAGCGGTCACATCATAAACGATTACATGAATTTCGGCTTTTCCGGGATCTATAGACCCATATATGTGGTAGCGGAGTCACTCGTGGAGATCAACGATCTCCATGTGCATACGGAATATCTGCCTGAGGCATATATTACTGAGATCGCAAATATCAATCTGCCTGCCACAAAGGATAACAGACAGAGGATACCCAAGGGCAATTTCATGATCAAGGTGGATGTTGAGCTCAAGAACCACACTGACATCTACATGCCCTGTACGGTTAACGTATCGCTCCTCGAGGCCAGACATGAGTACGACACCTACAATCTCCCTTTTGTGAAGCTCAGGGAACAGGGTGCTCCGATGCAGGGTATCGTTGAATCCAACGGGACCATCCGCGTTGAGGGCGAGTTCATGGCTCTCGATGTTGGATTGTGGTCTGATGCAACGCCCATACAGTACGATCTGGCAATAGAACTCCTGGATCCTCAAGGCGCCGTTATCTGTGCCAAGAAGAGGAGGATCGGCTTCAGGACCGTATCGGTCATCAACGATAAGATCAACATCAACGACAGGACTGTCCCGCTCCGTGCCGTAAGGTACTTTGAGTTCGATTCCAAGAAGGGTATATCCGTCAGGCGTGATATCCTGAGACACGACATAATCCTCATGAAGCGTGCAGGCATCAATTGTCTCTATTGCTCAGGACTGCCGGCAGGGGATAAGCTCCTCAATATGGCTGATCAGTACGGCATGTATGTTATCGTTTCAGGCACACCCAGGGTAATAAGTGACTGTGCCGAGAGCCTGATGATCCATCCCTCACTGATCATGTGGGGCATCGCTGATTACAGGTTCGATGTAAATGCGTCACTGGAAGTAAAGAACAAGATCAATCAGATCGATGGTTCCAGACCCTGGTACTGCAACATAGATTACGATAAGAAGGTTTCAGACATATCTCCTCTGAACGGGGAATCAGGAGCCATTTTCGGACCCTGGCAGGATCTTTGCCTGGACCGCAAGAGCATATTCAGCAAGAACAAGAGTGACAGGAACCTCTTTGAGACGATCCCCGGCAGGACCAGATTCCCGGATGACGGTGCTGATTACAAGTGGATCCACCATGCCGATCTGGTAGGCGGCAAGATGAGAGCTGACAGCAGCATCGGTCAGGGCATCGTGGATGTCCTCAGGAACCCTCATCCCATTTATCTGGATGTAAAGCAGCAGTGCAGGGATCTGCAGATTTTCCCCAATGAGGGTGACATCACAAACCTGACACTCAGGAATACCAATCCTTTCGCATATACTGATGAACTGGAACTGGAATGGAGAGTCCTTCTGGGAGGCAAGAAACTGATGAGCGGCAGAGGCTCCATCAGGGAGATCGAACCTTATGGTACCAGAACCCTCAGATTCCCGATCAATTTTGATATGTTCAATACTCCCGGCTGGGCCAAGGGCAAAGCCGAATATGTCGAGATGTACATGAATGCCCTTTCTCATGAGGTCATATTTGATATCTCCCTTAAGCTGGACAAGGACAACTACTATGCCAACAAGGGTTATGAAGTTGCTTTCTTCCAGGAAGTTGTATTGAGCGAGATAGCCAGCCCTGCAGGTGCAGATGAAGCAGTCAGGAACATCGCACTGGAGTCAGGAGCTCCTGCAAAGCCTGTTAATCTGCTGCCTTCACCTGAGAAGAACGATACGTTGGGTGACGGCCTCACGGTACGCGTATCAGAGGTCCAGGAGGAGATCCTTGTTCCTTCGGCAATAACGGTAGAAGGAGACCCTGATACTGAGGAACTCAGCGTTGATACCATTGCTGATCCCAATAACGTATCCGCGGTGCCTTCAAGCATAATGGTGGGCAACGACAAGTTCAAGATAGGTTTCTCACGTGTACTGGGTTCTGTTGACGCCATCGTGGTAAACGGATTTAATTTCCTCAACGGCAGCTTTAAGCCAAGCTTCTACAGATGTCCCTCTAACATCGACAGAACGGACAGGAACTTCGTTCTTGCTAAGACGATCTTCTCCAAGGAGAGCGATTACGAGGAGATCCAGCAGTCACTGAAGTTCAAGCGTTGTGAATACAGCATGAAGAATGGTGTATTCGAGTTCATTTCATATTATTCATCATTCGCGATGAAGGGTGATGTCATACTCTTCTACGAAGTAACAAAGCCCGGGGAACTCAAGGTAACTCTCGATTTTACACCCAAATACGACATGGTCAGGTACGGAGTCAGATTCCCTCTCGTTAAGGATGAGACTGTATGTACTTGGTACGGCAGAGGTCCCGGAGAATCCTACTATGACCGTAAGAACGCCAGCAAGCTCGGATTGTTCGCGGCTGAGACCGACCAGATGTATCATCCTTATGCCAGACCTGCGGAAAATTCTGCTCACTGTGATACCCAGGTGGTAAAGATCTCAAATATCGAAGGCGACGGATTCCTTCTCAGAAGAGCGGGAAACAATAAGTATGAGTTTACGGTTCTTCCTTTTACACCTGAACAGATGAACGAATACCTCCATGAGGAGCAGCTGATGAAGAATAATTTCTGCGAATTCTTTGCAGACTTCTGCTCAAAAGAGATAGAGAGAACGGTTGATAACAACTCCGCGCTCCCGCTCAAGAGGAACATTCACTACAGAGATACATTTGTATTCGAACTCAAGGGGAAGAACGATTGAAATACAAACTGGTGATCTTTGACCTTGACGGAACTCTCCTGGATACCAGGGGGGACATTGCCAGAGCTCTTAATATGACCCTTAAGGAGTTCGGTATAAGGACGCTTTCTGATGATATTGTAGGTTCATATGTAGGTAACGGAGCATATAAGCTCGTAGAACGTTCCGTAAGCGGAACAGGCAGGGAAGACGAAATTCCTGCGATTGCAAAATCCTACAGACAGAACTATCAGGATTATTGTCTGGGACTGACAAGACCATTTCCCGGTGTAGTCTCTATGCTGGAAGAACTCCGTAGTAACGGGATCAAGATCGCTGTAAATTCCAATAAACCTCAGAAGACATCCGAGAAGGTTATCTCTGCTCTTTTGCCCGGACTAATTGACCATATACAGGGGCAATTATCGGGAGTGGGTGTAAAGCCCGATCCTGCAGGCGCGATCAGATGCATGACAGAATTCGGCATTTTACCCTCGGAATGTTGTTTTGTAGGAGATTCTGAGGTGGATATCATGACCGGAACTAATGCCGGGGTAGATGTAATCTGTGTCGATTGGGGTTTTAAGACCCATGAGTTTTTGGCAGAAAAAAACGCACCGGTGATCTGTTCCGATGCGTCTTCTCTTACGGAACTGTTGCTGTCCTGATCAGAGCAGGTGTGCTCTCATATTGTAATCGCTGAGAGGTGACATGAGAGCGGGTGCAATGTCAAATACGGTCTTGCATCCGATATCGCCTTTTTCGCTGAGACGGTGGATCGCTCTCGCATAAGCAACCAGAACGCTTCCGGTGAACTCGGGGTTGGAGTCGAGCTTCAGGCTGTATTCGATGATGTGGCGGTTGTCCCTGTCAAATCCCGTAACACCACTCCTGAAGACGAAACCTCCATGGTTCATGCCGGCATGATCCCTGAAGAACTCTTCTTCGGATATGAAATGAACTGTCGTATCGTAGTCTGCGAAATAGTTTGGCATTGTCTTGATGGCATTCTCGATATAAGCCAGATCGGCATCCTCCTCGGCAACCACGAAGCACTCTCTCTTATGCTTCTGCCTTGTTGTAAGAGTGGGACCCTTGCCGCTCCTTACAGCTTCGAGTGCGCTCTCAACGGGGATGGTATACTGCTTGCCGTTCTTAACACCGGGAATCCTTCTGATGGCATCGGAATGACCCTGTGATACGCCCTTGCCCCAGAAAGTGTAGTCCTTGCCATCGGGCAGGATGCAGTTTGCATAAAGTCTCTGGATAGAGAACATTCCAGGATCCCAGCCAGCTGATATCAAGGTAGTGGTCCCGGCCTCTTTGCAGGCCTTGTCAACTTCATCGAAATGAACGGGGATGTTGGCATGTGTATCAAAACTGTCGATACAGTTGAACATCTTTGAGTACTTGGGTGTCATCTCGGGGAGATCCGTAGCAGAACCTGCGCAGATGATTAGAACATCGATCTTGTCCTTAAAGTCAGCTACTGAATCTGTGCTGAATACTCCGACACCGGGTGTCTTTGTCTTGACACTTGCAGGATCTCTCCTGGTAAAGACTGCGACCAGCTGCATGTCCGGATTCTGCGAGATAGAAGCTTCAACGCCCTTCGCAAGGTTACCGTAACCCATGATTCCTATTCTTGTAGTCATAAGGAAACCCTCCTGAAAATCTGTCAAAAAACATTATAGTATTTTTTTGATTGAAAAAAAAGAAAATATGCATATAATACGATTGTCAAGATAAACGAAAAGAGGTTTACAATCGTGTCCGGTGATGAGAACAGGAGACTCCCAAATACTTATGATATCGTTTTGGAGGCGATAGGTGCAGCGATAATAGTCATAGGTTCATACATATCGTTAACTGTGCTTACCGTTCCTTTCACTCTTCAGACCCTGGCTATATTTGCTGTCCTGATGACAACAGGGGGTAAGAGGGGCACTGTCTCCATCTTTTGCTACCTGCTTCTCGGAACGATCGGACTGCCTGTATTTGCAGGCTTTAAGGGCGGATTTGCATCGATCCTCGGTCCCACTGGGGGATTTCTCATCGGTTTTATCCCGATGGGCCTCATATATCTGGTCCTGGCTGACAAGGTATTTGACATAGAAAGTATGTCCAGGGGCAGACGTGTCGCTTTTAAAGCTTGGATATCTGTTGTCTGTGAACTGGTACTGTACATAGTTGGCGTAGCATGGTTCATGACCGTATATGCTGCCCAGACAGGGCCTGTCGGCCTTATGACTGCGCTGGGATGGTGCGTTTTCCCGTTCCTTATCCCTGATGCTGTCAAGATAGTATTCGCCATCACGGTCAGTGAAGCCTGCAGGGGTGCAGTCAAAAAATAATCAAATATAGATTGTCTTTGGTTTATAATATATCAGAGGTCAAAATGGATATATCAAAGCTTAAGACATTGTTCAGATTTGAACCACGGGACATTATCAGGATATCGGTAACCTTTGTGTTAGCGCTGATCGACTTTATCCTGTTATGTCAGAGATATCCCGAGGCCTCAGCAGGCATCCTGATGTTTTTGTTATTATCCGTTCCCGTGATCAGGGTCAAGGGCAGGTTCAGGTTCATCCTCGATATTATCTTCCCGGCATACATTGCTCTATTCGTAATGTATTATTTTCAGGCGGGAATGCTCTATGGACATCCGATGCTTAACGCTCTCGAATACTTCTGGGGATATCTTCTGATCCAGAACAGGGTGTTCTACGAATTCGCATTTGTATTTGCAGTTTATTTCCTGCTGAGGTTCTTTGTTGCCAGCCCCAAGGTGGCAGCGATAATTACTCCGATCCCGTTCATGCTCCTGGCTCTCATCAATTACTACGTATACATGTTCAGGGGACATGAATTTGTATTTAACGATTTCATATCGACCCAGACAGCATTCAACGTTGCAGGCGGATATAATTTCCCCCTTGAGGTGCCTCTCGTATTCATGATCCTTCCTTATCTGGTCTTTATATCCTTCTTTGTAGCGATGGAGATAGAAAAGAGCGAAGTGCATATTGCCATAAGAGAACCTGTATTTGCTGCAGTCAGCGCTCTGTGCGTATTCCTCAGCATTGTCAGTGTGGATTCATGGTTTTCTGCAGGCAACCACATATTCAGGGAGTGGGGAGACATGATGTCCGTAATGAACGGATACTACCTGTCTTTTGCGGAATCTGTCAAGGCGTCTATCATCACAGCACCTTCCGGTTACTCCAAAGGAGAGCTGGATGAGATCCTGAAAACTGCAGGATACGACGGTGCAGGGCTGCTTACATATGATGAGGAGCCGGCAAATATCATTGTAATAATGAATGAATCTTATACAGATCTCAGCATTTATCAGGATATAACCGGACCTACTGACAATCCTGATCCATACTGGGATTCTCTCAAGGATAATACGGTGAAGGGATATGCTTTCTCGTCCGTATATGGCGGAAACACAGCCAACTCTGAATTTGAATTCCTCACGGGTCTTTCCATGGCCAATCTCCCGGCCAGTTCCATAGTCTACCATTCATATATAAAAGACAATATCTATTCCATCGTCCGGGCAACGGAGGATATAGGTTACGATACATATGTCATGCACCCGTATCTGTCCGACGGATGGAACAGGCTCACAGTATATCCGCTGCTGGGCTTCGATCACATGTATTTCATGGATGATATGCATTACGGCAATGAGGACCTGATCTGCGGCAAGATCAGTGACAGCTGCGCATACAGGAACATGATGGAGATCCTGGATGAACATGACAGGAACAGCTCCAACAAGACTTTTACATACCTCATAACCATGCAGAATCATGGCGGATACGATGATGAGGATTATGCCAGGGATACATACACAACAGTATTCGATGAATACAACAACAGATGCTTCAACAACTTCATGACCATGGAGAGCGAGAGTGACAAGGCTCTGGAGGAACTCTTTACCGAACTGTCTTCACGGGATGAAAAGTACGCTGTTCTGATCTTCGGAGATCATCAGCCCGAACTCTCCCTGGCATCGTCCGAGGATTTCCTGGCAGGCGGCAGGGCGTGGGTAGTTCCTTACCTGATCTGGACTAATTACGATCTGCCTGAAAGGACTCTGGTGGATATGCGCATGATCTCTTCTGAACTGACCAGCCTGAACTATCTTAGTCTGGATATACTGAAGGCTGCAGGCCTTGAATACAATAATTACTACGATCTGATAAGCGGTGTCAGGTCTGAGATACCCCTGATCAACAGTGCAGGATACGCTTTGAGAGACGGCTCATGCCATGATATCTCGGAAGATATCCCTGCAGGTGCAGCAGGAGACAAGATGAGGCTCTACAGCTATATTGAATACAATATCCTTCATGACGGCAACGATTCTTTGCTATTCAGGAATTATGTGTATAATTAATAAAAACTTACGGATGAGGTATGGAAAATGGTATTTAAGATCAAACCGGGAATAAAGGACATACCCAGACTGATAGTAGCTTTCATTCTGGCGCTCGTTCCTTTTATCTTCTCTGTTACCAGGCTTTGGGACGCAGTATTCTGGTATGTCGGACTGTTCGTCATTACATTTATAACGGTTTCCGGCAAGGAAGAGGCCAAGCATAAATGGCCCTGGTTCATAATGGATATCATCCTGCCCGTCATTGCGTGCGGATTTTCCATCTATTTCATGCAGTACATCAACCTGGTTGACCATGGCAGGATCTCAACAGTCGATACAAATGCGCTCTACGTCGTTATGTATGTTACTGATCCTTTCAGGGTCGTGCTGGAACTCCTTGTAGTAACGGGAGTCTATTTCCTGCTCAGGGCATGCCAGGTATCCAGGAGATTCTCGGCTGCCTTTACGCCTTTGCCGTTCCTGCTCATCGGCCTCGTCGATTATTTTGTCTATAATGCCAGGGGACATGAGGTGCTGGCCAGTGACCTTTATTCCGTCAAGACGGCAATGAACGTTGCCGGTACATTCGAGTTTCCTCTTTTCTACCCCCTTATATTCGTTGCTATGCCTTATGCTCTCTACTTCATAGCATGTCTGAGGATCAAGAACGAACCCAGGATCGTTCCCTGGTATGCCAGGATCGCCATCATGCTCGCATTGTGCGTCGGCCTCGAGGGCTCATTCCTGTTCATTCTCGAAGACTACAGCAAGACTCACACTCCTCAGGGATGGATGGATAAGGGTTCCATCTACAACGGTCTTCTGATCAATCTGTGCCTGTCAGCTCATTCTCTCAGGCAGAGTGCTCCTGAAGGATATACCCACGAATATCTCGACAATGTAATTGCTGAATACGGCATTGATCCCAACGATCCCGGTAAGGTCAATGAGGATTCCGCCAACATTATCGTAATATTGAGCGAATCCTACATGCAACTGCGCGATTATCTGCCCATGATGGGTGTTTACGAGGACCCTACTCCTTACTGGAACGGACTGAAGGAGAATACCATTCACGGATATGTTACGGCATCTGTTTACGGCGGAAATACTCCTAACTCAGAGTTCGAATTCTTTACAGGTCTCACAACGGGATTCCTGCCTACAGGATCCATCCCTTATACGATGTTCATCGACAGGGATACATATTCGCTCGTATGGGCACTCGATAATCTCGGATACAAGACAACTGCCATGCACTGCTATCTGGCATCAGGCTGGCAGAGACCCCGTGTATATCCGCTCCTGGGATTCCAGAACATGAAGTTTATCGAGGATTTCAATTACGATGATTCCGATCTGCTCAGAGAGTACGTTTCAGACAAGGCAGCTTACAGGAACCTGATAGATGAAGTTACATCTGCAGGATCCCAGAAGACACTGACTTTCCTTGCGACCATGCAGAACCACGGCGGCTATTCCGATGCATACGACAACCTGCCTGTAACCGAATACGTTCAGAGATCTTTTGCTGGCGACACCTTCCAGGTCAACACATATATCAACCTGGTCAAGGAATCGGACAAGGCTCTGGAATACCTTCTGACGACACTGTCAGAACAGGATGAGAAGTACTGCGTAGTCATCTTCGGTGACCATCAGCCTGCCCTGTCCGGATTCACGAATAACATGGCTCCCGGAAAGAACTCCAGCTGGTGCGTACCTTATCTGATCTGGACTAACTACGACATGGATCAGGATCTCTACGATCAGTACAGCAGCGGCAGGGAGTACACGTCCCTGAACTACCTGGCTCTTGATGTCCTCAGAGCTGCAAACATCGACTATCCCGCTTACTATCAGATCCTCGATCATCAGAGGAAGGAGATCCCTGTCATCAGCGCTATCGGATATTATTCCATAGCAAATGACAAGTTCTTCTATAACGAGACCCCTAATTCTGACAGCGAGGCACAGTCGCTCAATGCGATCAGGAGCTTCCAGTATGCTCTCATGTTCGACGATACCGACGGATCATTCGAGACAGGACTTCATACCATGATCGACAGCAACAAGACTAAGTAGGGAGGAGATATACCATGGCAGTTAAGATCATTACTATCAGCAGACAGTTCGGAAGCGGCGGCAGGACTACCGGCAAGCAGCTTGCAAAGGACCTGGGCTTTGATTATTACGACAGGGAGATCATCGACCGCGTAGCCGGCGAGACTGGCTTTTCCAAGGAATACGTAGCTGCCAACAGTGAGTATGCGCCCGGCAAGTCGATCTTTTCCTACAGCTTCGAAGCAGCCGGTACTCCCGGTATCATGAACGGCATGACGACTACTGACTATCTCTATTCCATTCAGCGCAAAAAGATATTGGAGATCGCCAATTCCGGCAAGAATTCCATAATCGTCGGCAGATGTGCAGACTATATATTAAGAGAATTTGATGATGTCCTCAATGTATTCATCTATGCTGATCTGGAATTCCGCAAGAACAGGGTAGTAGCAACATACGGCGAGAGTAATACAAAGCCTGAAAAGAGAGTTATCGACAAGGACAAGAAGAGGGCTGCCAATTACAAGCACTACACAGACCGTGAGTGGGGTATGCCCAATAACTACGATATCTGCCTCAACAGCGGCTATCTCGGAATAGATAAGTGCGTTGAGATCATCAAGGAGATTGCATTAAACAGATAAGCCGTTTATAATAAACGGCACATGGGGCATTAGCTCAGCTGGGAGAGCGCTACGCTGGCAGCGTAGAGGTCACGGGTTCGAGCCCCGTATGCTCCACCATACAACGAAGAGACGAACCCCTATTGGGTGTTTCTCTTCAAGAATGTTCTTTGTATAATGAACAGGTTCGAGAGCCGTCAGTGATGACGGCTTTCTTCTTATTCAAAGCATCACCCTCGCCTAACGGTTCGTCTTTCTGGTTTACAGATAAAGACTGTCAAGTATTTCTCCTTGACAAATTGCAGGTTGCATATATAATTGAGTTATCCATTAAAATGTCAAAAGACAGAATCACTGTTCTTCGGAGCGTGGTTCTGTTTTTTTTACGCTTGAAATAATAACTTTAATAACTTTCAAATAACTTTCATCACCAAAAGTTATTATGCTCAAAGCCTTATGTTTACTGGGTTTTTGGTTGAAATAATAACTTAATAACTTATATTCATATCAATTCGTGCGAGAGTAATTTAATATTATCCGTGTA
>JAFWFV010000054.1 GCA_017515465.1 Clostridiales bacterium
GTGTAGAAGAACACGTTATACATGATGTTGTAGATCGATCCCAGAAGGAGTGCCGACTGGCCGAACAGAGCCTCCATGAGAGGAAGTCCCATAAAGCCGGTGTTGGCAAATATCATGGCAGTCCTCATGACCCTCTTCTCATCGGGATTGATCTTTGTCTTTCTCAGTATCAGGCTGATGATGAGCAGAGACAGACTGTAATAGATCGCTGATGCCATGGCAACGTCGGCCATACCCTCCACCAGTTCCATAGAATATGTAAACTGGCTCGATGCGATGATCGAGAAAGGTAATACCGCCTGCAGCAATATCTCCGTCAGCGACTTCTCGGTCCTCTCGTCGATGACCCGGCTCTTGCGCAGGACAAAGCCGAGAACACCGCATACAATTATCTGAAAGAGCGCGTAGTACAGTTGGATCATGTTGCCAGCGCCGTCCTGACCGCTGCCTTGTATCCGTTCATCCTGGTGGATACCTCATAGGCAGACATATTTGGTTCATACGTCTTTTTGGATTCGTAGATCTTTCCCAGTTCCTCCATGGACTGGAAGAAACCGCATGTAAGTCCTGCCAGGAGTCCGACTCCCATGGCAGTCATCTCGTCTGACATAGCGCGGGTGATCCTGATGCCCAGCAGATCTGACTGGAACTGCATTATGAAATCGCTGGCACATACGCCGCCGTCGACCTTCATGTTCTGTGCGGGAATGCCCGTGTCATCGGTCATGAGATTGACCAGTTCCGTCACCTGATATGCAATGGATTCACAGCTGGCCCTGACTATCTGGGCTCTGCCCGAGCCCCTGGTAAGACCTGTCAGTATTCCCCTGACATCGGCGTTCCAGTAGGGCGCTCCCAGACCGGTAAATGCAGGTACCAGATATACGCCGTCCGTACTCTCCACGGAGTTGCAGATATGGTCAACGTCGGAGGGCTTATCGATCATCTTCATCTCGTCCTTGAGCCAGCTGATGACGGATCCGCCCTGAAATACGCTGCCCTCCAGCGCATAATATGTTGTGCCGTTTATGGACCAGGAGGCAGATGTCAGCAGGCCGTTCTTGGAAAATACGGGCTCAGTGCCGATGTTCATGAGGGTAAAGCATCCCGTTCCGTATGTGGTCTTGCAGTCGCCCTTGTTGAGCGCATTCTGACCGAAGAGGGCAGCAGGCTGGTCACCTGCCACGCCTGTGATGTGGACACCGTTAAGTGTCATGAGGAGTTCTATCTCCGTCTGGTCCAGATCGAACTCTGACAGCTCCTCACGGTTAAACTCAACCTCGCCGTAGTCTGCGCAGGAAGGCATGGGCTTTGCCAGGCGGTTCCTGTCGATCTTGAACAGCTCCAGCAGTTCATCATCGTAATCCAGCTTGTTGATGTCAAAGAGCATGGTCCTGGAACAGTTGGAATAGTCTGAGGCAAACGACTTGCCTGCGGTTAATCTCGCAACGAGATAACCGTCAACTGTGGCCAGCATGGAGTCTGCAGATTCCGGTACATTCTCGTGGAGCCACAGCATCTTGGTCGCTGAAAAATACGGGTCTATCTTAAGGCCTGTCTTGTTGCAGATCTCCTGTTCACGGCTCCTGATATCGGATCTCCTGCAGATCTCCGATGTCCTTCTGCACTGCCATACGATGGCCTTGTAGGGACTCTTGAACGAGAACTTGTCAAAGGCTATTGTAGTCTCACGCTGGTTTGTGATTCCGATGCCGTCTATGTCCCTTACTGCAAAGGGATTCTCGCTGATGAGATTGGCCATTGCCTTGATCACAGAGTAATAGATCTCCCGGGGATCGTGCTCAACATATCCCGGCTGGGGATAATACTGGGTGATGGGTACGGGAGTGCCCGCCTTGATCACGCCTTTCCTGTCCAGGAGAAATGCCTTGGTGGAAGTTGTTCCCTGATCGATGCAAAGAATGTAATGCTTCATGACTCTTACCTGAAATAGATCCTGTTGAGGTCTCTGTACCAGTCATCGTCTATGCCGTCCAGATCCTCCTTCGTAAACCTTACCCTCCAGTTGCCGGTCGCGGTTCCCGGGATGTTCATCCTCGTATCTCCGCCGTATCCCAGCATATCCTGGATGGGGATTATCACTACATCTGCGTGGCTCATCCAGAGAGTCTTGATGACGGCTCTGCAGGACTTGCTCCTTGTGCCGCCTTCGCCCCAGTTGTCGCCCTCGAACCCGCAGTATTCCAGACAGCATCTCCTGACCTGTTCAGGAGCATCATAGAGCCATCCCAGAAGGGTGTTGTTATCGTGAGTTCCGGTATATGCAACGCAGTTCTTTGCAAAGTTGTGGGGCAGGAATGAACTGTCATCACCGGGATTGAATGCAAATTCCATTACTCTCATTCCGGGGATATGGACATTATCCATGAATTCCTTGAGGTCGGGAGTCATCTCGCCCAGGTCCTCTGCAATGAGCCTGGACCTGTCGCCGAACTTCTTATCCATTACCTCGAAGAATTCCAGTCCGGGTCCCTTTTTCCATTCACCCTCCCTGGCAGTCTTGGCATTAGCCTCAACCTCCCAGTAAGAGGAGAATGCGCGGAAGTGGTCGATCCTCAGATAGTCGTAGAGCTTATAGCTCTCCTCGATACGTGTCATCCACCACTTGTAGCCGTCCTTCTTGTGCTTGTCCCAGTCGTAGATGGGGTTGCCCCAGAGCTGTCCGTCCTCGGAGAAATAATCCGGGGGAACGCCTGCCACCTTGTCAAAGATCAGAGCCTCCTGCTTGACCTTCCTGACATCCTTGGCAGCTTCCTCTCCGCCTTCCTTTACAGCCTTCTTGACGGCCTTTTCATATTCTTCGATGAGTTTCTTGACCTTGGCAGGATCTGCCATCTTGAACTGTTCCCTGGCACCCCATACATCAGCGGAGTCACCTGAAACATAGATGGGCATGTCGCCGATAATAGCTATGCCGCACTCGTTGATCTCCTTTTTGACCTCAGCCCATTCCTGCATGAAGATGTACTGCACGAAAGCATGGAACCTGTAATTATCGGTCTGTCTCATCTTATCAACTGCCTTGGGATCGCAGTTCTTAAGCGCCTCGTCAGTCCAGTCCCACCATGCCTGCTGGTAATTCTCGTCCTTGATGGCCTGATATACTGCTACGTCATCAGCCCACTTATTGTCCTTGGCAAACTTTGTGACCTCCTTCATGAGATCCTCGCCTGCCCTGGAATATGCCTTCCTCAGGAGTTCCTCCCTGGCAATCCTCAAGAAATCGTAATCAACACGCCACTTGTTAACGTTATACTCCGCATTGACGACTTCGTCAGGTGTGAGAAGGCCTCTCTTCATGAGCCTCCTGGGATCTATGAACATCCAGTTGCCTGCAAATGCGGAAAAGCTCTGATAGGGTGAATCACCCATGCCGGGATATGTAAAAGGCAATACCTGCCAGTACTTCATTCCTTGCTTCTGAAGCTGCCTGGCAAAGCTGATAGCCTCCTCTCCAAATACTCCGATACCGAATGGTCCGGGAAGTGATGCGATGTGCATCAGAACGCCGCCGCCTCGTCTCATTTGTCAGTTCCCCCTAATATTATAATATGGTCTAACCTGGCTATTATAACACTTAAGGCGCTGATTTGATATATTACTGTACTGCCGGCAGGGTGGCAGGGGGGATGCGGGGTGCCCGGGTAGAGATTTGGTCAATGTAGATCTTTACTCTACCCTTTACTCTACCTGGGTAGAGATTTGGTCAATGTAGTTTTTTACTCTACCCTTTACTCTACCTGGGTAGAGTTTTGGTCAATGTAGTTTTTTACTCTACCCTTTTTCCTACCTGGGTAGAGTTTTGGTCAATATAAAGATCTACTCTACCCTTTACTCTACCTTTTCAGCGTCAGGCCTGGCTTTTGATAACTTCTGGCCGAGGATCAAGATAACTGTCACCAGCGCAACAAAGAGGAAGACAGCAAATACTATCATCCAGACGAACATGTCGGTCATGGTCTGCTGGGCAGACATCTCCCAGAAGGGCAGTTCATACCCTGACAGGAAGTTTCTCATCTCGCCGGGAGGGGTCATGTGATCTATTACATTTCCGGGGGCGAACCTGTCAGTTATGCTTACAACGTAGAATCCGGGTGACGAGATGTTATATCCCGGGATGGAATTTCTCACATCTATCACTGCAACGCCATCTACGGATTCCGGCATCATGACCTCATAGGACAACACTGCCGGCGTAACAGGTGTCTCAGATGAGGAGCAGTACTCCTCCAGGCAGTCGAAATAGACATATGCCCTCAGAGCCCTGTCATCGTGCTCGTCCACTACGCCTATGATCGTATATTCCCTGTCCCACAGGGTGACACGCTCACCGATGACATCGTAGGAGCTGAAGAACTTCCACGCCAGTTCGTCATTCAGGACTATCTGGTACTTGTCAACATCCTGGACAGGCAGGAATCCGCCTGACAGGAACTCAAAGGGATGAAAAGCCCTGTAATTGCCTGATACTGCGTAGATGTCAGCTTCACTATTGATCTCGAAATCCTGATGGGTGCATACCAGATCCGCCCTGACAAATGAACAGAATGCATCTGTCCAGCCCTCGGGATCTATTGGTTTGTCGGTAGATCTCCTTCGGACTCCTGATGCGGAATCGACGACGCCCTGCAGTACCTTGCGCATGTTATAGATGTCGGTCTTGGCCAGGCTCTGGCCGTATTCGGTATAGACTGAAGGCGTCTTGTCACCGCCCGATCTGGCTCCTCTGGAGTAGACTGCCACGTGCCTGAACGATGTCTCTCCTCCCTGACTCCACACTGAGGCCTGGTTTCTCTCAGGGCGGGACCTGTATCCTGAAACGATGCAGATGACGCTTACGATGCACATGATGATGCTAACGGCAAGTATCACCGCCGGGACATTCTTCAGAAATGAAATGATCTTTTCTCTCATGTTACTTGCCTGCCGCATCCTCGAGTCTCACGCGCTGTCCGTCTTCGAGTGCTTCATCGCTCCTGATGACTACCATTCCTTCATCCAGACCGTCACCTGAGATGGCAGACATTGCTCCGTCCGTTGCCTCGACGGATACATCAACCCTGTGCACTGTATAAGTATTGCCGAAGGGCGATCTGTTCTCGCTGATCATGTAGACGAAGGTGCCGGAGTTATCCTCATTTATCGCACCTGATGAGACTATGTGGTCGTAGTCCTGATTGGAGCGGTTGGCAACTACTGAAATCGTCTCACCGGGCAGGATGTATTCAGCCTCCAGAGAGCACTTTACGATCCTGCTCTCCCTGGGTGATTCGGGATCAGGTTTGATGGATATGATCCTGCATGAATCCAGCCAGTACTCATCCGACGTCAGTTCCATTCCGGGCTGAAGGCCTGTGATCGAAGCCGTAGGGAACTTAAACGAAGCGGTATATTCCGTAACATCCGGAACGATGATCAGGATGACGGAATCCTTTTCCATGGTATCTCCGTCATCAACAGCCAGAGCGAATATCTGACCTGCTGCAGGAGCCTTGATCTCAGTGGCGTTCAGGTTAGCCTCCAGCTCAGCGATCTGCGTCTGGAGCTTTGTGATCTGGGCAGCCCTGTCAGATGCCTCGTCGCGCGCCTTGTCACGCTCGATGCCCGCAGTGGTCTGGGCATTGGCCAGAGCCCTCTGGGCTGATGTCAATCCTGCCTGGGCTGTCTCTACAGATGATCTGGCAGACGATACGGAGGGCAGTCCTTCCGCTGTCTCGATGGCTGATTCCGCCTCCTCTATCGCTGCATTGCAGTCAGCAAGTCTCGAGGATGCCTCATCCAGTCTGGACTGTGCAGATGACAGCTGAGACTGCAGTTCAGTTATCCGGATCCTTCTTTCCTCGATCTCCGCCCTCAGTTCACCGATCCTGATGGTTCCCTGACTGGGTGTAACTGGTTCTTCGCCCTCTCCGGGTTCTTCGCCCGGTTCCGCCTGCACCGGAAGGGGTGTCGGCGTAGGGGTGGGGACACCAAGATTCTCCAGCGTTTCTATCTGATCCTCTCTGGTCCCGATCTCGCTCTGCAGTGTGGATATCTGTGAATTGATCGACTCCAGTGTAGTTGATGCAGAATCAACTTCTGCAGAAAGCGATACGGCCAGCGGCCTGTTCTGTTCCAGTATGGTATTTGCCGCAGCGATCTTATCGCTCTTTCCACGGGCGGCATTAAGTGCGTCACGGGCTTCATCCAGTGAGACCTGCGCAGACGTTATACCGGCTCTCATTGTATCGTAATCAGTCTCATCGGGAGTCCTGGCAGCATAGTCCGCCTCTCTCTGAAGCGTGGTCAGCTGCGCCCTGAGTTCATCCAGCTCGCTCTGATCCTCGACGGGATTGAGCGTCATGAGCACGTCTCCTGCCGCCACCTCATCGTAATCAGATATAAGGACCTGGTCTATGACCCTGCCCTCAATCCCCTTTACCCTGTATGAGGTAACGGGCTCGACAACGGCAGAGGAATTGTTCGTGTATGACAGGTTGCCCCTGACCGCACGTTTTCCCACTACCTTCGGTATCATCAGGTTCATTATCGTGTTCGAAAAGAACGTCAGTAATGCCAGACATGCCACAAAAACTATTATGGCCTTTGTTACCCACTTGCGGTTCTTAAACTTTTCGCTCATCTTCTTTATTCTCCCTCATCATTTTACTCCGGCCTGAGAAACACCTTCTACCAGATAATCCTCACCTCTGAGGAATATCAGGAGAGGCGGCACCATATATAACGCACATGCGGCAAAAGCCATTCCTATCTCATCCATGTTCACCTGTGCCAGGAACACGGATAAAGGTCTCTTTTCCTCCGATGACAGCATGATCAACGGCTGTTCGACCATGTTCCAGTAATC
Source organism: Clostridiales bacterium (assembly GCA_017515465.1). Taxonomy (GTDB): domain Bacteria; phylum Bacillota; class Clostridia; order Saccharofermentanales; family Saccharofermentanaceae; genus Saccharofermentans. Next base: position 6,869 of record JAFWFV010000054.1, read on the forward strand.
GATGAACAGGAGGATGGCCATTGCGAATACCGCATTCTTGCAGTTCGGAAGGACTATGCGTGTAAAGATCTGCCACTCCCCCGCACCGTCGATCCTGGCGGCTTCGATATATGCCGACGGTATCCTGCGCATGTATTTGGTCAAAAGGAACACCGAGAAAGTCGAGAAGACTCCCGGAAGGATTATGGACAGATACGAATCCAGGATGTTCAGTTTGTCGCTGATCAGATAGTTAGGAACGAGCGTTACCTGGAAGGGCATCAGCATCAATATGACGTAGGAGAAGAACAAAACCTCACGTCTCTTTCTCCTGTATCTCATGAAGCTGTAGGATGCCATTGATGCGACTATGAGCTGTCCTGCTACTATGGGAACCGTCAGGAGTATGGAATTCCAGTACCTGAACAGATAGGAAGGTGTCATGAACAGCAATTTGGAATACTGTTCGACGCTGACCTGCTGGGGGATCAGCTGCAGCTGTGGTCTCCTCGACAGGAACTCTGCCGCACCGTTGGAGTCTCCGGGCAGGCTCTGAAATATCACGCCGTAATTGGATGTGATCTCTGCAGATGACATGAAGGAATTCAGAAAGGTAAAGAATATCGGTATCAGAGCCAGCAGAGCCGCCGCTGATATTACCGCAACTCCCAATGCCGTAAATATCCTGTTCTTCAGTCTTCTCTTTGCCAGGATCTTTGCATTGCGAGATCTGGCGCTTGAAACAAACTTGATCTTTTCCTCAGGCTTAAGCGAGGAAAAATATGAGCTGACCTCCGGCGTAGGCTTATAGACATTACGCCTGGCCAGGGTTGCCTGTCTTCTTCTCATCTCACGTATCCGGTCATCCATAAGGTCACTCCTCCGTTCCGGAATCCAGCCTGGATTCCGCAAAGAACAGGATACCCACTATAACCACCATGGCGATGCACATTACGACCGCTCCTGTTGACAGCTGTGAATAATCCAGATGCGTAAATTTGTTGTTCATGAAATGCTGCAGAGTATAGAGCTTGTCGTAGGGATAATCACCCGTCAGGAGGTACTCCTCCCTGAAGATCTTGAACGAATTTATAAGGGACATTATCGCTACGAAAAAGATGGTCGGTCCCAGATAGAACAGCCTGATGGAAAAGAACCTCCTGATGGCTCCTGCACCGTCCATGACGGAGGATTCTATGATCTCCTGAGGGATGCTGTTCAGGGCGGACAGGAACAGGATAATGTTCAGTCCCAGGTTCTTCCACAGGAACAGCAATATCAATACTATCTGACCCATCTCATCCTTCATCCAGTCGATCCTGTCAACATTAAACAGTTCGCCCAGCCATCCGTTCAGCATGCCGTTAAAGCTGAAGAACACCTGCCATATCAGAACGATGGATGCAACGGGCACCATCATGGGCGTCAGCAGGATGCTCCTGAAGATGCTCCTGCCTGGGATCTTTGAATTGAGGATCAATGCCAGGAGCAGTGACAGCAGTACACCCGCAGGAACGGCGACCGCAGAGAGGACCGCCGTATTACGTGATGCAGTAATGAATGCTTCGTTCGTCAGGACGTTGGTATAGTTATCCAGTCCTGCAAAGCTGCTGTTGGTCGCAGACTTCTGAAATGACATCCTGATCAGCATTGCAAAGGGAAAGAAAAAGAACAGTATGACACCCGCAAAAGAAGGGAGGAGAAATCCTGTGGATACTCCCCACTCCCTTATCCTTGCTCCGGTCCGGGACAGGCTCTTATGCCTCTTCTGCTTTTGTGTCATACTGCTGTTATCCATCTATCCTTATTCTATCAGTAATTCTCCTGGGCATATACCATGTATCTGGAATACAGGGCATCTGCCACGGCTTCGATACTCTTTCCCTGTGTATAATACGTATCTATCTCCTCTTTTGTGACATTGTACAGACCCCAGTCGTAAACACTCACTGTATCTGCTGCCTCTATCTGAGCCAGATAATTATCTTCCAGTTCCCGGGACATCGGTATAACGGGGCCCTGATCGCACCAGCCGGTCGCTCCCTGATCGCGGACGAACCTGTTCATATAGAGCATGCGCTGTTCCCTGGTGCATCCGTCCGGGTTCTTCATGATCTCAAGGTATTCGTTAAAGACATCTTTGTTTACCGGTACCGCACCCGAAGAACAGATATTGTGCTGAGACCGTCCTGACAGAAGGGTGTTGATGAATGAAATACATGCGTCCTGTTTATCTGTCGAGGAAGACACTGCGACTGAGCATGTGGGAACTATCTCGTGTACTGAGCCGTCGATGGAAGGGTAACCCACATACACCGGATATTCTCCGAATTCCTTTCTCAGCATATCGTAGAAATATACATCTCCGAAAACGTCCTCATATAATGATACCCTGCCTCTTGCAACCTCTCCGGGATCAATGTACTCCTGGTACTGCATGGCATCCATCTCCTCCTGGGATATGCCGTTTTCGATCGCGAATCTCACGATGTCCAGCACGCCTTCAGATGTGAGCTTACCTGACCGGTATATCCTCTTAAGATCGCATCCCAGAGAATTATACACCAAATCGGTTGAAGTGATCTTGGCCTCAAAACTCTTCCGGTCATTATTGAACCCGTGAAGTGATGATACGGATACTTCCGTATCGAATTCGCTTTTCTTTCCAAACAGACCGTAAAGATAGTAACCTGCAAAGATCTGATATACCTTTCCGTCATCCCTGACCAGCTTATCGCTGAGCGATGACATGTCGAGCACCTGCGAAACATCCATGATCAGGCCGTTTTCGCCAAGGTAGTCGTAGTCCATGAAATCACCGAAGAACATGTCGGGGACATCTCCCGATGAATACTTCGTCATGAGCTGTGCCCTGACCGCATCATTATCCGTTTCTTCACTCATATCGTACTGACTGTCCAGATCATCGAGCTTCAGGTAATAATCCTGCTGAGTGGTATTGAATTCATAAGCAGCATTTGCAATGTTACGGTCATTTACCACTCCGAATCCCTGAAGGGTTATCTTCTCCCTGTCTGCCAGATGGAGATCCTCGTTTACCGATATCAGAGAGATCTCCTCAACATCCAGGTCCTCACCATGATATATGTAGTCACGGTACATATGTGTTTCATCCAGGAATTTATAGGACAGATCGATATATGAATTTCCGCAGACCGTGGGGGGCTGGATGACCATATTTCCCTTGTCTGCGATGGGCACTGCCTGCTTATTTTCCAGATCTATCCTGACCAGTTCGGTGCCTACAGTATCGCAGCAATAATAATTGCAGTAATCTGCTCCGTACCAGTCCATGAGCCTCACTCCACCCAGTTCAGCGGTGGTGCAGTACCTTTCAACAGTCTCCAGATCCATGTCGATCTCGTAGTACACGTAACTGTCTTCATCATACGCCATTGCTACTTCAGTCATGGGGCCACTGCCCATGTCCGACATGTCCATTCCGTATCCGTAGAGCTTTCCGTTCTGTTCAAAGACACCATTCATGTCGAATGAACTGTTATCGTATTCGAACTCATCCGTCAGATTGCCGTCACGGTCATATCTGCTGATCTTGGTGCCCTGCATACGGACAAAGCCTTCATCCGTCTTTGCAATGCTGCTGTAGAAGGAGTAGTCATCCGGCTCGGCACTGCCCTGCTTGATCAGATTACCATCGTAATCATAAAGCAGGAAGCCTGATCCGTCGCAGCATACCGCAAACCGGTCTTCCCCTATATCACAACAGCTCCACACTGAAGCTTCCCGTGGGATCTCCAGTTCCACTTCCTTTTCTATCTGTCCATCATAATTGCAGATGTATAAGTAATCCTGATCCACGCTGTCAGACTCATCGTCGCAGCCTGCGTATGAACGCGCTAATATGCATGCCTTGTCTCCATAGGCGAAAGGATAGATCGAATCAGACTTACGGGGAAGGGTAACATTCTTTCCCACAAAATACGTATTCTTGTAATCCGAGGCTGCCGCCGGATCATTTCCTCCACCGGGAACATTCCCCGGTTCGTCTTCATCTTTGCTGCATGATGCTAATGAGAGCATCATGCTGAGCATAACTACACCTGCGATCAATCTGTTCTTGTTCATCATAGTGATCTCCCTGTACCCGTTTTTTACATGTCAAAAGAATTCGCACCTTTTGGCTTTCAAAAGGATTGTAGCAACGACATGTGTACAAGTTGTCACATACTTGCACCGTTTCAGTTCAAATCTGAAAGTATTATAAAAAAAAGTTGTATCGTAAATATATCGCCGTTTACGGGATCGTATATTCTACAGTATTACTGACTCTGACATAACCTCCGAACTGAGAGTTATATTCAGTCAGATAGATCGTATATGTTCCGGGAGAATCATTAAAATACCTGTAGGATAATTCATTCTCGGCATTACGTTCCAGAACGATCTCACCGTTATATATGATCCTCCACGTCAGGTTCCGGGCTGTATAGTTCTCATTGGATCTCGACACAGTGTTATCTGGTGCCAGGGTCAATGTATAGATCTCGTTGGCATAATCATCTGCGTGCGATTCGTTCTCCTCCGTAAAGGAATGGAACTGAGCCTGCTGACCGTTCACCATGACATCCATGGAGCATGAATCATATACCATGCCCGGACTGCACCTGCCCAGGAGTGCCCCGGTAAATTCACCGTCAGATGTGACGCTGCCTGAAACATATACATTCTCGAAGCCGGCCATGTACCCCTCACCCACCAGTATGGCGGCGTATCTGCCTCCGATGACCTCTGCGTTTTCCACTCTCAGGTCAAAGATCCCGATAGGTCCTCCGTTCACGCCAATGATGCCGTTATGTCCCTGCTGGGGTTCCGTCAGATGTATGTTGGAGATGGTATGGCCCTGGCCGTGGATATTCCCCGAAAAATCATTCATGGGCAGCCATGAATACTGATCTAGGTCCAGGTCAGCCATCAGATAAATGTCCACAGATTCACCGTTGCTCTCTTCATTAACATACTTTACGACACCTGCAAACTGCTCGGGAGTCGACACACTGAATAAAGGGGCGTTCTGCCTGGCCCAGTCGGTATCGGCGATGGAATAGATGTCAGTCCTGGAGGCAGCGGCAGGAGCGATCGTATTCCTCACCTTTTCCGGGTCAGAAGACGGATCTATCGTAGGTGCGGGAGTGGGAGTAGGCGTTGCCTTAAATGTCTCTGATGTCTCAGTGACCTCTACTATCTCCTCCTCTTCCTCCTCATCATACCTCCTGGCATGATCGGTACGCTCAAAGCTGCACCCCTCCATGATGAGCGAGGATATGGATATCAACATTATCACCCTGATCAGATCTTTACGTCTCATGGTGATGATTTTACCACAAAACTAACTTCTTTCGTTCAGTACCAGCTGCGCCCTGTTGTTCATGACAGAGATACATTCATCCAGGCTCTTGTCTCCCGCAAAGTAGGGTTCTATCTCCTCAAATATGATCTGCTCAATATTTGCATCAGTGAAATATGCCCTGTTAAGGGATCCTATCAGATTCATGTATGTGGATATGTCATCCTCTCCGGCCTTGATGCAGGGTATTCCCGCAAGTCTCATACTGCCCTCATCCATTCCGCTGTGTGTAGCAAATGCATTGTCACATGCTCTGTTATATGCCTCGACAGCGCTCTGGCAGTTTTCATTAAATGCATCACGCTCTATGAGGTTCATTCCATCTGAGGTAATATCGCCATTGCCGACCGTGCCGATGATTGTCTGCCCCTCGTAAGAGATCAAGTACTTTATGAAATCCCAGCAGCTGTCCGGATCAGAAGCTGATGAGGTTATGGCAACTGAAGAATCGGCATGGATGACAGGTGAACCCTCCTCTGCCGCAGGCAGTCCCAGGAATCTCACATCATCCACATCCCATCCTGCAAATCCGCAGTAGTTCAGGATATGAGTGATGCTGGAGACATACCAGTTGTTAGCCGTACTGTTCATCCATTCATCTGCGGGCTGATTATTCGACAGGGATTCCTTTGCATATGTAACTATTCCCCTGAAAGCTGGATCATTAAGATCTATCCTGCCATCGTCTTTCACGATGTCTCCCAGAACGGCTCCAAGCAATATCGCCGTGAAATCACGTTTTCCGGCATTTCCGCTGATCACAACGTCCTTTCCTGACATTACGTTCCTGACAAAGTCTTCATACTCCCCGAAGGTAAATCCCGTCTGATCATCTCTGATGCTGTCACTCACGGTGGCGATCATCTCGATGTCAAAACAGAGCGGTATGTGATAGAGCTTGCCTCCCCTCTCCAAGGCACGGAGGACGTTATCGAAGTAATCATCTCTGTTGATACCGTTATCCCCGTCTATATACCGGTTCAGATCGACAAAATGATCACTGTTGCAGAAAGCGAGTTTTCCTCCGCCTCCGAACAGGATGTCAGGTCCGTCACCATTTTTAAGATCCACCAGGAGCTTGTTCTCCAGAGCAGCTGATGCATCGAGGTAATAGGATGAATCATCATCTGAAATATTGACGCATGAATCGAAGAAATTCTTCATGTAATATCTGTCATCCACGATCAGGTAATTTTCACTCTGACTGCTGTTATAGTTCTTTATCAGTTCCGGAAAGCCGCTTATGAAATACTCATTTTCAGATGCGATCCTGATGATCTTCTTGCCCGCATTGGGATTATTGTCTGATCTGGTGAGGGTATAGAACCTGTGAACCGGTTCCGCTCTGGAATAGATCGATGTGTCAGGTTCCAGTAAGATCGTGTCATCCGTTACGTCAGCGATCACAGTGCTGCGGCCAAAATAAGGAATATCACAGTTCAGCGGTGAAAGTATCTTTGTGAAGCTGTGCGAGTCCAGATCTATCTTATATATCGCATTTGTATCGATGGCATATGTTCCGCTGTCACATGTCCTGAACCTGACATCGCGGAGCCGGTCCAGCCAGGCATAATCCGATGTAACATCAGTAACCCTGTCAGCGTCAAGATCGATCTCATAGTATCCCTGATTGAAGGGCTCTGATCTGATCATGAGGTATTTATGTTCATCCAGCCTGACGAGATGGCCCACATTCGTCAGATCGGTCTCAGGAAGGTATTCTTCCATGTCGAATTCCTTGATGAGTTCATCCCCTTCATAGAACTGGTATCTCATTGTATTCGTGGTCATGCCGCTCCTGAGATAACAGTCTATCCTGAGCCCGTCAAAAAGATCAGTCATCATATAATCGTCGTAGTTTTCCAGGTAGGCGTTACCGTTCAGCTCTACGCATTCATTATTCGCCCGGTCTATCTTGACGTCACCGTCATAGAATCTCATTACGATCTCACCGTCTATGATCCTGGCGGAATAGAACTGGGGATTAAGCCTGTGGAGCTTTGTTATGTCATATTCCTCTGCCACGCTCCCGTCCGGGAGATATGCCAGTATCTTGCTGGTGCGTTCTGAAGTTGTCACATCGTGGTCCTGCACATAGTAAAAGAATCTTCCGTCCAGCTGTCCCATATATCCTGACATGCGGTAATCACTGCTGTTCCCGCTGAATTCACGGCCCATTTCCAGGACGTCGGTATCATACCAGGCATCGCTGTCGGGAATGAATACTGTCTCCTCCTCCGTCTCTTTACATGACGTCAGGAACAACATAAAGATCATGCATATCAATACAACTGACGATAGACTTTTTTTCATGTTCATACCCCCATAACAACATCGTTATATCAGGATTATATGAAACAGATGTATCGATAATGTATCGTCGTTTACGGTAGTCCCATAATGTCGGTTATGCGCAACATCGTACGGGCGGCAACCTCTTCATCCATGTTGAGGAATGAGAGCACATATGCAGCCTCCCCGTCAAAGTACAGATTGTACGAAGCAGACATGAAAGGGTCTGTTATCTTGTATTTATAGTATCTGACACCGTACTTCTTGCCGCTGTCTGTCAGCTCGGTAGTACGCCCGGTATCTCTCCGTGCAATGTTTGCCGCCATGCTGTTATAGAACTCCTGTGTATGTTCCATAGTGTCACACTCGACACGCATGACAACATATCTGGTAGCACGTATGTCGTCCGGATCCGAATCCAGCTGGTAAAAGATATCTATATGCGTGACATCGTGGAACATGGCCATACGGTCCTTATCCATGACGCCTGAAATGCTGATGAAATCATCAGTCTGGATATAGTAGCATCCGGGTTCTCCGATCTCCATATTTAGATCGAATTCCGACGAATCTATTTCCGTGGCTTTCAACTCATCTACCAGTATCGGCATCCTGTCCTCGGACTTTAGTGCCATATTGCAGTCAACGCCTGACATATCGGGAGTAGGTATGTAGAGGATGGGACATATGACATCCAGCAGCTGGGTCATTCCGTTGTCCTTATACTCCATTCCCTGGAGGATCAGCACGTGATCGTATTCGGTATAGACAGCTTTCATTTCTGCAGTCCTGAGCTGTGTCATCCCGACCAGGAAACCATACCTGATCGTATCACTTGTCTTTACCTCGATGTCCTGGGTATTCTCGTTAAAGAATTCCAGTGCATCCTCTTCCGTTTCAAACTGGAGCAGGTGTGCTTCCAGTTCCTTATATGCTCCGTCCTTGCAGGAGATGCCCTGTATGAACTCCAGCTGACGTATGGCCTTGTCAGACAAGGTCGGTCTATCAGTCACGGTATACATTCCGGCCAGCATGGCACGGTCGTTCTCAAACTGTTCCTCGATCTCGGAATACGAATCGTATTCCTCGGCATCGTATTCCTCCATGGCCCGTTTGAATTCCTCGATGGAAATGATACTCGTGCGCCCTACGGATCTGCAGGAGGCACACACGATGACTGTCAGACACAATGTCAATGCTAATACTATCTTCTTCATGGCAATCCCATTATCTCCAATGCCTCATTAAATGAATCGGTGTAGGCAGTATCTGCGTTTCCGATACTGTTCATGCAGAGCGTTATGTATACGTTTTCTCCGTCCAGATACACTTGATAATAATAGCCTGCGATCTCGAGCCTGAACTTAGTATACCTGATCCCGTCAAGCTCTCCCGAATCAGTCTCCTCCAGGTAATCACCTGCCATTGACAGGCTGCCGAGTATGTCATCGTATGCATCAGCGGCGCTGTCTTCATCCGAATAACAGAGCTCATAGATCATGATACCTCCGGATTTGCCCGCTGAATAGGACATGTCGTAGATGATCCCGACCCGGGTGATCGCATCAGGATCGCCTGCAGAATCCAGGTTCAGACCTGATACATCAAAAGGATCGTCAGACAGATAATACCCTGTTATTGACGAGCTGCGGCCCTGTCCTGATCCGATCCTGGTTATCGATGGCATTGATGAATCCAATTCCTGATAACCTCGGGCCTCAACGAGAGCCATGAACCTGTCTTCTATCTCAGGAGTTGCCAGGCAGTCCCAGAAGCTGAGATCCGGAGAAGGGATCTCCAAATAACCGGTCAGTTCAGTCAATTCCACAGTAACATCATTGGACTTGTTTTGCGATCCCATCAACAGCATTACGCTGTCACAGTCCACATATACGGCGAAGCAAACAGCGCTGTGACCTTTGCATAACGTCGTAAACATGAGATCCATGTCACCGTCAACAAGTTTTTCCGAACTAGATTCTGACGTGCCGTCATCTAATGACTTGATATATTTGTTGCATGACTTGTAGGCAGTGTCGGCATCCTCATAGGAACCGAACTGCATGCTGCAGCAAAGCACCGATATGACGCCGGGATCATGATCCTCGTTCCTCATATATACAGTTGCCTTTTCTATGCTCTTGGAATAGATGTTCAGGAGCAATTCCTCAGCTGCATCGGCATAAAGACCGTTGATGCTCTCATCATAAAACAGATGTCTGATGTCCTTGCCCTCTGCCTTAATGAACATGCCTGCGGACAGTGCGCGGGGATTCTCCAGGTCATCCGTTATCTCCTCGAGGGTATCGTAGCCTTCTGCGTCGTTCTCCTCACATGCGGCATACAGCCTGTCAGGTGATACCCTGCTCTCCTGCTTCAGAAAAGGAATGGAGCAGGAAAAGACTGATACCGACATCAGGGATATGATCAATACGCATATGACTTTTTTCATATCACGGCAACCCCAGGATATCACTGTATTCTTCATACAGATCATCTACAGCATCAGACTGCAGAGAAATAGCACCTATCAGATACACCATGTTGCCTTCGAGGAAGATAGAATATCTAATATGAGAAAAATTGTCCGCGTAAAGTTTAGTATAGGTTATGCCACCGGTCTCACCGGTATCGGTATTGCTAATGATCTCATCGTTTTCTTCCATTAACTCTGTAACGGCATGTTCGTATAAATATGATGCAGATACATCGCCATCCAGAGTAAATGAAAAAGCATAAAATGCCGTATAGCCGGAAGGCATGGTATAAGCAGCCCTTATCATGCTTATCTGATCCTCATATCCGCTATATATATCCTCGATTCCTGTCATGATAGAAGGGTCGGTGCCCTCAGTATATATATTCAATACCTGACCTTCCAAATCCACTCTGTCAGAGAATTCTTCAGGATCGAGATATTCCATATCCAGTTCGTCGATCATCAGCAGTATCCTGTCTTCCACGTCAGGCACTGCCAGACAGTCCCATCTGCTCATATCGGAATAAGGGATCTCCAATATACCGGCATATTCTTCAAATTCATCAGTAATGTCGTTGCATTTATCCTCATATCCCGTCATTACCATTACCGAGCTGCCCTCAATGTAGACGCTCTGGCAGGATGCACTCCTGACAGAAAATATCTGTGTTGCAGTACATTCGAGCTTTCCGTCCTCGAAGTGATCCTTGTATGACTGAACCTTCTCATCCTCAGTCAGTCCGGCCATAAGATCGTTGCATGAATTGTAGTATTTCCAGGCTGCCTCATCGTCATCGAACTCTGCAGACAGGATGGCAAGCCTGACGGTTCCGCCGTCCCTGTTTTCCTCACCCCTGATCATCAGGGTTGCCTTGTTAATGGACTTGGAATAGAGATTATACAGATAGTCTTCCGAAACAGGCTCAAAGAGTCCGTTGAAAGTGTCGTCATTAAGTGCGTGGCGAATGTATTTGCCCTCGAGGGAGATGAACATTCCGGCCATCAAAGCGCGCTTGTTTTCGGCATCGCCGGCCATCTCTTCCAGGTCATCGTAATCCTCGCAGTCATACTCAGAAAGTGCATCATAAACACTATCCGGAGAAATCCTGTTTCCTTTGCCAAAGAACGGGATGCTGCATCCGGATAAAGCCACAGAAAATATAAGAACTGAAGTAATAATCTTTGTGCGGTCAAAAAAAGCCATATAGTCCCCCTTAACACCACTTCCTATTATATCAAATGTGATATAATACGCTATTGCAAATAATAAATATAAGGTGAACCACATGGCTTTGACAACTAACGAAGAGATCACGAGACGCAGGACTTTTGCCATCATCTCGCACCCTGACGCAGGTAAGACAACTATGACGGAGAAGCTCCTCCTCTACGGAGGCGCCATCCACATGGCAGGATCGGTTAAGGCGCGTAAGGCAGCCCGCCACGCCACATCTGACTGGATGGAGATCGAGAAAAAGCGTGGTATCTCCGTAACATCATCAGTTATGCAGTTCAACTACGACGGATACTGCATCAACATACTCGATACCCCCGGACACCAGGACTTCTCCGAGGACACATACCGAACGCTGTGTGCTGCCGATGCCGCAGTCATGCTCCTGGACGGTGCAAAGGGTGTCGAGGCACAGACCATCAAGCTCTTCGCTGTCTGCCGCAAGAGAGGAATACCCATATTCACCTTTATCAATAAGATGGACCGCGCAGCCAAGAATCCCTTCGATCTGATCGACGAACTGGAAAAGGTACTTGGCATCAGATCATGCCCGATCAACTGGCCCATAGGAACCGACGGTGATTTCGAAGGCGTTTACGAGAGATCTTCAGGCAAGGTACTGTTCTTTGACAAGTCCAACCAGGATCACGGTGCATCAATGGTAACACAGCAGGTTGCAGGAATAGACGATCCCAAGCTGGCTGAGATGATCTCACCTGACCACTACGAGACACTCCAGAACGATATAGAGCTCCTGGACATGGCAGGCGATGAATTCGACAAGGAAAAGGTGGACAAGGGGCTTTTGACACCGGTATTCTTCGGATCTGCCATCACCAACTTCGGTGTGGAGACTTTCCTTAAGCACTTCCTGGAGATGAGCCCCATGCCCCAGCCCTATCACACCAGCGACGGATTCGCAGAACCCACAGACGATATGTTCTCAGGATTCGTATTCAAGATCCAGGCAAACATGGATCCCAACCACAGGGACCGTATGGCGTTCCTGCGTATATGCTCAGGCAAGTATGAGAAGAACATGACAGTAAACCACCTGAGACTCGGCAAGAAGATCACCCTGGCCCAGCCACAGCAGTTCATGGCCCAGGACAGGAACATAGTTGAGGATGCTTATGCTGGAGACATCATAGGCATATTCGATCCCGGTCATTTCAGGATCGGTGATACTCTGATATCTTCTAACCGCAAGTTCGAGTTTGACCCTATCCCCGTCTTCCCGCCTGAGAATTTCGCACGCGTCGCACCCAAGGATTCCATGAAGCGTAAGCAGTTCCTCAAGGGCATCGAACAGCTCTCACAGGAAGGTGCCGTACAGCTGTATAAGCAGCCCGACATCGGAACGGAGACATACATCATGGGCGTTGTAGGCGTACTGCAGTTCGACGTGCTCGAATACCGCCTCAAGGGTGAATACGGAGTAGACATCCTCAGGACTCCCCTGAACTACCGTCTGGCCAGATGGGTCAAGAGCGATGCAGAAGGCGACTTCGATCCTCACAAGATGACCCTCACCACCACCTCATGCCTCGTCCTGGACAGAGACGACGAGCCGGTCGTACTGTTCGAATCAGAGTGGGCAGTCCAGTGGGCGATCGACCATAACGAAGCCCTCAAGCTCAGATTCGAGGACATCCACACCAAGTAAGTTATCATCAGCCGAAATATAAGCCGCAGCATTTTGTTTTGCTACGGCTTTTTCTCTATGCCTGTTCTCTATAAACCCCTGTAAATCGCCGTTCGTAGAGAATAATGTGCAAAATTCTCTATGCAGTGTCTCTATAAACCCCCGAAAAACGCCGTTCGTAGGGAATTCGGTGCATTATTCTCTACACCAGTTCTCTATAACCCCCCGAAAATCGCTGTTCGTAGAGAATTCGGTGCCTAATGCTAACGAAGAGTCTCGTTATTCGTCTCTCTGGTATACCCTGACCCAGTCTACTCTCATCTGTGCTCTCTCGTCAAAAGGAGTATCCTCAGCGGGATCACCGGGCCAGTCTCCTCCGACTGCCACATTGAAGATGATGTAGAAAGGCTTATTGAAAGGTGCCGGGAATTCAGCCGTCACGCCCGTCATGGGTGATGAGAACCACTCTGTTGCAGTGTAGAAAGGAACGTCATCGATCAGGAAGGTAATGGATCCGGGCTCCCACTCACATGCATATACATGGAAGTCAGAGGACAGGTTGGAATCAGCTTCGTAGCTGCCCTGGCTCATCTCGTGGGGATTGCCGTAATGGAGCGTTCCGTATGTCTTGTTCTCAGCGCCGCCTACGATCTCCATGATGTCGATCTCACCTGATACGGGCCACTGACCGGTGGTGGGCAATAGCCAGAATGCAGGCAGGTATCCCACACCCTCAGGTGTCTTGATCCTGGCCTCTATCCTGCCATATCTGCATGTGAAATGACCATATGTGTTGACCCTGCCTGAGTAATATGAAACCTTGCCGTCGTCATCTGTCACCTTCGTGGGCTGGATGATCAGCATGCCGTCACTGACATATGAATACTCCTCATCAGTCGTATATTCCTGAAGCTCGTTATTTACCCAGCGTGAAGGGTGGGATTCCCTGGTCCACATGGGGCTCAATTCATCACCGTCGAACTCGTCACTCCATACGAAGTGATATCCCTCGGGAACAACAGCATCCTCGGGCTGAGGGACTGGATCAAAGGGAACGGTGGTCATCTCGGTCGTGGTTGCGGATGTCTCCTCCGTTGTTTCTTCTGTCTGTTCTACTGACTCTGAAGTCTCGGAAGCATTACCCTCGGATGTGGCGGAGGTCTCTTCTGCAGCATTACATGATGCCAGCAGCGCGCAGATGAGTGTCAATGCGATTACCGGTTTGATCTTCTTCATATCCTGCTCCTTTTACTATCTCTATGAGCAGTTCACTTATCCTGCCCATAGACTGTTCACTGACGTATTCATATACGCCGTGAAAGTTATGACCTCCTGCACAGATGTTGGGGCAGGCAAGTCCCTTATATGATAACATAGCACCGTCAGTTCCGCCTCTGATGGGCATGATGAGGGGATTTATCCCTGCCCTCTCCATGGCGGCGATGCAGTCGTTTACTATATGCATCCTGTCAGGAACGATCTTCTCTCTCATGTTGTAGTAGGAATCCCTGATCTCAGGCTTTATAACAGCTCCCGTCCCGGCTGACACATCATTACATATGGATACGAGCCTGGCTTTCTTTTCTTCGAACAGGGATCTGTCGTGATCTCTTATTATGTATTTCATCACTGCCTGTTCGGGTGATCCTGTCAAGGATATCAGATGGTAGAATCCCTCGTATTCCCTGGTGGTCTCAGGCCTTTCAGTGCCGGGTATCATGCCGTCTATCTCTTCTGCAACCCTCAGGGCGTTGATCATCTTGCCGTACGCTTCACCGGGATGGACGTTACGGCCTGTTATGGTGATATCAGCTCCGGCGGCATTGAAATTCTCATAGGAGATCTCCCCTATTATCCCGCCGTCCACCGTATAGGCGTAGTCAGCAGCAAATCTGTCCAGATCAAAGAACTCAGTCCCCTCTCCTATCTCCTCATCCGGGGTAAATGCTATGCATATGTCACCGTGGATGATCTCCGGATGGTCATGGATATAGCCTGCCATCGTCATGATCTCAGCTATTCCCGACTTGTCATCAGAACCCAGTAGAGTCGAACCATCAGATGTTAATATGGTCTGACCCACATAATCCAGGAGTTCGGGAAATTCAGAAGGCGACAGGACCTTGCCGGACGGCAAAGTGATGTCTCCCCCGTCGTAATCAGTGTGCCTTATAGCCTTGATCCCTGCCCCACAGGCCTCTGGAGACGTATCCATGTGTGCGATGAACCCGATGCGTGGCAAAGTCTTCAAACCCCTTATATGAGCGTAAATGTAACAATGTTCAACGTCAAAATAGACGTCATCTGCGACCTGTTCCAGTTCCTTTTCCAGGAGGCGGGCAAGGTCGAACTGTCCGGGCGTGCTCGGATGAAGACCGGACTCCTCGGAAGACCGGGTATCTATGGATACATACCTTAGGAATCTCTCTGAAACGGAAGCAGTAAGATCCATCTTACTTGTTCTTCAGGATAAAACTCTTTGTATTGGAATCGAGAGCACACAGATTCTTGATTATGAATTCCTTTGGCTCTACGAAATTGCCTCTCGCCCAGAGGCCAATTACAGCCGTACAGCCTCTGGAACGGTAATTTGTATGGTATCTGAGGGTGATGTCGCTGATATTGGCTTCGATCTCTTCTGCCTCCAGCTGCCTGAACAGGCCCTCCAGGATCCTGTTGAACCTGTCTCTGAGCTTACATGTGCTGTTGGGGCTGAACATCATCCTGAATTCGGGACGGTTGTCGTCGATATAGTCTATCAGATGCTTGAAGAACTGTTCGGAACGCAGAGACTCCAGTTCCAGGACCAGCATTCCCAGATCGATCAGGATGTCATGCTCCATCTTGTCGTAAAGATCAAATACGTCCAGATAATGCTTGTAGAAGGTTCCCCTGTTGATGTCGGCCTTGTCTGTGATCTCCTTGACGGTGACCTTGTGAAGTTCCTTCTCAACCAAGAGTTCGCATAATGCGTCCTTAATGGCCTTGCGGGTCTTGAGCGTTCTTCTGTCGTATGTATTTTTACTTTCTTCCATCTGACATAGTCCCCATTCGTAATACTATACTATCTTGTTTAGCACTAAATCGTTCTTTTCGCAACTTAAAAAACAGAAATAGAACAGATCCCTTCATTACGAAGGGATCTGTTCCACGGGTTGGGTTTTACGAAAATATCAGGCGTACGTTGAGTACGGGTCTAACACCGACTCAAACGCAGCGCGTGTTTGTCCGACGATATTTCTGGAGGGTAGGTAGCAGGCAGACACGCCGGATGATCTGCAAGCTTGAAGGGTCGTGATCTATGTAAAACGCCTGATATTTTTCTATCGAATAAGCGTCTAATGTCTTTCTCATATAAGGTCCCTGCTCTCAATGATAACGGGGCCATTGCCATTTCCGTTTCCGGGATTCTTGGGATTCCATCCGCCTACAGGAGGTATGGGTTCAGATACGGGACCGGGGAAAATAGGTCTGTCAGGCATTTCGGGGATCTGGATGTACGGAGGATATCCGTCTGTCTTTATTCCAATGGATGCACCCAGGCGCGTATCTGATGAACCGCCGCCTGTAACCTCGTCCAGCTTCTTCTTTTCGATCTCATAAGGTTTGTTAGTCTTCATACTCTTGTCCTCCCTGTTGTTTTGGTTTGGTTTGTTTGTACCTTAATTATTGCAACAGAGGACATTACAAGCAATAAATAGATAAAGGCCGATATGATGCTTAAGCAACATATCGGCCCGTCAGTGTTGTGCTTTGTACGAAAAACTCAGGATTTCTTCTCTTCAGCGGCTTTCTTTCCTGTAGGAATGAAGAAGAAGATCACTATTCCGATCACCAGAACGATGGTAACGCCGAGTCCTCCTTCGAGTCCGAACGCTCCGCCGTTGAACAGATCCTTGCCCTCAACGAAGTTGGTCTTCAATACGCTGGGCATCAGCGGATTTCCGCTGACCTGGATACCGTAGAAATTACCCTGGACCATATTCCAGACGGAGTGGATCGCAGAGCACATCCAGATATTGCCTGTCTTGACGAATACCAGTGATGCAAACAGACCGAACAGTATGAGGTTGATGAAAGCGAGGACGCTGAGACCGTCGTTAGCCAGATGCAGGCAGGCAAAGAACAGTGCGTTTATGATCGTACCTGCAACCACCGAGTTCCTCCTGGAGATGCTTGTCAAAAGGAATCCGCGGCAAACAACCTCTTCCTCCATACCCTGTATGAACCATCCGATGTTATACAGGATAAAGTAAAGCATGCTGAAATTGGAACTCTTCTCTATCGTGATCGCGCCTGTCAGATAACAGATCAGTATGGCAAGGGAAAAGATCCCGAAGCCGACCACTATGCCTATCAGATAATGGACTACAGCATTCTTCTTGACGAATCCGATGGTACGGATCTTTCTCTTTTCAACAAACTTAACATAAAGTGCGAACATTACCGTTATAACACCCAGGAAAACGAGAGTCAGAACAGTAGCAAGTTCTGACTGCAGGTATGCCCGGTTGAAAGCATCCGGACCTTTGAAGATCATCGGAACAAATGCGGGAATGGACACCAGCATCGAATCGATGATGTCGCCGATCATGAGTATAAGGAATGCAATGAGCGTGAGCAATGCCCAGTTCAGACCGGGCTTCCTGCCTTCTTTTGTTTTGGCCAGAGCAGACTCCCTCGCCTCAACAATTATATCTGGAACACCAAATATCTCTTTCATGATTTTGTAACCACATCTCCTGATCTGACATCTGAACTCGTAATACCCGACAGCATGATGCCTACGCTGTCTCCTTCGTTAGCTTCATCCAGGATCCTCCTGAAAGCTTCGATACCGGATACCGTGCATCCGATCCCGTTAACACTAACTCTGTCATTGACCTTGAGAGATCCTCTGGAGACCGTACCGGTAACGACCACGCCTCTGCCTGTGATGCTGAACACGTCTTTAACGGTCATCACGAAAGATGCTCCGTAATCCGCAAACATGGGAACCTTGCCGGATGAACCTTCCTCCTGATTCAAAGCCTCATTAAGGTCCTTCTCATCGTCGGTATCATAATTACCGAGCCTTCCACCTATAATACCCATAGACCCACCTCTCTATTTATAGATTCGAATTAATTATACTTCATACATCAAAGGGTTCAAAACTCGTCTCAGGCGCTGCCCAGTTCAAAACTCATCACCGCGCTGCCCGGTTCAAGAATCGTCTCCGCACGCCTCTTCCCAGTTCAAAACTCATCACCGCGCGCTGCCCAGTTCAAAACTCGTCTCAGGCGCAGTTAAGTCGCCTCGCGACTTACGCTGTCCGAGCACTGAGACGACGTTTTGAACACTGTCATCATCTCATTCGTCAGCGAATAATCATCCGGCTGCAGTTCTATCTCGTCCCTTGATGCCCAAATAGCGACCTTTAGTTCCTTGTCATCCATCCTGATGGTGTCGTCGCCGTCAACTTCACAGAAGAACCCTGCAAGCAGATCACCTGCACGGCCCCACGGCTGTGACTTGTAGTATCTTAT
Organism: Clostridiales bacterium; assembly: GCA_017515465.1. Lineage (GTDB taxonomy): Bacteria > Bacillota > Clostridia > Saccharofermentanales > Saccharofermentanaceae > Saccharofermentans. The sequence continues at coordinate 25,412 of JAFWFV010000054.1, forward strand.
ATTCTTGACCTTAAGCCCCACTTCCTCATAGACCTCACGGACCACTGTCTCTTCCAGGGCCTCACCGATCTCAGTGAAGCCTGCAACTAGTGCATAGTAAGGAACGTTGGCGCGGTTGGCATATTTTGTAACCAGGATCCTGTCCTTGTTCATAACTCCTACGATAACGGCAGGATTGATCCTGGGATAGATCACATTGCTGCAGACGGGACAGATGCGGGCACGTTCCGTCGAAGAGTTATTGCACTTGCTTCCGCACCTTCCGCAGTACACCGACTCCTTGTACCACTTGTCGAGATGATAGGCCGTGAAAAGCGCAAACATCAGTTCGCGCGGGCCGGTCCCACGGCGGCGGATATCATGAATGCTCATGAATTCAAATCCTTCAGGTGCCTTAACGACGGGCGGAGCTGCACGGTATAGATCCTGATCGTCCAATGCGAACAGATATGTATATTCTCCCGCACCCAGATTTGCAGCTGTGGGCAGTATAAATCGACCATCATCTATCTTTACGAGACAATTGTTACCGTCAAACACAAATACACTGTCACCCGGATCAGCGATCTTACCGGGGATGAATTCATTATGGAGTCTGTGTGGCAATATATCCTGGATCATTTCTTACTTTCCGCCTTCGCTTTGTCGTTCCGCCTTCATCTTTTTCTTACATTCGTACATCCTGCTGTCAGCCAGAGCTTCTACATCTTCAAGATTGTCACGGCCTGCAACATATTCTGCAGTTCCATATGCGATCGACAGAGGAACCTGAAGATCGATATCCTTATCGTTATTGATCTCTTCCCTCTTTGCTTCGAAAGCCTTCATCGCATCTTCAAAATTCCCCTCGATGATAGCAGTGAATTCATCTCCGCCTGTTCTGAAGCACTTTCCGAACTCGCCCAAAGACTCATCGATGCATCCTGCTGCGGCACAGATAAGCTTGTCACCTTCTGAGTGACCGAACTCATCATTTGCTTTCTTAAGGAAGTTAAGGTCCATCTGCATGATAATACATTTATAGGATTCTTTCTTCTTGATCTCACTCTCAAATTCGTAGAATGCTTCTCGGTTATTGATGCCTGTCAAAGCATCCGTATATGCAACTTTCTGCATTAGTTCTGTCTTGATGCTCTTCTCGCTTATGGCGATCAGTTCCTTCACTTCGCTGTAACCCATGAGTACGATAAAGATCATCAGACCATATCTTGTAAGCAAAGCAGTATCCCGGGGATTAGCAAAATAGTACCTGATCATATCACCTGCTCCGGCTATAAACACGATCACGACCGAGATCCCGAGCATCGCTAACCCACGTTTGCGCTTCTTGAGTCTTATGTATCTGATGATCATGAATCCGCAAAGGAGAAGACCAATTCCTATGATGATATGCGATATAAAGAGCATATCGTGGAAATCCAGACCTGTAGTCCTGACCACTATGAAATTAGCAACTGTATTTGCAGTAGCCATACCGATGATAGCCTTGATATACCACTTGTTAAGGCAGTCTGTAAAGGCAGCGATGAAAATGATCGTCGGGATCGGCAGCAACATAAGGCACATCAGTTCGATGATCCTGATCCCGGCGGAATTGCCTGTAATAGCCTGGATCAGGAGCGATCCCGAGTTGGAGTAACATGCAAGTATTACCGCCATGACTCCAAGGGATACAGTCTCCGTAAACCTTGCTCTGTCCGTGTCGAAGATAAAACCGCAAAGAACCATCATAAGTCCTGCGAGCAATATCATAAAGCACTGCATGAACTTAAGGAGGTCACGCTGCATGATGGAGCGGTAGTAATCAGCCCCTTCGGTAAGCTTCATATTGCGGAATGCGGTCCAGTCTGAATCATACAGGGACTCATATTCTATCGTAAGGGTCTTCGTTCCCTCGTATTGAGGTATGCTGATGAAGTGCGGATAACTACCATAATAATTACCGTAGAATCTTGGCAGACTGGGATGGAAACTGTAGATCAGTTCATCATCAAGATAGACATCAAATAGAAGGTTCGTTTCATCTGTACAAAGAGAGGCTCCACGAACCTTATCTGCATCCAAATCGCGTGAGATGCGGTGTTTGCCTTCAGATCTGTCAAGTTCAAGTACATTAACAGCACTTCCGTCTTCGGCTGTCCAGCCTTCGGTATAATCTACATCTACTCCGTTGACCGTTCCGTCAGGGATAGTCATATAGAATATCATGCCGAGTAAAACGAGCATAACAAAAAGGACCACCAGTGTTATATCTGCATAAATCCTGGTGGACCTATTCATGTTAGCTCCTTACTTGATATCAGCGTGGAAATCCTGCAGAGCCTTAACGCCCAGATGAGTGTTGTTCTTTGCAGCCTTGATACCTTCAGCGGATGCCTTGGCAGCAGCCATTGTGGTGATATAAGGTACTCTGTGCTTGATAGCTTCCTTACGGATGTAAGAATCGTTATGTACAGAAGTCTTGCCTGCTGGGGTGTTGATGATAAGATCGATATCGCCGTTGGTGATCATGTCAGCGATATTAGGTCTTCCCTCGTAGAGCTTCTTGACCTTTGTAGCCTCGATGCCTGCTTCCGTGATCATGTCGTATGTTCCGCCGGTTGCGAGGATCTTGAATCCGACCTCGGCGAAAGCCTTGGCAACATCGATAAGATCGCACTTATCCCTGTCGCATACGCTGAGGAGAACGGTGCCGGATGTGGGGATCTCAGTCTTTGTTGCTTCCTGAGCCTTGAAATATGCTTCACCGAATGAAGGTGACAGACCCAGTACCTCACCTGTGGATCTCATCTCAGGTCCCAGAACGGGGTCAACCTCCTGGAACATGTTGAAGGGGAATACAGCTTCCTTGACACCGTAGTGAGGGATGTTCTTGTGTGTGAGGGAAGGTACGGGTGAAGGCTCACCTGTGAGTTCAGATGTCATGATCTGTGTTGCGAGCCTTACCATGTTGATGGCGCATACCTTGGATACGAGAGGTACCGTTCTGGATGCTCTCGGGTTAGCCTCGAGAACATATACCACGTCATCCTCGATGGCGTACTGCATGTTCATGAGACCTACGACGTTCATCTCGATGGCGATCTTCTGTGTGTATTCCTTGATTGTTTCTACCTGCTTGGGTGTGAGGTTCATTGAAGGCAGGATGCATGCGGAGTCACCGGAGTGAACGCCTGCCAGCTCGATATGCTCCATAACGGCGGGAACGAAGCAGTTCTTGCCGTCGGAGATGGCGTCTGCCTCACACTCTGTTGCATGATGCAGGAATCTGTCGATCAGGATAGGCCTGTCGGGTGTAACGCCGACTGCGGCATTCATGTATACGGTGAGCATCTCGTCATCGTGTACGACCTCCATGCCGCGTCCGCCGAGAACGTAGGAAGGTCTTACCATTACGGGGTAACCGATCTTGTTGGCGATGGCCAGGGCCTCTTCAACGTTGACAGCCATACCTGCCTCAGGCATGGGGATATTCAGCTTGTCCATCATGGCACGGAAATGATCCCTGTCCTCTGCCAGGTCGATGGTCTCAGGTGATGTACCCAGGATGTTTACGCCGTTCTTCTTCAGGTCAGCTGCCAGGTTCAGAGGTGTCTGGCCGCCGAATGAGGCGATGACACCCAGAGGCTTTTCCTTCTCATGGATGGACAGAACGTCCTCCAGGGTCAGAGGCTCAAAGTAGAGCTTGTCGGATGTATCGTAGTCTGTTGATACAGTCTCAGGGTTGCAGTTAACGATGATGGACTCGAATCCCATGTCCTTGAGTGCGAGTGCAGCATGTACGCAGCAGTAGTCGAACTCGATACCCTGACCGATCCTGTTGGGGCCGCCGCCCAGGATCATAATCTTTCTGTTGTTGGAGCAGGGGCTCTTGTCCTCTGAGAGATGGTATGTGGAGTAGTAGTAGGCAGCATCCTGTGTGCCGCTTACGTGTACACCTTCCCATGCCTCTCTGATGTTGTATTCATAACGCTTGTTGCGGATATCCTCCTCGGGGACCTCCAGGATCTTGGACAGGTATCTGTCTGAGAATCCGTCGAGCTTTGCCTGCAGGAGAACGGGCTTGGAGGGAACCTCACCCTTGTTCTTCATGAGGGCTTCTTCCTCGTCTACCAGTTCCTTCATCTGCTCGAGGAACCAGTGCTTGATCTTTGTGAGCTCATAGAGTTCATCGATGGTCGCACCCTTGCGCAGAGCCTCATACATGATGAACTGTCTCTCTGATGAAGGTGTTACGAGCATGCCCAGGAGTTCTTCCTTGGAAAGCTCGTTGAAGTTCTTTGCAAAGCCCAGGCCGTATCTGCCAGTCTCGAGACTCCTGATGGCCTTCTGGAAAGCTTCCTTGTATGTCTTGCCGATGCTCATTACCTCGCCGACGGCTCTCATCTGTGTGCCGAGCTTGTCCTGTGCACCCTTGAACTTCTCGAAAGCCCAGCGTGCGAACTTGATAACAACGTAATCTCCGTCGGGTACGTACTTGTCCAGTGTGCCGTACTTGCCGCAGGGGATCTCATCCAGTGTGAGACCGCATGCCAGCATTGCGGATACCAGGGCGATGGGGAAACCGGTTGCCTTGGATGCCAGAGCTGATGATCTGGATGTTCTGGGGTTGATCTCGATGACAACTATCCTGTCTGTTACGGGGTCGTGTGCGAACTGGCAGTTGCAGCCGCCGATTACTTCGATTGCCTCAACGATCTTGTAGGAAGCCTCCTGAAGCTTTGCCTGGACCTCCTCGCTGATGGTGAGCATGGGAGCAGAACAGAAGGAGTCACCCGTGTGTACGCCGATGGGGTCGATGTTCTCGATAAAGCATACTGTGATCTTGTTGTTCTTGGAGTCTCTTACGACCTCGAGCTCGAGCTCTTCCCATCCGCTGATGGATTCCTCTACGAGGACCTGACCTACGAGGCTGGCCTGAAGACCTCTCTCACAGACGACCTTGAGCTCGTCTACGTTATATACGAGACCGCCGCCTGCACCGCCCATGGTGTATGCAGGTCTGAGGACTACCGGGTAGTGGAGTTCCTCAGCGATCTTGACTGCTTCCTCAACTGAATAAGCCTCATGGCTCCTGGGCATCTCGATACCCAGCTTGTTCATTGTATTCTTGAATTCGATACGGTCCTCACCACGCTCGATAGCATCTACCTGAACGCCGATGACCTGTACGTTATATTTGTCCAGAACGCCTTCCTTGGCCAGCTCTGAACATAGATTGAGACCGGACTGTCCACCCAAATTAGGCAATAATGCGTCCGGTCTCTCTTTCTCGATGATCTGAGTAAGTCTCTTTACGTTGAGCGGTTCAATATAAGTGCGGTCAGCAATGCCGGGATCCGTCATGATCGTAGCGGGATTACTGTTGACCAGAACTATCTCATAACCGAGCTTACGCAGTGCCTTGCACGCCTGTGTGCCCGAATAGTCAAACTCACATGCCTGACCGATGATGATAGGACCTGAACCGATAATAAGGATTTTGTTGATGTCGTCTCTCTTGGACATAATTAATCACCTCCATATTTATATCTTTATAAATATATCACAATTCTCTGTAATGAAAATGACATATTTACCTAAATCGGAAAAAATATTTCATACCCACGTATGGGTAACCAATCTGTAGATATAACAGATCAGCAGGAGCACGCCCACCGTTATCAGGGCAATGTTGTTTGCCTTTTTGGGGATCTTTATGAGGCCCGTCTCATTGAGGATCTCGGCTATGGCGGTAACCGAGATCAATGGCCAGAGCGGGTGAAAGTGAAATGCCCCCTTGATATCTCCCCTGAACACTGCCATATGGGCTCTCGTGGCTCCGCACAGCGGACAGGGCAGTCCAGTTATCGCCTTGAATGGACATGTGTAGATCCCCGTCAGTATCAGAACGGCGAGCACGGCAAGGACCACGATCATGACTATGACCGTGGTCTTTCTGCCCGATTTCTTTTTTGATTCGTTATCTGTCATATGTGCAGAAGAAAAGGCCCGCATATCTGCGAGCCTTTGATCAGTTACGTCAACTATTCCTGTTAAGGATTACTTAGCGTAGTTACCATCGATGAATACAACTTCTTCATCTTCCTTGAAGGGCTCGCCGTAAACCTTTGTCAGGCAGATGATCCAGTCGATCAGTGACCATACACCGCATCCACCAACTGTCAGGAGCTTAAGAACTCCGAGACCGATCTGTCCTCTGAGGAAACGGTCAACACCGAACTCACCGAGGATCCAGCAGAAAAGCCAACAATACAAGTGTTTATTAAATCTTTTTTCCATGGTATAAACACCTCCTTCAAAAATTAATTTATCTTATTTCTTATATTTTTACAATACTTTTTATAAAAAAAGCTGATTTTCTGTCTTATTCTTGCCTATTCAAAGGATTTCTTCCATATACGTCTTCATCGGTCTCAGGCCGAGACTGTCGTAGAATGCACGGGCGCCGGGATTGCACTCCCATACATTGAGCGTTACGTCATAACAGGAATTCTCCCGGGCAAAATCCCTCACGTATTCATACAGGCTCCTGCCCACATGCATGCCGCGGGCCGTTTCATCCACGCAGAGATCGTCTATGTAAAGGGTCTTTCTGTCCATCAGAACGTTGTCGCCTTCTGACTCCTGAAAAATGCAGAAACAGTAACCCAATACGTTGCCGTCCTCCGCCAGGGCGACGAATACAGGCCTGGCATCATCCTCAAAAATGGAGAGCAGCTGGGAGTCTGTATATTTACGGCCTATCTTGAATATGTCGGGACGGCCCTCATGATGGACCAGATCCACCTGGTCTAGAAGATCCTTCACTCTCTGAAGGTCCATCTGCTGCGCCCGTCTGATCGTCTGTACCATCTTTCTCACCTGCCTCCGGAACTTCCTCTGCCTCAACTGCCTGATCGCCGGCATTTTCCTTTTCCTTCATCTCAGCCAGATACTGCTGTGCATCGTCGACTACATCATCGATGTCATCGCCAACGTCAACATTGAGAGGCTTGCGCTTGAACAGGATGTCGTACATGATGGGAACGACATAGAGTGTCATGAGAGTACCGTATGTCAGACCTGCGGCGATGGTTACGGCCATGCCCTTACCAAGCTGTGTCGCCATGCCTGATCCGAACATCATCATGGACATGGCCAGGATGGTGGTCATTGCAGTCATGAGGATAGGTCTCATACGGGTCTTGCCCGTAGCTATCAGCGCATCCCAGCGCTCCATACCGCCGATCCTGAGCTGGTTGGTATAGTCAACGAATACGATACCGTTATTAACGATGGTACCCATCAGGATTACGAATCCCAGGATGGACAGCATGGACAGGGGCTGGCCTGTTACCAGGAGACCCAGCATACCGCCGGTAAATGCCAGAGGGACTGTAAACAGGATGATGAACGGTGACAGGAGGCTCTGGAACTGGGCAACCATGATCAGATAGATGAACAGGAATGCCAGTGCTGCGAGCTCGAGCATCTGTGTTACCATCTCGGTGATCTCCGTGGACTCACCTGAGATCTCGATTGAATAACCTTCGGGCAGTGTCTCCGAATATTCGGTGATCTTGGGATCGACCTCTCTGGAAACGAGAGTTGCATTATATCCTTCATCAGTCGAAGCGGATACCGTAACGTAATGAGACAGATTTTCCCTTCTCAGTGAGTTGGTGGTCTTGGTCTCTATTACCTCTGCAAATTCAGACAGCTTATGTGTCTTGTCCTCTTCTTCCTCTTCTGTCTGGTCAGCATCCTCATCTTCTGCCTCATCATTTGAAGCTCCGCCGGTGAACATGGCAGCCATCTGGCTCATGGATGATGAAGAACCTCCCATCATGCCTGCCATTGAACTCATGGAAGAACCGCCCATCGAGCCTCCGCCCATGGAAGCTGCGGCAGAAGCCATGTCGACTTCCTCGAATTCCACATCCATCAGATTCTCCTTGGTAAGAGTATCCGTGTTATCAACTATTACGACCTTCATCTGGGTTCCGTTTACGGTGATCGATGTGGAATTGACAGACTGTGAGGTGTGACTCATTATCTCTGCGAATATCTGGGCAACCGTAAGACCGTAGCCCATTGCCTTGTCACGGTCTATTATGACCTGGAGGGTATCTGTGCCTTCCTCAAAGTTATCCGTAGCATCAACGAGTCCTTCCTGACCGTTCAGGAGCTCCTTGACCTCTCCGCTGATCCTCTCTAATTCCTTATAGTCCTCTCCGTAGATCTTGACTGAATATCCGGATCCGCCTCCGAGCATGGAGGAATCGAGCATCTGGCCTGATGATACTGTTATCTCGCCGGGGAATGATGCCAGATCCTCCTCGATGACCTTGCTTACTGCCTTGACTGTCTCTGCAGGTGCATCCTTGGCCAGGTGTGCACTGCAGGTATATCTGCCGTAGGAACCGGACTGGGTGCTCATGCCGCCGAAGAAACCGGCAGTTGATGAGGAGTCCATGACACCTACGTTTTCAACCTTGTCTAAGCCCAGGAGCAGTTCGATGATCTCATCTACCTCCTGATAGGATTCCTCACGGGTATATTCCTCCGGAGTCTGAATACTGATACTGATCTCGTTCGTGGTCATCTCAGGGATATAGACTATGCCCATGACGAGCACCTGCCATACGGAAAAGGCCAGTAGCACTACCGTTATGAACAGGGGAACGATCTTAAACTTCAGACACCACTTGAGCGACCTGCCGTAGGCATTCTGGATCTTGTCCATGATCTTGTGTTCCTTGGGCATCAGATTCCTCATGAGCGTGGAGGAGGATGCGGGAACGACTGTAAGAGCGATACCGAGGGATGCCACGAGACAGTATCCGATGGACATAGCCATAGGATACATCAATGTCCTTACCGTTCCGCTGGCAAATACGCCCGGCAGGAATACGCAGATGGTGGTAAGCGTGGAGGCAATGATGGCTCCCCTTACCTGCTTTGCTCCCTGAACGGCAGCTCTGGGTGCCGGCAGCCCGAGTCCGCGCAATCGGAATATGTTTTCCATTACGACGACGGAGTTGTCAACGAGCATTCCTATGCCCAGCGACAGACCGGACAGCGTGATCATGTTCAGCTGCAGGCCTGTGAAATACATCAATACTATGGCCAGGAGCACCGACAGAGGGATACTGATGGCAACAACTATTGTAGGCTTGATAGATCTCAGGAATATAGCCAGGATGACGATTGCCAGGATGGCACCGATGATCATGCTCTGGAATACGGATTCAACGATCATCCTGATGTAGTCACCCTGGTCCACCAGGTTGACAGTATGCATTCCGGGGAATTTCTCACACAACTCCTCCAGTTCCTTGTTGCATGCCTTTGATACGTCGTTGGTACCGACGCTGGATGACTTGTATATATTGAGTATTATCGTATCCGATCCGTTGAGCTTGCTGTAGGATTCTCCTGCATTGTCAATGATCTGGATATCCGCGATGTCTGACAGATGTACCGTTCCTATCAGTTCGTTATCGATCAGGAGAGCCTGTGCTATCTCATCGGAGCTGGCAAATTCCTCACCGACCCTCAGGAGCCATGAGTTATCGTCCTTGTCGTCGATATAACCCACAGGCATTGAGAAGTTCTGTGCATATATGAGCTGCGAGAGCGTGGACGGAGATATCAATGCATCGGCGTTGGCATTCTCGAGTGCCGCATCCCTGGCGCTGTCATACTGGGCCTGTGCAGCATCCAGCTGAGCTTGTGCAGTAGCGAGCGCCGTTGCCGCCGTGGAGAAGCCGACTGCCGCATCCAGCTGGCCCTGTGTAAGGCCTCCGAATGCAGATTCCAGACCGTTTAACATCTGGGGGATGTTGTTCGCCATTCCCGACAGTCCGTCCAGTGTGGAACTGATCCTGCTGAGCAGTGAATCCAGCATCCCTGTTGTATCGATGCTGCGTATCTGTTCTATGATCGCCGTGATGGATGTGACGGCGGATGCTATCCTCCTGGTGGTTGCGATCAGTCTGTTGAATGTTGAACCGTCAACATTCGCACCGATGTTATTGAGCATGTCGATTATGCTGTCGATGCCGGCAACAATTCCTGCGATCTGTTCGGGATCAACGCCTGATGCGGCGAGATTAGCCTCGGTCAGTTCATCCATTGCTGCTCTGAAGGATGCCTGAGCACTGTCCCTGTCAGCTGATGCCTGGTTATATGCCTCCTGTGCGGCGTCATATTCAGACTGTGCCTGATCCACTGCCTGGCTCAGTTCAGCGTATTCCTCGGACGCGGGATCGTAATCGGGGCTTGCAGTGTAATCATCCAATGCCTGCTGTGCAGCAGCTAATGCCGCCTGCTTTTCACTCAGGGTCTGGGTTGCAGCGTTGAGAGCCTCATTGGCGGCATCAAGCGCTGCCTGGGCAGCATCTACTGCAGCCTGTGCCTCGTTGACCCTGGCCTCAGCAGCGTCGGGCAGAGTATCTATCTGATCCCTTAATTCCTGCAATCTGGTCTTAAGGTTATTTATTGCATTCTTTATATTCTTTGCGATACCCGGAGCCTGCCTGTCCAGCTGTGAGAAGATGGCTCCGGACATGGTGGAGCCGAATCCGGATTGTGCACTCTCCAGCTGTTCGGTTGCATCCTCCAGCTGTGTTCTGGCCTCATCCAGCTGTTCCTGAGCCTCTGCCAGTTTCTCGTCCGTCTTTGCCAGTATCCGGTCGTTCAGTTCATCTATCTTGTCCTGATTGAGTTCCACCTGGATCGTCTGCTCTACCATACCTATGGTGGAAATGCTTGCTACGCCCTCCTGTCTGGAGATGGCGGGTATTACTTCATAATTGACGAAATCGGTAAGCTGGTAGATGTCGTATCCGTCACGCTCGATCGCAACATAGAGTGTCGCCAGCATGTCCATGCTGATCTCCATTATGTTGGGTGTCATGGCGGAATCGGGGAGTGAACTCTCCACCTGATTGATGGCGGATGAGACCCTGACCATGGCGGTGTTCATGTCCGTTCCGTCAGCGAATTCCATCTGGATCATGGAGAAGTTCTCGGAACTGGTGGACAGTACGTTCTCAACGCCTGATATGGTGCCCAAAGCATTTTCCATGGGCATCGTAACCTCGTCCTCAACCTTTTCCGGGCTCGCACCGGGATAAGCGGTGATAACGATAAGATAAGGGAGGGACATCTCGGGGAGCAGATCCATCTGAAGCTTGGTAAGCGATACCGCACCCATGGCAATGATTATTATCGTCGCCACAAGTATCGTAAAAGGTTTTTTAACGCTAAATCTCTCCATTAGATCTCCTTATCCAAAAACGATTGTTGATTTTACAACGTATTATTTATCTGTGTCAATATTTTCAGGTTCCAATTTTTCAAGCATCAACTGCCTTGCCTCATGGCTAAGATCATCAGTAGTGGAACCTTTCACCTTTTCTCTGTCAAAAACATCCAGGACATCAATATAAACGTGAGTCCTTCTCCAGGGATATCTGTCCTTTACGTCCTCTGCGCCCCTGATCGTGGCAACGACGATGGGCACATTGGCCTTCTGAGCGATCTTGAATACGCCTGCGTGGAACTTCAACAGCTTATATTTCTTGCTCCTGGTACCCTCAGGATAGACGACGATGGATACTTCGTCACGCTTGATGAGATCAACTGCATCCAGGATAGTCTTCATGGAATTCCTGGGATTAGTCCTGTCTATGGGCAGGAAACAGCACTTTCTGATGACCCTGCCGTAGATGAAATAGTTGAAGTTCTCAGGCTTTGATATAAAGGCGGGATCGTATTTGCGGAATGCATACCATGAGATGATGGGATCGAAATTACTCCTGTGGTTGCATACCAAGAGGAATCTGCCTGAAGGGATCTGATCGAATCCTGTTGTATGGATCTTTATCCTTAATATCTTCATGGCGATTCTGGTGGAACTGTTCAGGAGCCAGCGGTAGAACTTGCTGTTCCTGTCATATGTCATGACCTTCTTGCTGATGAACAGAGGTGAGATCAGCCATATGAGAAGGTAGATGACTACAACGGCCAGAACGGCCCAGAGTATTCCAAGCAATACGTACTTCAAAATCAGCATTTGTTAAACATTCCTTTCGGGTTGTTGATCACATCTTAAAGCCCAGGGGCAGGAGTTCGGACAGGGCGTGAGCTTCCAGTTCGTCCTTCTCGTCCTTGAGGACGATGAGGAAGGAATCGGGATCGCAGAACTCGTTCATTACCTGCCTGCATACTCCGCAGGGCGGGCATTTGCATGTCTTTGTCTCACCGGTCTTTCCGCCGGCGACAGCTATTGCCTTGAAATCGGACTTGTTCCTGTAGCCGTCGGATACGGCTTTAAAGAAAGCGACCCTCTCGGCACAGCATGTTGGTGTGTAAGACGCATTTTCGATGTTGGCTCCCAGATATATCTTCTCGTCTGCCGTCAGGAGCGCTGCTCCCACAGTAAAGCCAGAATAAGGCGCATATGCCATATCCCTGGCCCTTGCGGCTTCGTCTGCCAACTGATAAAAATCGATCCTCTTCATATTGTTTCTCCTATCGGTTCGTAATGACTATGAGCGATTCGCCCGGCTGCAGGTTATATCTTCTGTATGAATTGGACAGCCTCATCGTCGTTAGGTGTCTGCCGTCACTTGAATACCTGTCTACGGAAGAGCTCAAAAAGCTCTGTCCGGCATTATACATCAGGAACTGCTTCAGGCTGTCCGAGGTGTTAGTAACCACCATGTAGGTCGAGTTGTCTCTGTCGAACTGGGCCGTTGAACAGTCTGCCAGGAAGGATTCGGCACTCTGGCCGCTGTCGGATCTCATGGGATCTGCAACGTTTACATACATCCTGTCGGAACCTGCAAAATCCTTTATGAGGCTCAGCATGTTGAGGGCCATTATCATCTCCTCCCCCTTCTCGAAAACGTTCTCGTCCTCATAAAGAGCAGGCTTGAAGGATGTGCGGCAATTGATCATCGCCATCTCCGTCGATATGGAATCCTCACCCAGTACGGCAGTAATATACTGTGCCAGGTTAAATGAGCCGTTGAAATCAAGTGAGCTGATGAACTCGCCCATGTCCATGCCGGTGGTTACTCGGGGAGCCTTGTACTGGACCTCCTCATAGACCTCCGAGAGGTTCTGCAGATATGTCTTGCCATCGTCCTGGACAGAGGTCAGGAGCATGCCGGAACAATGGGCATCGGCAGAGGAAAGCATGGTCCCTCCGTCGTATCTCATGCCGTCTATGAATACCACCTTGTCCTTGATATCCGTATAGAACTCGGACTGGGTGATCATGCCGATGACGAAATCAACAAAGCTGCCCCTCTGGACATCGCTGACAAAGCAATCCTCCGTATCGTTGATCTCGATATAGACGTGCTCGAACTGTCTGCTCCAGGGCAGTGCCGTTCCGTTGTTGATCCTGATGGTCCCGTATTCGGAGGATACAGATCCGCACATGTAGGCTATGATGTTGTTCACCTGTTCGGGAGTCGTATAGGAACCCAATACGAACCAGGGGTCAGCTCCTGCATCCCTGGTGAGCCTGAGGCTCTTTTCCAGAGACCTGACGTCTGATACCTGATATGTTGTTCCCTCGCTGTCAGTGTAGGATGCACCGGTGGACAGTTCTGAGATGCCGTAGAGCACGCTGCCCGAGAATCCGTTGGACCCGATGCCCAGGTTATTGAGCCTGATGGCAGAAGGTGCCCCTGCTATTATGGCTGAGGAAAAGCTTTCGGGAATATCCGAATCACCAATGCTGTCAGGTCCTACATAGATGTGGTCGATCAGAATGGATCCCACGCCTTCGAAGGAGACGTTGAACCTGATCTCCTCATCACTGATCATGTAGTCGTTTACGATGAATACGGCCGAGTATTCCGTATAGTTGTTCTTGAGCTTTCTGCACTTGACTCCCTGTCTGCCGAAGGTCTCACCGTCCAGCCAGAGGTTTACCGTGCCGGGTGCGGCCCTGCCCTCCTCTGCCTTGATGTAGACGCTTACCTTATAGAACTTGTCAGATGCAAAGTTGTCCCTGGCAGTTCCCGGGAGCTTCTGGCTCATGACGTGGATGTTGTGGGTGCTGCCTGTCATCCTGACGGAGTTGGCCCCGTCGTAGGGATCGGGTGACAGTTCGATGCTGGTTCCTGTTCCGTATGCGTCCCATACGCCCTCATCGGGAGACAGGCTCCAGTCATTTCCGTCCGTTACGGACAGTGATGTATATGAATTCGATGTCTCGATGAAGCAGATGTCACCCATGGTGATCGCATCATCGGGAGCGGAGTTCTCCAGTGTGAAATCCGACAGGACTGATGAAGTATAGAGTTCATCGTCCATGGCAAATATTATCCTGTTGTTCGTACAGGGATAGATGCCGCTGATGCCGTTGTTCTCGGATGAGATGGAAACGGCTTCACCTGTCTTGTCGGAGACGATCATGGCCGTCTTGTCGTTTGTGAGGACTATTATCTGGCCGTTGTCCGTTACAGTGATCTCGCGGGCCAGATCCCTGCTGTCCATGGTCGCGGAAAGCAGACGGCATGAACCGTCATCAGCTATCGCAGTTATGGAACCGTCATCATTCAGGATATATACCTGGTCCTGATGGCACACCAGTGATGAAACATTCCTGTCTGAATAGATGTCGCCTGTATCCTCAACGCTGTAGATCAGACCGCCGGTGGATCTGAGGATCGTATTATCCTCCAGGATGACAATGGTCGTATCCCCTGCCGAATCGATAACGACGGGCTTGGATGATACGGGCAGGGTTATGGGATAATACCTGCCGTTCTCGTAAACAAAGAGCTTGTGATCCGATGTAAGTACCGTGAGGTTATTAGATGTTGCGGCGCAGGATACCACTGACATGCTGCCGTCCCTGTCCTCAGGACCCATCTCCATAAATGATCTGCCGTCAGGTGATGAGAATACGACGCCGTCGCCGGTGACTGCAAAGATGCTGCTGCCATTGCAGGAGATATCAGCGAAGCTGACGTTACCGCCGTCATATGCCTTGATCAGCTGTTCGGAGGTGATGTCTGCCAGTATGGTTCCTGACTCCGTCAATGCGGCAACGGTGTTCTGCAGGCAGACTGTCTTTATCACCGTCTTGTCGATATTTGCAGACATCTCCATCTCGATGGGGGATATCTGGCCTAACCGGGCGGATTCGAATCCCGTGATCCTGCCCTCGTATCTCAGCTGCATGCTGCCGCTGCCGTCAATGGATACGACCCTGACGGGCGCTCCTATGGCGCGGGATGTATTGATCTTGCTGGCCAGTACGTCCTCAGGAGAGAAGAAAAGTGACTTCCCCTCGCTGTCCAGGACGGTAAGGGAATAATAAG
Source organism: Clostridiales bacterium (assembly GCA_017515465.1). Lineage (GTDB taxonomy): Bacteria > Bacillota > Clostridia > Saccharofermentanales > Saccharofermentanaceae > Saccharofermentans. The sequence continues at coordinate 40,747 of JAFWFV010000054.1, forward strand.
CAGATTCCTTTTCAAATGAGGGATTTCGTATCAGGTTAACGTTGGGGATGTAATCCAGATTGATGCCCGTACCCTTGTACTGTGCATTCTCCATCTGTGTAGTCAGGGACAGGGTCACGAGTTCAGCTCTGAACCCGAAGAGGGCCGTAAGCAGGAGGATCGTAAGGGACAATATGACCACGATGGCCAGTATCAGGATGCCCAGCTTGAGCCTCTTGCGCCTGAGATTGCCGAACCTGAAGGATTCAAGCCTGTTCATTAGCCGTCTCCTCCTGTCCGTGATTCTTGAGATAGATCTTCTTCGCCAGGAAGAAGAGTGCGGGAACGGTCATCATGAACTGAATGGTATAAAGACCGAATAACTGCTGGGTGTCAAAGCCGGTGAGTTCTGATATGTAATACAGACCCGATCCGAAGAAATTAAACACCGAGTGAACGATCACAGATACTATTAGATTGTCGTAAGCATAATATGTCAGTGCCATAAACAGTCCCGCTATGATGGCATATCCTATGTGGAGGGACACTCCGTGTAATATGCCGAATAATACTGCTGAAATGACCGCTGCGATTCCGGGTGAGAACACCTTGCTGATAGATCCGTAGGCTATGCCCCTGAATGCTATCTCCTCCTCAAAAGGAACGATCACGATCAGCGAAATGATGTAGAGGATCTGATCCCAGACGGGGTAGATTATCTCATCATCGTAGGTCTTTATGTGGTCGGAATACTCCTGTACGGATTCCTTCATGGAATCCAGGTATTCACTGATGATCCTCGCAAACCTCATGTATGTGGTCACGAATGCCAGGAGCGCCAGACCCATGGCGATCCCGAACAGGATCATGCTTATCCTGGGAACGGAGACCCTGATCAGGTCTCCTCCGGTCTTGAACAGGAACATGCCGGCAAACCTGGATATGATCAGCAGAAATGAGATCCCCAGTACTGATGTCGCCATGCTGTACAGACCCTGGTAATAACCGATATCAAATCCGAAATACAGCAGAGCCAGACCGGATACGATGTCGGATACGTAGAGCACCGCGATGGAAAGCGCTGTACAGAGCGTTACGTTCATCAGCCCTCTGGCTGTATCCATGAACCACTTTCTGTTGAACTTTGCAGGAGCTATACCGGTTTCCAAATCAACTTACCCTGCCGCGCTGCCCCTGACCCTGGCGCCCTGCTTGATCGTGCCGTAGTATCTCCTCATGAAGCATACGAAAGCAGTCTCAAGCTCGATGGAATCCTTGATGGAATAGAACAGCTGGTCTCCCGTTACGGAAAACTCAGTCCTCATGATGACCAGTTCAGGATCCTCATGTGATCCGTCGTCGGGAACGTAATTATACATCACGACATACTCGTTCTTGTTCAGAACGAAGGTATCGATCATGGACAGGTAGTATTCCTTACGGGTGTAAGGATCCCTGATGACGATAAGCTCGTTATCGTTCTTATCGCTGATCCTGTCCGGTTTCTTGACGGATTTGGCCTGGGGCTTCCTGCGGTTGCTCTTCATCAGTTGCCGCCTTCCTGATCTCCGTCTTCCTCGTCAAAGAGCTGATCGCACAGCTCATCGTAATAATCGTAGATGATGTCTTCCTTGTCCTCATCAATTGTCTGGAGCATGATCTCGCCATTCTCGCCTTCGATCTGTTCCATAATGATCATCTCAGTCTCTTCCTCATCCTCCTCATTGGTCAGGAGAACAGCATACGACTTGCCGTTAAGGTCGAACTGATCTGCATATATGAATTCCAGGATGTCTCCTGTCTCTTCGTCAACGATCTTGATGATGGAATCCTCGTTGGTGTTGTCCATATTATCCATATGTAACCTCCGCATGTTAAGATTGACGCACACAATGCGACATTATATTTTAACATATTTATTATTATAATGTGAGACAGGAATTAAGTTGCCGCAATAAAGCCTAATATCAGCCCAGGAATTCCTGGAGGATGATCTCGGCAGCCACCTGGTCGATTACCTTTTTCTGGTTCCTGGCCTTGACGTTCGTGTCGTGGAGATATCTGGATGCAATGACCGTGGTAAAGCGCTCGTCCCTGAGATGGATGGGCAGGTCCACCCTCTCCTTGAGCCTTTCAGCGAAGAGGTTGGCCTTTCTCTCGGACTCGGATTCGGTCCCGTCAGTCCTTTTGGGCTGGCCCAGTACGATCTCCGTTACGTTCTTTTCATTGATGATCTCGGTGATCCTGTTCAGGGCCCATTCATCATCGACGCCGTTCCAGTTGATCGTCTCAAAACCCTTGGCGATAATGCGCAGTTCATCAGACAAGGCAACACCAATGTGCCTCATACCGAAGTCGATACCCATTACGCGGCCTTTATTCTGCATCAGAGCTTGGAACAATATTCGGAGATGATGACCTCCAGGAGTTCGTCCCTGTCGATCCTCTTGATATATCCCCTGGCACCCTTATAACTGGTGATATAGGTAGGATCTCCCGAAATAAAATAGCCTACGAGCTGATTGATGGGATTATATCCCCTCTCCTTAAGTGCTCCATAGACATAGGTCATGAGGACACGTGCATTCGCTGTCCTGTCACCTGAGAAATTAAATTTCGTGGTATCAGTTTCCACCCGGGAGTCCTCCACATAATTACTGATAGGCATATTCTATCACAGAACAGCCCGTGTGGTACACAATTATTTTGCGTTTGTCGATATATCCGGTTCCCTCAGAGCACCTTGGCCAGGAATGTCCTGAGCCTGTCATTAGAAGGGTCGTTAAAGATCTCATCAGGCGCGCCATCCGTTATGATCTTGCCCTCTGCCATAAAGATCACGCGGGATGCAACTTCCCTGGCAAAGCCCATCTCATGGGTAACGACGGCCATCGTCATGCCTTCGCTCGCCAGCTGCTTCATAACGTCCAAGACCTCGCCGACCATCTCGGGGTCAAGTGCTGATGTGGGTTCGTCAAAGAGCAATACGTCAGGCGACATGCACAGCGCCCTTACAATTGCGATCCTCTGTTTCTGGCCTCCGGAAAGCTGGTTGGGGTATGCGCCGGCACGGTCCTGCAGGGCAACCTTGGCCAGCAGATCCATCGCCTTGGCCTCGGCATCTTCCTTACTCATCCCCAGGAGCTTTCTGGGACCTAGGGTCATGTTGTCCAGGACCGTCATATGGGGGAAAAGGTTAAAGTGCTGGAACACCATTCCCATCTTCTGGCGGAGCTTGTTGATGTCAGTCTTGGGTGAAGTAATGTCCACGCCCTCGAACAGGATCTTGCCCGCACTGGGACGTTCCAGGAGATTAAGGGATCTGAGGAAGGTTGATTTGCCTGAGCCGGAGGGCCCGATAATGGCTACGACCTCTCCCCTGCCGATGGTGGTGGTAACGCCGTCTAAGGCCCTGATCTCACCGTTATTGTAGTATTTCTTCAGGTCCGTGACCTGTATCAGCCTGTCATCGTTCACTGTTTCTCAGCCTCCTCTCGAGAAGGGATACCATCTTGGAAAAGAACATGACTATGACGAGATAGATGGCAGCAACGGCCAGGAGAGGCATAAATGCCGAGTAGGTGCGGCTCCTGATTATGTCTCCTCCCTTTGTCATGTCCTCCAGTCCGATGTAACCTGATACGGAAGTCTCCTTGAGGAGAACGATAAATTCGTTTGCCAGTGCAGGCAGCACGTTCTTAAATGCCTGTGGAATGATGATGTAGATCATGGTCTGGACATAATTAAAGCCCAGGGACCTGCCTGCCTCGAACTGTCCTTGATCGATGCTCATGATGCCCGATCTGATTATCTCGGCCACATATGCGCCGGAGTTGATGCCGAAAGCCAGTATCGCCACCAATACCTTGTTCTTGGACGAAGCGAAGATGACGAAATATGCGATCATGAGCTGGACGACTACAGGTGTTCCCCTGATCACAGTCAGATATAAGTTGGTTACAGCATTTAAGAAGGACAGTACAGCCTTGCCGAAACCGGGTCTCATCTCAACGGAGATCTTGTCATATGTGGACCTGACAATGGCACAGATGATACCCAGTGCAATGCCGAGCAATACTGCAAAGAAAGTAACCTCGAGAGTCAGTCCCAGGCCCTTGACGATATACATGTACCTGTCATCCTTGACAAAGTTCAGGATGAACTCATCACCTATCCCTGCCAGCCATTCGCTGAGCCACGCCGGCATATCAAAACAACAGATCAAAACAATTCCTCCGGTTTCACGCGTATTTTACTATTGTAAAAAATAAAAGAGCGGAAATAAAGTACTATTTCCGCTCTTTTTGTTAATATTCAGCCTAAACTATCAGCCGTTGGAAGGAATGTACTTCTCGATGATGGCTGCGATGGTGCCGTCATCAGTCATTGCCTTCAGGGCATCGTTGATCTTGTTCAGGAGCTCTTCGTTGTCCTTGTTGAGGCACATAGCGTAGTCCTCTACAGCGTAAGGTGTATCAAGGATAACGAGGCCTTCGTTAGCCTCAACGAAAGCGTTTGCAGGCTCGTTGTCGATGACTACTGCATCAACCTGACCGTTTGTCAGAGCCAGGACTGCGTCTGCACCCTTGTTGAATCTCTCAACCCTGTCATCGCCTACTTCATCAGACATGTAGATGTCACCTGTTGTACCCTGCTGAACGCCTACTGTGTAATCGCCTGCGATGAGAGCGTCTGCATCTGCGATGTCAGAACCGTCTGCAACGATGATAACCTGGATGCCTGTAGCATAAGGTGTTGTGAAGTTGACTGACTTGAGTCTGTCCTCTGTAACTGTCATGCCGGCACATCCGATGTCGTACTTGCCTGCCTGAACGCCTGTGATGATGGAATCGAACTCAACATCCTGGATCTCCAGCTCGAGACCGAGTCTTGTTGCTACCTCAGCAGCGATCTCCTGGTCGATGCCTACGATCTTGTCACCCTCATAGAATTCATAAGGGGGGAAGAAAGCATTTGTAGCCATGATGAGCTTGCCATCTTCTACTGTCAGCTTATTGCTGCTTCCTGCACAGCCTGCAAGAGCGAGGCCCATAGCACCGATGAGTGCGGCAGAAACAACTTTTGTAAGTAAATTCTTCATAATCTCTCTCCTCAAATTAAATATGCCGCAATGCGACACAGTAATTATATGTTCTGTTTCCTTTGTAAGCACTTATTTAATTTGACAAAGAAACACGTTTTTAATTGATTTTTTTGTCATTAGTGCCTTAAGATTCCCGCTTTTGAGGGTGTTTTGAACAAATTGTTTCAGACGGGATGCATCATTCCTTATAATCTAACCATGAGGACTTTTAAAGACAGCATATATGCCAGGATCAGGCAGTTGGAACAGCTCATCGATGCGAAGGAGCAGGCGTTAGCCGTGGCCCCTGACGGCTTCCTTAAGATCTGCGGCAGCAGCCGGGACAAGTTATATCACGTTAACGGAAATGTCATGAAATACATGACACATGATACCTGCAGTCCCCTGCCGGGACTTCTGGCCCAGAAATCCTATGATGCAGATGTTCTCAGATGTGCCCGAAAGGAACTGAGGCTCCTGAAAAATGTATATGATCGATATCCCTCACCCGGTATCGAAGGGTTATATGAGGACCTCAGCCCGGTCCGCAGGGAACTGGTAAGACCTGTGATCACACCCGATGACGAGTTTATCGCCTCCTGGATTAACACACCGTATATACATAAGCCATTTGACAATGACACCCCTGTCATACTCACCGGAAAGGGCGAACGGGTCAGGTCCAAATCGGAGAAGATAATAGCCGATTTCTACGATTCACATGGTGTTCCATATAAATACGAGTGCCCGCTGACCGGTACCGACGGCCGGGTCCTCTATCCCGACTTTACCCTGCTTTCTGTCAGGAGACGTACAGTCATCTACCACGAGCACTTCGGAATGGCCGATGATCCCGATTACCTGGTCAGGAATATGCCCAGGCTCTTTTTCTACGAGGATCTGGGGATACTGCTCGGAGACAATCTGATCATTACCTGCGAAACGAAAAACAGGCCTTTTAACACCACAGGACTGGAAGAAATGATAAAAAGGATCCTGTGACAGACTCCATGGCATTTATTTGCCGTCAAATGGAGTCTGTTCTTGCTTACAACAGGACTCCAGGGCATTCATTAACTGCCAAATGGAGTCTGTCCTGTCTTATAACCGGACTCCAAACCAGCGAAAATGTGTTGTTCAGAGTCCCTAGAACACTGATACTGTACTCTAAACAGCAGTTTTAAGGTGGTATGGAGTCTGTTCCTCAGTTGAAGCAGACTCCATCGGTTGAATTTTCGTCATTTTGGAGTACAAATCACACCGTCAGGAGCAACTTTCTGTAATACAAGAGTAACCTAATCACATAATATCCAGTGATATAATTATTTAGATTATAAATAAATGTGAGGGATTAGATGGTTTTCTCGAGTCTGTTTTTCGTATTTGTATTTTTGCCGATCAACCTGATCCTGTATTTCCTGACGAAATCAACCAAGGCAAAGAACTATATCATGCTCATATTCTCGCTGATCTTCTATGCATGGGGCGAGCCTATCGCAGTATTCCTGATGATCGGCATGGCCCTGGTGGATTACCTGATCGCCAGAGGCATCTACGCAGTAGGTCCCAAGACAAAGATAGCAAAGACCGGTCTCATACTCTGCTGTATGGTGGACCTGGGCCTGCTGGGACTGTTCAAATATGCAACATTCTTCGTAAGCGAGTTCAAGAACATATTCGGCGTTCCCGAGAACATCGCCAACATCGTACTTCCCATCGGTATCTCATTCTACACATTCCAGCTCCTGTCCTACGTAGTTGACGTATACAGGGGCGAGGTCGAAGCACAGAAGAGCTTCCCCACGCTGCTCATGTATGTCAGCCTGTTCCATCAGTGTATCGCAGGTCCTATCGTCAGATACAGCACGGTAAACAAGGAGCTCACCGACCGTAAGGTAACCGTTGCCGACCTCTCATACGGCATCACCAGATTTACGGTAGGTCTGGCAAAGAAAGCAGTCCTCGCCAACTCCTGCGGCGCCATCGCAGACTCGATGCTGGTTGCGGACAAGATCGCACCCGACGAGGCACTGGCCCTCATCGCCACCAGGCCCACCCTGGCACTGTGGATCGGAGCCCTGGCCTATATGTTCCAGATCTATCTGGACTTCTCCGCTTATTCCGACATGGCGATCGGCATGGGCCGCATGATCGGATTCCACTATCTGGAGAACTTCAACTATCCCTACATCGCCAACTCCGTTACGGATTTCTGGAGAAGATGGCACATGTCACTGTCCTCCTTCTTCCGTGACTACGTATATATCCCTCTGGGCGGCAACAGATGCTCCACCGGCAGGCAGATCCTGAACCTCCTGGTAGTCTGGGCTCTGACAGGTTTCTGGCACGGCGCATCCTGGAATTACATGCTCTGGGGTCTTTACTACTTCGTATTCCTGGTAATAGAAAAGTTCGTGCTGAAGAGAGTGCTGGAAAAGATCCCGGTAATCTCCAACATCATCACGCTGATTATCGTTTATTTCGGCTGGGTACTGTTCAAGTTCACTGACTTCAAGGTCCTCGCCGCAGCACTTAAGGGCATGTTCGGCAACACTGCTGCCGGATTCACCAACTTCGAGACGAGCACACAGGTCGGAAACAACGTATTGTTCCTCATCATCTGTGCCATCGCCTGCACACCCATCGTCCCCGCCATCTCAAAGCTGGTGGACAAGAAGTTCAACAATTCGCCCAAGGCAAGGGCGGTATATGCCCTGGGAACCATCCTGGGACCTATCCTCTGCCTGCTCCTGGCTACCATCTTCCTCGTTGGAGATACATATAACCCGTTCATGTACTGGAAATTCTAAAAGGGATAAGATTAGGAGAATATCATGTTCAATAAAGACAAGTTCGATTACAAGGTTCTGGGCATCAACATCTTCTCGGTGCTGTTCATCATAATGTCCATCGTTTCCTGGATACCGGCTTTCCACCCCAAGGAATCCGAATCCGAGAAGAGAGCTCTGAAGGAGTTCCCCACACTTACTGCCGAGACATTCTTCAGCGGTGAATACTTCAGCGGCATAAGCGACTGGTTCGCAGATACATATCCCCTGAGGGACATGTACGTCGCCCTCAACACAGGCATCAACTCACTGCTCAAGCCCTCATCCGTACAGATCCACGGTGACGTACAGCAGGGAGATGAGATCCCTACCGCACCTATGCAGACTGATGAGACTCCTGCAACTGTTGAGACGTCAGCAGACGTATCACAGCCCACCGGAGAATCCACTGATACATCAGAGTCATCTGATGCCACTGACGCCACAACGGAATCAACACCCGAGGTAACAGATCCCGACATGACCAATGTCCCCGTGGAGCAGCTGGGCGCTCTCCTGATCGTTGGTGACACAGCTTACGAGTACTATAACTTCGTACAGTCAACAGCTGACAAGTACATCACAACCATGAACCGTGCAGGTCAGGTATGTGCAGGCAAGGCAAACGTCTATACCATGATCATCCCTACCAGCATGGACATCACACTGCCCCAGTCAGTAAGAGATACGGTAACCAACGTATCCAACCAGCAGGATGCCATCAACTACATGTACGGTTCCATCAACGGCGTAAACAAGGTTCCTCTCTACGATACACTGAAGCAGCACAGGAACGAGTACATCTACTTCAGGAACGACCACCACTGGACAGCGCTCGGCGCATGGTATGCATACCTGCAGTACGCTGAGATGAGAGGCGGCCCGCATGCCAACATGCAGACCGACTTTACGGAGAGGACATTCTCAGGATTCAGAGGAACGTTCTATAACGATTCCGGAAAGAATCCCGCACTCAACAATCCCGATACGGTATATGCATACACACCTAATGCAACCAACCATATCGACTGCACCCAGAAAGACGGCAAGCCGCTTTCCTGGAACATCATTACCGATGTTAACGACTGGCGTGCCGATTCCAAGTACAACGCTTTCATCGGCGGTGATAACCCCTGGTCTGTCATCGTCAACCCCAACAAGAGCGACGGATCGGCCGTACTGATCATCAAGGATTCCTTCGGCAACGCATTCACGCCCTTCCTGGTACCTGACTATCAGTACGTATACGTATTAGACTACAGATACTACAAGCTGATCTCCGGAAATAAGCTCTCACAGGTAGTGACCAACTACAACATCAAGGACGTCATCTTCTGCAACAACATCTCGTCCACCAGAAACTCAGGACTCGTAGACGCTCTGTCAGATTTCGTCCAGTAAGAGAAAACATAGGCGCAAACAAAGATCCCGGCCACATGATGTGACCGGGATCTGTTTTTTGTAAACTAAACTAAGCTGATCAGACGTCGTGATCGATGGTGGAATCGATCTCCTTGAGATTGGTCTGTACTCTGGCGATGTTCTCGCTCAATGTATTGTTTACGTCCTCGAGCAGGCTCTTTACATACAGGTGGGCGTTGCGGCGGAGCTCCTCTGCCTGTGCCTCTGCATTGGCGATGATATTGGCAGCCTCTTCCCTGGCGCCTCTGGTGATCTCATGATCATTGACCTTCATGGCATACATTCTGTTGGCATCGTCCAGGATCTTCTTGTTCTTCTCACGGGCAGTGTTGATGATATCCTGAGCCCTGGCCACGATATCGTTGGCCTGTGCCACTGATGCGGGAAGCTGATTTCTCAGAGCCTCGAGTGAGTTGATGGTCTCTGATCTCTCGATGGAGCACTTGTCAGTAAAGGGAACTGATGATGCGTCCTTCACCTGATCGATGAGGAACTCGATGTGCTTGATGGGATCATACCTGCCCTGATTAACGTTGCCATTGTCCATTAGATTAAATCCTGCCTTTCATTAGCTTAGCTTTTACTATGTCAACGATCTCTGCGGGAACCATCTTGGAGATGTCGCCGCCGTAATGTCCGACTTCCTTGACGATGCTGGAACTGATGAGGGACATGTCATCCCTGCAGGGCAGGAGCAGACAGTCATATTCGGGATATAACAGCCTGTTAGCCAGAGCAAGTTCCGCTTCGTATCTGAAATCAGACTCCGATCTGATGCCCCTCACAACTGCACAACAGCCAAGCTGCTTATACAGATCAACGAGTAGACCGGATGAACTGATCACTTCTATATTATCATAATCTGCGAGAGATAATCTCACAAGTTCTTCTCTCTCCTCAGCCGTAAAGAGCGTCTGTTTTGCAGAGTTCTCCATTACTGCGACAACGAGCTTGTCGCATACTCTGGATGCCCTTCTGGCGATGTCTCTGTGACCCCTGGTAAACGGATCAAAGCTTCCGGGAAAAAGCAGGACCTTCAATGATATTACCCCTCTCTGTCATCTCTACTAAAGAATGTTATCACTGTAAGCGAATAACTACAAGAACGAACATCCTTTAGAGCCATCTCTGACGTGTCAAAGGGCAGGTCGGAGCTGTGCTCGCACATCAGTATCCCGTCCTCGGTGAGCATGTCATATTCCTTAATGATCTCACATGTTCTCCTGCATGCTGCCTCAGCCATCTTATAGGGCGGATCCATGTAGATGAGATCGAACTTCTCACCCGACTCGCCCAGCCTGATGAGTGCCTGATCGTAGTTCATCTTAAGGATCTTAAAAGGACCGTTCCTGTCCTCCCTGATCTTTTCCAGATTGCGCTTTATGACGGATATCTGTTCCCCGCCCTTGTCCACCATCACGGCAGATCTCGCGCCCCTGCTCACCGCCTCTATGGCGATCTGGCCGCAGCCGGAGAACAGGTCCAGGACACGGGCATCATATACCCTGGTCTGGATTATGGAAAACAGAGATTCCTTGACCTTGTCCGTCGTGGGCCTGGTGGTATCCCCCTTGGGTGCAAAGAGCACCGCTCCCTTATATTTCCCCGTGACTACCCTGGGCATTTAAAGACCTCCCATCCTTCCCCTGAACCTGAGTTCAAAGAGCATCTTGATGGATGAGGATATCCTCTCCTTTTCCTCCGTATCGGCACCTGTCAGCACCTTATTGGTGAATTCCAGAGCCTCCTTGACCAGATCCATGTCTGTATAGAGGTTAGCCGCTCTGAGGGACGGTATGCCGTGCTGTCTGGTACCGAAGAAATCACCGGGGCCTCTCAGGTTCAGATCGGCCTCCGCCAGTTCGAATCCGTCCGTGGATTCACACATCATCTTCATCCTCTGGAGAGCCACTTCGGATCTGCTCTCTGATACCAGTATGCAGTATGCGGCCTTGTCGGACCTTCCGACTCTGCCCCTGAGCTGGTGGAGAGTTGACAGGCCGAACCTGTCCGCATCCATTATCACCATGAGATTGGCATTGGGATTATCCACGCCTACTTCTATTACGGTTGTGGATACCAGTATCCTGATCTCTCCGGAACTGAACTTCTCCATTACGGAGAGTTTCTTCTTTTCGTTCAGGGCGCCGTACATGATCTCGCAGCTGTAATCCTTTGTTATCCCCTTGTCGTCCAGGATCTTCTTCATCTCCTTTACGCTGATGACGCCGGCAGATTCCTCGGACATGCCGATCATGTTATCGTCGTAGATCTCGTCCTCGTCCTCATCGACCTTGGCGCAGACGATGTATACCTGTTCTCCCGCACGGAGCTTGGCCATTATGGAGGCGTAGATCTTATCGTCGTTTTTGGAGGGCAGGAAGTGTGTTGATACTGGCTTTCTGCCTGCAGGCTTCTGCCTGATTATGGATGTCTGCATATCGGAATATATGACCATTGCCAGTGTCCTGGGGATGGGCGTAGCGGTCATTACCAGATTGTGCACCATGTAATCGTCAGAGCTCATCAGGAGCTTCTCACGCTGCTTAACGCCGAACCTGTGCTGTTCGTCTGCAATGACCAGCGCCAGGTCCTTAAAGGATACGTCATCAGTTAGGAGCGCGTGAGTTCCTATCACGACTCCTGCAGAACCGTCCGATATCCTTTCCTTGATCTGTTTCTTTTCAGATGCTTTCGTCTTGCCCAGAAGGAGCGATACGTTTATGCCGCTGCCCTTGAGGAGGGACAGGGCAGTATCGTAATGCTGCTTCGCCAGGACTGATGTGGGAGCCAGAAGTGCCGCCTGCTTTCCCATCAGAGCTGTCATGGCCATTGAAAGTATGGCAACTGCAGTCTTGCCTGAGCCTACATCTCCCTGGACCAGCCTGTTCATGGGAACGTCGTGCATCAGGTCTGACTGGACCTCCGATATGGCTTTCTTCTGATCAGCCGTGAGTTCGAATCCCAGATTATCAAGTATGGCCTTCCACCTCTTTGATACGTCGGGAGAGATCCTGGCAGGAACCACTACGGGGGCCTTTTCGGTGATGGTCTTTTCCTTCTGCATCGCCATGCCCATGCCGAGTATTATGAGTTCCTCATAAGCTATCCTGATCCTGCCCCTTTCAGCCTCCTCGGGACTTGAGGGAAAATGAACGAGATAATATGTTTCGGAAGGCCCCGGCAGGTTATGTATCCTGGTAAGTTCAGAAGGGATCACGTCGGGCAGGAGGCTGCCGCATTTATCCAGCGCAGTCCTGATCCATTTGGACAGATCCCTGGAAAAGATACCTGCCGTCTGGTGATAGACGGGCTTGATCATTGACATTCCGGACACCTTGTCCTGATGCTCCATGTAGGGATTTACCATGGTGAGCTGGCCGTTATAGTACTGCACCTTGCCGTGGACGAATACCTCATCGCCCTTTGCAAACTTCGTTGTTATATATGGTGAATTAAAGAAGGTGATCCTGATCCTGGCCATATCATCCTCCACCAGGAAAGAGACGTTTCTGGTCCTGCTCCTGGGATTGATGGCAGGAGCCGTGGCAACCGTTCCGGAAAATGAACATTCCTCCCCGTCCATGCACATGGTAAAGTGCTTTGTCATGCGCCAGTCCTCGTATCTCCTGGGCAGGTACGTTATGAGATCATAGACCGTCCTGATATCGAGTATCTCCAGCTTCTCGGCCTTTTTGGGACCGATGCCGTAGAGATCGGATACGGGTGATGTGAGGGTAAGATCATTCACAGTATCTTCCTCCTGCAAATGCCGGAGAGAGGGCAGGATGCGCAGTCCGGATTACGGGACGTGCAGTATGACCTTCCCAGTTCAACAGCCAGATGTCCTATGGCTATCTTCTCGCTGTCAGGTATCACTTTGTTGAGATCCGTTAATACCTTGTCCGGATCGATATTATCCGTCAGTCCTATCCTGAACATGACCCTCTTGCAGTGGGTATCCACAACTATAGCGGGGATGCCGTAGATCTCGCCAATGATGAGATTTGCGATCTTTCTGCCTATGCCTTTGCACTCCATGAGAAGATCAGGATCATCGGGAACCCTGCCGTTCCATACCGTCTGATATCTGTGTGCAAAATCCTTTACAGCAGCGGTCTTGGATGCTGTAAGTCCGCAGGGCTTTATCACCTCGCTGATGTCACCTGCAGGTGCGTTATCTATCTGTTCCATGTCCGGGTATCTGCCGAACAGTTCTGATGCGGTGATGTTCACTCTCTTGTCTGTGCACTGGGCGGATAATATACCCCTTATTGCCAGCCGTTCAGGAAGGTCGGTATCCAGTGAACAGCAGGCATCGGGAAAGGCTTCATGGAGGAGTCTGATCACTTCCTCCGCACGTTTTTTCCTGGTCAGACGCTCAGCCATTTAATCTTCCTTCGGAGGCATTCCGAAAGCAAAGTCGAAGCGGGCACCGCCCAGCTCTCCGCTCTCGTCGCATGTTATGGTCTGGCCGTGAGCTGCCAGGATCTGCTTGCAGATATAAAGGCCCAGGCCAAAGCCTTCCACCTTACGGGAGGCGTCGGCCTTGTAGAAGCTCTCGAATATCCTCTTGCGCTTGCTCTCCTCAATACCGGGACCTGAGTCCTCAATTGAGATGTTGATCTTTCTCTCACGGGGCTTGGAATCCGTCGTAACCTTGATGATGCCTCCCACGGGAGTGAACTTTATGGCATTGGATATGATGTTCACCAGCACCCTGCACAGCTGCTCGGCATCGCCATAAGCGATGTTCTCGGGGCCGGGATCCAGGGATGTTACTATCCTGATGTTCTTGTCCTTGAGCTGGCTCTCCAGGTTATCGATGATGTCCTTGATCATGTCGGTAAGGTTAAATGCCTCCACCAGTTCGGGGTTGAGATGAGCCAGTGACGAAGCCTCGGTCATGGATACGACAAGCTTTCTGATCCTGTCTGTCTCCTGCTTGATGAGGTTCAGATATCTGTCCCTGCCCGAGGGCGGGATGGTGCCGTCCAGCATGGCGGTTACAAATCCGTTTATGGATGTCAGAGGGGTCCTGATATCGTGTGCGATACTCGATATGAAGAGCTCTCTGTCCTTCTCCTGATTCTCCAGTGATTCGATCATGTTGTTGACCGTTGAACCCATCTGGGAGAACTCAGAAGAAAGCCTGAAACCTGCCTCGTCCTCATCAGTATATTTGGGATTGACCCTGGCCTTGAGGTCGCCTTCTGCCACCCGGCTTATGACCTTGGAGATCTCCTTGACGGGTTCCAGGCTCATCCATACGAATACTACGTAAAGCGAGATGGCTACGAGTATTGCGATTATGGCGGGCAGAAGTATTACGCTGAAATATTCTGAATTGACCGTGGTGGGATCTGCTATTCGCATGACAACGCAGAAGTATTCCGTGCCGGGTATCTCGATGCATCTGACAGACGAGATCACCTCGGAGCTGTAGTCATCGTAGCCGCTCATCTCGCCTGTCTTGGCCTGGCTCAGCAGGTCCAGTGCCCTGCCTTCGGCGAGATAATACCTGCCGTTGTCTCTCCTGTTTGCCTTGATCTGGCCGGCGCCGTCTCCGATCAGCTGGTTGCGGCAGAGTATCATGCCGTCTTCGTCAACGAGATAGATGGATCCGTTGCGCCTGTATATGCCGGAATCAACGAATCTCATTATGGTCTTGGATGTCTCGAAACTGAAGGGATCCGGAGAATCATTATCAAGCGTGAACCTGAAGGGTTTGCCGTCTATCAGGGTTACGCAGTCTGATACGAAATCCATCGTCATGAGCTCCGCTTCATCCTTGTTGTTGATGATCAGGTTGTTGTGCATGTTCTCATATGTCAAAAAGAGCATGACAGCAAATACGACCACCGTCGAAAATACAAGGAAAGTTATGATAAAAGTCGCGAAGTTAGTGGAAACCTTCTTGCCGGAGCTCATAACTGATGCTCCTTATTTGGTCTCGAACTTGTAGCCCTTGCTCCAAATGGTCCTGATAGCCCATGACTGGCTGCCGTCCGGCTTCTCGATCTTCTCTCTGATCCTCTTGATATGGACGTCTACTGTCCTGGATTCGCCGTAGAACTCATATCCCCATACATTCTCCAGGAGCTGCTCTCTGGTGAATACACGGTCGGGATTGGATGCCAGGAAGAACAGGAGTTCCAGTTCCTTGGGAGGCATATAGATCTCTGCACCGTCAACGGTAACGACATATCTGGCCTTATCAACGGTAAAACCGGGATAAGATACTATCTCACCTGTGGCTGAACCCTGCTGGGTCTGTTCTGCTGCAGGAGCCTTCTTGTCAGTCCTTCTGAGGACTGCCTTGACCCTGGCCAGGAGCTCCTTGGGCTCAAAGGGCTTGGGTACGTAATCGTCAGCACCCAGTTCGAGGCCGATGATCTTGTCGAGGGTGTCAGTTCTCGCCGTAAGCATGATGATCGGTACGTCTGAGACTTTTCTGATCTCACGGCAGATGTCATTGCCGTCCATGCCGGGAAGCATGAGGTCAAGGATAATGATATCCGGACCGAAAGTCTCAAAAGCAGCTACGGCCTTGTCACCCTGCATGCAGGTGGAAACCTGGTAGCCTTCCTTCTCGAAATACATCTTCTGTACTTCGATGATGCTCTGATCGTCATCAACCAATAATACTTTCTTGGGCGCCATGTTGATCACTCCTCTTTATTGATATTCTGGACTTCGTGGGCAAATGAATTAGGATCAGTAAAATCCTTATAAACGGACGCAAACCTGACGTATGCAACCTTGTCGATCTTGATGAGCCTGTCCATAACGAACTCTCCGATCTCGGTGGTCGTTATCTCTCTGGAAGGTCTCGATGAGATCATGTTCTCGACTTCGTTGCAGATGTCGGTGAGGACCCTGTTGGATACGGGACGCTTGGAGCAGGAAGCATTAAGTCCTGCCAGGAGCTTGTCCCTGGAGAATTCCTGTCTCGTTCCGTCTTTCTTGATGACCTGGGGCTGGATACCCTCTATCCTCTCCAGAGTAGAGAAACGCTCGCCGCAGTTTTCACACTCGCGGCGGCGTCTGATAGCATTAATGCTGTCCGCATTCCTGGAATCTATTACCTTGCTGGCCTCCTGGCCACACTTGGGACATTTCACTTAGGACACGCTGTTCTGTCCGGTCAGGACTCAGGATCTCTTCCGAACATGAACCAGGGCTTTGCAGATCTGCTGGGTCTCTCGCTCTGTTCAGGTGATACGTTTACCTGAGGTCTGCCACCCTGCTGTACAGGCTGGGGAGCGGGCTGGGAAACAGGCTGCTGGTAAGGAGGTACCTGTGTCTGAACGGGCTGCTGGGGAGCGATGGGCTCGGGTGCAGGTACGGGTTCTTCTACAGGGGCTACCACTACGGGTGCAGGCTGAGGCTTGACTACTGAATTAACGGAATCATCACCGAACAGGAATCCGGGTGCGGGTCTGGCGGGCTGTTCCTGGATCTGAGGCTGTGCAGACTTAACGGGAGCTGCTGACACGGGAGCTGCTGCGGGAGCGGGCTTGCTGTCAGAGATCAGGTTGGGATTGCTCCTGGACAGTACAGATGTGCTGGCTCTGTGACCTGCTGATGCGTTAACTGTATTATCGAATCCTGTTGCGATAACAGTGATCATGATCTCGTCTTCGAGTGAAGAATCAACAACGGCACCGACGATGATGTCTGCCTCTGAAGATACCTCATCGCGGATAACGGAAGCTGCCTGATCGATCTCCTGCAGTCTCATGTTGCGTCCGCCTGTGAAGTTTACGATTACGCCGCTGGCGCCTTCGATAGTCGTATCGAGGAGAGGTGAACCGATGGCCTGCTTAACAGCTGCCTGAGCTCTGCCCTCACCGGAGGCACGGCCGATACCCATGTGGCATACGCCTGCCTTGGTCATTACTCTTCTGACGTCTGCGAGGTCGAGGTTGATGAGACCGGGGATGGCAACGAGGTCGGAGATACCGGCTACACCAAACTTCAATACCTGATCTGCCATATTGAAGGATTCCTCGATGGATGTTCCTTCGTCAACTACTTCGAGGAGCTTGTCATTAGCTACGACGATGAGTGAATCTACATACTTTGCCAGTTCGCGGATACCGCGCTCTGCATTTGCTGCTCTCCTGGAACCCTCAAAACCGAAAGGCCTGGTTACTACTGCAACTGTGAGGATGCCCAGTTCCTGAGCGATCTGAGCAACTACGGGAGCTGCACCTGTACCGGTTCCGCCGCCCATACCTGCTGTGATGAAGAGCATGTCTGTGTTGTTGATAGCCTCTGCGATCTCATCCTTGGACTCCTCAGCAGCCTTCTCGCCAACGCTGGGATCAGCACCGCAGCCGAGGCCCCTGGTAACTTTCTGTCCGATCTGGATCTTAACTGCAGCTTTGCATCTTGCAAGTGCCTGATTGTCAGAGTTTACACTGATGAATTCAATACCCTGTACTCCGCTGTCAACCATTCTGTCAACGGCATTGCAGCCACCGCCGCCTACACCGATAACCTTGATAGTTGCAAAATTCTCCTCGTCTAATACAAAACCTCTTTTGTCAGACATGCCATCTTCCTCCGTCTATACAAATTAACGTGCACACATTAGATATAATACAGCAACATACAGATTTTAACCCAAAGAGCCCCTCTCTTCAACAAAAATATGGATGCTATATGTCAATAATGTTAAATATACATAGTTTGATTGTATCATTATTCGTAAAAAATCAACAATATTTTTACATTCGGCAGATATCACTGCTGAACGTCAGGCTCAGCGTCCGTGTTCTGTTCTGAGGTATCCTCTTCGATGACAAACTGTCTGTATACATATTCCTCGCCCGTCATGTCCAGTGAACCGCTGGGGAATCCATCGTTAAAGACCTTGGAATCAATGGCATAGAGGAGCCATGCTGTGTCGGTCGATATCTGCTCCAGGCTGTTGATCTTGACCTGCAGTGTGTGCTTGTTAGGCAGGATTATGGTCAGGAAGATGTAGCCGCTGGGCAATACCCTGACCTCCTTTGTATGCTCGAACAGTGAATACTCCTTGTTGGAGCTGTTGGTGTCAGCCGCCAGCAGTGCTCCCATCACGATAAGAGCCTTCTGGTAATCGCTGTAGTTGTCGATGATTATCTCCCTGCCTACTGCGGCATGGGTGATGTTCAGACCGCTTATGACGGGAGCCACGTTCCTGCCGTCTTCAAATGAATTCATCTCCAGGACTATGCCGTTATCGTCAACTGATGCATATCCGTCAGGTGTCCTGACATTGGCGATCTTGCTCCTCTCATCCACCTTGATGGTGACCGTGGAGGGGATGCTGAAGGTTATCTTGCATCCTCTCACGTAGGCGGAGCTGTCTTCTATGGTCTTGGACGCTCCTATGTAATCGGCAAAGAACAGATGCTTGCCGTACTGGATCCCGGACATGGAAATAACGTCCTCAGTCTTGAGGTAATAGTTGCCTTCCACGTTGATGGTCAGGATCTTAAATGCCGGCAGCGTAGCTATCAGCAGGATGATGATTATCACGATCAGCCCCAGGAAGATCGCCAGCGTGCTCTTGGCACTGAGAGGGAATGTCTTGAAGAATTCCCTTTCCGCCTCGACTATGTCGTCCAGCTTATTTGTGTGGGCAGGCTCAAATTCCTCGTAGAAGTCCTCATCGTCCTCCCCGTAGTATTCCTCGTCCTCTTCCTGTTCCTGCTCTTCCTCTTCGTCATCGTCCTCGAAGAGCTCGTCTAACTTCTCTTCGGTAACGACAAACACACCGCCGTTCCCGCCGGCAGTTTCTGATGAGCTTTCTTCAGGCTCTGATCCGGATCCTTCGTGATCAGCGGAAGATGGCTTATCCGACACCTCTTCCCCGTCCTGATCCCCGTCATCCATTCCGAAAAGATCATTGAGTTCTTCGTCGTCCATAGAAGCTATTTTATCAATTTTTCGGAGTAATTGCTTTATTAATTGATTCAGCGATGATCCTGTTGGTGTCAGGCATGGAAAGAGCCTTGCTGCAGCGCCTCATTTCAGCCTGTCTGGCAGGATCTGAGAGGATGTCAGTAAGTACGGGCATGAGCTTTCCTGCCTTTACGTCGTCATCTGATACGACCTCACAGCCGCCATGGTCCTTGATCTGCATGGCATTATATGTCTGATGGTCATGTGCGGCATGAGGATAGGGGACCAGTATCGCACATGCTCCCGTTGCGCATATCTCCGCACACGTAACAGCTCCTGCTCTCAATATGCAGCAGTCAGCAGCAGAGAGATAGAGCCCGGGGTCGTCGATATATTCTCTGGCATCCAGGTTGGGGAACCTGTCAGACAGCCTCCTGAACTCCTCTGAATGCTGTTTTCCGCAGCTCAGAACGAATTTAACATTGTTACACTGCCCGTCATTTAAGGCTTTTTCGACAAATCCGGTCAGAGTGGCTGCTCCCAGGGATCCTCCCATTACAAACACCAGTCTGTCATCATCAGCAAGACCCAATTCCTGTCTGGAACGGTCCCTGTCAAAGGTAAACATGCGGCTCCTGACGGGATTTCCCGTATAGACTATCTCACCAGCCGATGAAAAGTACTTCTCGATATCGGGAAAGCCGGTCATGACCAGCACTGCCTTCTTGCCGAAGCGTCTGTTGGCTCTGCCGGGGAATGCATTTGCCTCGTGGAGCATTGTGGGGACCTTTGCCTTTTCAGCCTCCAGCAGCAATGGAACGGAAGAATAGCCGCCTGTGGTGATAACAGCCATGGGCTTAAATGATCTTATCAGTTCCCTGCATATCTTCCTGCCCTTGGGCATTGTCATTACGGCTCTGGCCAGCTTTGGCGAGGGTTTCATGGGGAAAGGCTCAGCAGGAACGTTATGGAACTCATAACCAGCCTTGGGGACGAGTTCCCCCTCCAGCTTGTCCTGACGGCCCGTGAATATGCATTTGCATGTATCTCCCCTGGATTCATAGAACTCTGTCAATGTATCGGCAATGGTTATTGCAGGATTGATGTGTCCGGATGTTCCGCCGCCGGTAATGATAAATCTGTATTCCATCAGGCATTCACCTTCATGTCTTCAACTTCGTTTTCCTTTGTCTCGGAACCGAACCTGGAGCTGGCCAGTATGAGTCCGAAAGCAATGAGCAGAGCGATCTGGGCAGATCCGCCGTAACTGATAAAGGGCAGTGTAACGCCTGTGGAAGGCATGATCTGCAATTCTACCGCGATGTTCATGAAAGCTTCAACGAACACTATCGCCGTGGATCCGGCAGCAACTACCCTGTAATAGACATTCCTCGTATTCCATATGACGGCCATGCACATGCCCAATATGACCATGTATATGATTATGAGGAACATTCCTCCCACGAATCCCGTCTCCTCCACGAATACGGAATAGATATAGTCGTTCTGGGCCTCGGAGATATAGTTGAACTTCGATCTGGATTCACCCATGCCGACGCCCCAGAGTCCGCCTGATCCAAGTGCATAATGAGCATTGTCGATCTGTCTGGTATCGTCCTTGGTGAGGGTGGATTCCTCGTCTTCCTCATCCTGGTTAAAGATCGCGATCCTCTTGAAGACGTGACTGAAGTTGCCCATTACCTTTTCCTCGATCTTGGCAGCCTGTTCATCCGGCATTATCGCATAAGCTGATGCACCGAATACGATGCCGACGCCAAGGATTATCGCCATTCCCAGGATCCAGGACCTGTGGTTTATTCCTGATGCCAGAGCGCAGATGAATACGATGGCCGCAATGATGAGCGCACAGGATCCGTGAGGTTCCATGAGTATGAAAAGGTCAACAACGACCGCTCCCATGATGGGGATGATAAAGTCGAACATGGTATCCATCAACAGCTGTCCGCGCTTGGATTTTGCCTTGAGCTTTCCCGTCTGCCTGTAGTTCACTATGAACTGCCTGTATGCCGCAAAGCTGATTACCAGAAGGAACTTAACGAACTCAGAGGGCTGGAACTGGAAACCACCGATGATGAACCATCTTCTGGCACCGTTGTACTGCTGTCCGGCAATGAGGGTAACTGCCGCCAGTGCCAGCGCCATGCCGCCTGAGAGGAGGCATATCAGCAGATATCTCTTGAAGAAGAATCTGGGAATGTCGATGAAATGAAGAGCGATAATGAATCCGAAGCCAATCGCCGTGAACCTGATCTGCTTCTTTACATAGAACAGTGAATCCTGCTGCTCAGCATAGCCGATGGGGCTGGATACTGAATAGAGGATAACAAGTCCCAGGCACACTATTACCACCAGCATGATCAGGAGCGGCAGGTTAGTCCTGTTTACATGCTTTTTGATGAACCTTCTCTCCTCACCGTGGGAAGCGTTCGTGCTGATCAGCTGTTCGATCTGTGCCTTGGACTGAAGTTCCGTCATGTTCACTCATCTCCCATGGCAGCGAAATCCGCCGCCAGTTTCTCGAATCCGAATGAGTGTGATGCCTTGAACAAGAGGACATCTCCGTCCTTTACGTAGGACATCAGTTTCTGTCTCACCTCATCCGTATCGATACATTCGATTATATCTATCTTTTTATCGATCTGTCTGACTCCGTCTATGAAATCCTGTCTGTTGTCACCCGTAACGAAGAGGGCATCAACGCCGTATCCGCCCAGTGTCTTTCCGACCATCTTGTGAAGTGAAGAGGAGAAATCACCCAGCTCCAGCATGCCTCCCAATACGGCTATCTTCCTGCTGCCGGCTCCGATGACCTCCAGGTTGCCGAATGCGGCCTCCATGGATTCGGGAGAGGCATTATACGCATCGTCTATCACAGTATATTTCTTTGTGAACCTGACCTCGCCCCTGCCCTGTGTCTGCTTAAAGTCCTCAACGGCCTTTACCGCGTCATCCTTGGGGATCTTGAGAACCGCACCGCACATGAGGGCAAAGAGAGCATTCCTGACGTTGTGGATACCGTTCAGATGGCTGAGCCTGATCTTTTTGATGTGGAGCGTCTTGTCGATGAGCCTCAGCGTTGCATCGAATGTCACTCCGCCTGTCTTGTTGAATATGATGTTCTCGGCAAAGCACTCCAGTGCCAGTTCGGAATTCTGTCCGGAGCAGGATACGGATGCTACGAGATTATTGATGGGAACTATCTCATTTACGTGATCCACCAGGGTCTTGTCGTCGCCGTTAACGATGACCATTCCCGTATCGACCAGGCCTTCTATTATCTCGCACTTTGCATCCATGATGTTTTCCCTGCTTCCCAGTCTCTCGATGTGGGAATAGCCGATCTGCGTGATGATGGCGATATCGGGACATGCGATGTTCGTTAGATAGGATATCTCTCCCTTGAGCCTCATGCCCAGTTCCAGAACGAGTGTCTTTGTATCGGAAGGGGCAGACAGGATCGTCATGGGCATGCCGATCTCGTTGTTCTCGTTGAGCTTGGTGGAATAGCAGTTGCCTCCGCACTTCAGGACTTCATATACCATGTTCCTGGTGGATGTCTTGCCCACTGATCCGGTGACACAGACAGTCTTGCAGCCCAGCTTGAATCGGTAGTGCCTGGCGAGGAGTCCCAGAGCCTTTACGGAATCCTCAACAATGACGGATACAGTACCTTCGGGGATCTTTTCCCTGTTGTCAGCCAGGACCGCAGCTGCGCCCTTGTCCAAGGCATCTGAGATGAAATCGTGACCGTCAAACCTCTCTCCTGCGATGGCAATATACAGGTTACCCTGTTCTATGGTCCTGGTATCCTTGGATACTCCGGCCACAATCAGTCTGGAATAGTGAACGCCTGAAACGCCGGGGGCATATATCTCGCCCTCTACGGCAGATGCGATCTCTTCCACTGTAAACTCACACCAACTCATAGATCTGCAAATCCTCTCAACTTTTCTATTTCTGCTACGGCCTGTGCAGCTTTCTCATGGTCATCGAAATGATGCTTAACACCGTTTATCTCCTGATAGGTCTCATGACCCTTGCCTGCGATCAGCACGGTATCGCCTTCACGGGCTTCGGAGACAGCCTTGAATATGGCTTTGCTCCTGTCAGGCTCCACTTCATATAGACCGTTTGTATTATTTATGCTCATCAATATGTCGTTTATGATCGCCATGGGATCCTCGGTCCTGGGATTGTCTGAGGTGATGACAGTCAGATCGCTCATCTCTCCTGCGACCTTACCCATCTCAGTCCTTCTGGCGGAAGGTCTGTCACCTCCGCAGCCGAACAGGGTGATCACCCTGCCGGAAGTGAATTCCTTTGCCGTTTCAATGACATTGGAAAGAGCTTCCCCGTTATGGGCATAATCAACGAGTATGTTAAGTCCCAGTCTGTTATCCACAGGTTCGAGCCTGCCCGGCACCCTGACGCCCGCAAGCGCTTTGATGGAAGTCTTAAGATCAAGTCCTTCCAGATAGGCGGCGGTGATGGCACAAAGAGCATTATACACGTTAAACCTGCCCGGTATCGGTACAAAAACTTCCTCCGGATATGTCTCATGATTGATCACTATGTCAAATATCGTTCCGTTGATATTGTCTCTGCTTCCGAACCTGAGGTTCTTTGCCATGATGTCGGCATCATTATCGATGCCGTAATAAACTGTTCTTACGCCGCATTCATCAGCCCTGGCCCTGATCTCGTCTATGCGGGCTGAATCAGCATTGACCGCTGCCTTGTAGCAGTGATCGAATATCAGGAGCTTGCTGGCAAAATAGTCCTCCATATCAGGATGCTCTATCCCGCCTATGTGGTCACTGTAGAGATTCGTAAAACATCCGACCTCATACTTCATGCCGCATACGCGTTCAAGCTTTAAGCCCAGTGAGGATACCTCCATGACGCAGCTGTCAAAACCTGATCTGGAAAGCCTCGAGAGGAATTCATACGTTACGGGGGCTTCGGGAGTGGTATGTACCGCTTCTTCCCTCTTGTCTCCTATAAGGTTACATACGGTGCCCATGAGCCCGGTCTTGGATCCTGATGCGGAGAGTATGCTGTGAAGCATGAAAGCCGATGTGGTCTTGCCCTTTGTTCCAGTGATCCCGTATAGCTTTATGGCCTGTTCGGGATGGTCGTACATGTTGGCTGAGATCTTTGCCATGCCGGTCCTGGTATCGTCTATGGCCAGGATCGTTACCTTGCCCTGCGACAGGGATACGAGTTCATCGTCAGATAAGACATCCTGCTTGTTGTCGCATACTACGACCGAAGCTCCCAGGGATATGGCTTTTTCTATGTATCTGTGGCCGTCCGTTCCGCCGCCTATCACTGCGATGAACATGTCGCCAGATGTTACCTTTCTGGAATCCCATTTGATGCCTGCAAAGGATACATCCTCATCTCCTGCGATGAGTCTGTGACCGATTCCTGACAAAGCCTCTTTCAGTATGAATTCCATGGTATCAGTTATTCTCCCCTTCTCCGGCCTCTTCCTGCTGTGTCTCCTGGGTCCTGACGATCCCGTCCTCGCCGGTGTCGCCGCCTGCACTTGCATCACCGTCATCGCCGGTCTGGCCGGGCGCAGGTGTGACGTTAGCTGCCTGAACTGATGCATCCAGTGTAACAGTAATGATGTCGCCTGCCAGGACCTTGGATCCCGCATTGACGTTCTGTGTTATGCATACGCCTGTTACGTCGCCCTCGACATTGCAGTTGAGGTTCAGCTGTCTGCATGCCTCGATACATTCTATGGCAGACATTCCCACCAGATTGGGTACTCTCGTGGTGAGCATCTGATCCTGTGTTACACCGTCAGGATAGAGGACTACTACACCTGTGTTATAGAGTGTATGTGAATAGTCGGGATGAGTCATGCCGATGATCGTTTCAGGATCCATGTCCTCGATACCAAATATAGGCGTCTGACCATTTATGGATATGCCTGATGCTGCATCGGATGCGGTCTTGCCGATTACGTACTGAACGTAATACTTCTTCAGGAGCTTCGTATATTCATCGCCGGTAAAGACTCTGGGGATACCCATGTATGTGAGGGTTCCGGATACGATGTCTGCCGCGGTGGATGCTGCAGCAGAAGATCCTACGGAGTTGTTCTCAGGCTTGTTGAGGACAACAAGGACTGCTATCTGGGGATTATCCGCAGGAGCGTAGCATGAGAAGGACAGAACGTGTGCGCCCCTCAGTTCACCTGTCTCGATGGTGGATGTGGATGTCTTTCCTGCCACCTGATAACCGGGAACCTGACCGGCGGTACCTGTACCATCCGTAACAACCGCCTCGAGCATCTTTCTGACTCTCGCACAGGTCATCTCGGAGAACACGGTCCTTACGACCTCAGGTTCGATCTCATCGACGATGTTGCCTTCGCTGTCGGTTATGTATTTTACGATGTGGGGCACCAGCAGGTCGCCGCCGTTTATGATCGCACAGTAGCTCATGATGAGCTGGATGGGGGTAACGGTGGAAGACTCTCCGTAGGACAGAACCGCCAGGTCGACGAACTGGGGATCGCTGTGGAAGATGCCCTTGCCCTCGGCAGGCAGGTCGATGCCGGTGGTGTTATAGAATCCCAGCATCCTTACGTACTTGTAGTATTTGGAAATACCGATCCTCTGCGCCAGCTGTGTAAAGATGGGATTGCAGGAATTCTGGAACGCTCTGAAGAGTGTCTCTGTTCCATGGTTATAGTGCTTTGATTTCTGGAGCCAGCAGGAGATGGTATGAGTCGTGGTTACCGCGATAGGGGCATCGCTCATCTGCTCATCCTCATTGGTGAGGTTCTCCTCCAGCGCCATACATGTGGTAAGGGCCTTGAACGTGGAACCGGGCTCGTACGTATCTGATACGCAGCGGTTACGCCAGCAGTTTCCCATTATGTACTGGATCTGGTCGTCGTATTCCATCTCGCCCCATTCTTCCTCATTCATGCCGTAGGGCATTGCGTAGGGATCGTTCAGGTCGAAATCGGGAAGTGATACCATCGAATAGACCGCACCTGTATAGGGGTTCATTACGATGGCGCAGATGCCGTCTCTTGGACGGTATTTCATATATGCGTTGCGGCAGGCCTCCTCGGTGATCCTCTGGATGCTGACGTCGATGTTCAGCACCAGGTTCCTGCCGTCCACGGCAGGTTCTGAAGTGGCATCGGAATAAGGCAGTACGCCTCCCGTTGCCTCGTCGACCTCCGAATAACGGTATCCGTTATTGCCTGACAATGTCGAATTGTAGTATGCTTCCAGGCCATAGAGGCCCTTTACTGATATTCCGTCGTTCTTGGCATAACCTATAACCTGCGATGCGAGGCTGCCGTAGTTATAGTATCTCTGGGGAACTGCTACAAAGGATACGCCGCCGATCCTGTACTCATCCAGGAACGCTGCCAGCTCATCTTTCTTTTCTGCAGTAACGTTCTTCATTATGTCGCATCCCAGCACCTTGACCCTGGGATCGGATCCGTCGTTGGGATCTGCCGGGATTATGGAATCCATCTTTTCGGCTGTGACTCCCAGGATGTTTACGAAGCCGTTGATTATCGACTGTCTGTCCAGTATCTTGGAGGTAACCATCTTGGGTGTGCAGACTACGGTGTAGTCATAAGAATTCGACGCCAAAGCGATACCGTTGGCGTCGTAGATCTGACCTCTGTCGGATGTATATTTAAGGAGTTTCCACTGCTGCCTGGAGGCGGCCTTGGCGAACTCGTCGTAGTTCAATACCGTCGTTATGTAGAGCTGGCATATCTCGTAAAAGGCAAATATCAATGCCATGCCGAAGACTGCCATCGGCATGAGCTTTGACCATTTCTCACTGTGGGGCTTATAGCTTAATGCAGAAAACAACCCTTTGCCGCTCACACCAAAGTCCTCCTATCAATTGCCTTGATCAGGATGACTTCTGTAGTAATCGGCAAGATCTGCCACTGCATTCTCGAGTGCTTCCTCACTCACGCCGTAAGCATCGTACGCCACGACTGTCTTGAGTGAATCGTTGCTTGGAATGGGCAGGTTTACAACCTGGTTCTGGTTAGGGTCCTGCATACCCAGAGCCAGCGCCTTGGCCCTGATGTGATCCATGTCGGAAATGCCGTTTGCCTCTTCCTCTGCGTCGAGGATCTGATTCTTGAGGAGAGTGATCCTGTCCTTGGCATCGGAATTATCGCGGCTCATCTCGGCAAGCTGCGTCTGGGGATACATCAGGAGGATGAGGAACGCGGAAACGAATACTACCAGGAGGAGCATTACGACGGTCTCAAAGACCCTCCTGCCTGTAAGCTTTCTGGCCTGCTTCTTCTTCTCATTGATCAGAGCCTGATCGTACTTCCTGGATACCTTCTCCTCCAGTTCCCGGTTCTTGGTCTCAGCTGCTTCTCTGGTAATGAAATTATCCTCCGTGAGTTCGTACTCACGGACGTCGGGGTGTTCGTCCTCCTTAATGACGCCCTTGTCATTAAGTATATAGACATCCTTATGTGTGTTGATCACTTCATCCAGTTCAGGATCCCTAGAACGCTTTTCCGGAATCCTGCTAACGGATCGTTCCTTAACAGCCACCTAAGTTTAACCCCTTTCTATAATCTTTTCGAAGATGCGCAGCTTGCAGCAATGCGCCCTCCTGTTGCATTTGACTTCATCCGGCGATGCAACCACCGGTTTTCTTGTTATTACCTTTCCCTTAGGCTTTCTCCCGCATGTGCATACAGGAAAATCCTTGGGGCAGATACACGGGTTCTCCCAGGTCTTGAAAGTATCCTTAACGATCCTGTCCTCCAGCGAGTGGAATGATATGACCGCTATCCTTCCGCCGTCTGACAGAAGCTCCACCGAATCGTCCAGCATCTTCTGAAGGCCGTCCAATTCGCCATTGACCTCTATCCTCAACGCCTGAAAGCATCTCCTTGCAGGGTGCTGATCTTCTCCCCTGCCCCTGCCGGGCATGTAGGAAGCGATTGCATTTGCCAGCGTTATGGTATCCGTGAAAGGCTTTGTCTTCCTGTCACGCACGATACCTGCTGCGATCCTCCTGGAATATCTCTCCTCACCATACTTGTAGAAGATGTCTGCCAGGTCTTCCTCGCTGTAGGTGTTGATCACCTTTTCAGCGGTGAGGGGCCTGGAATTATCCATCCTCATGTCAAGCGGTCCGGGAAGGGCATATGAAAAGCCCCTCTCAGGAGTGTCTATCTGGTGAGATGACACGCCCAGGTCTGCAAGGATCCCGTCTATCCTGTCAAGTTTCAGTTCCTCTGCCACATCCCTGATGTCGACAAAATCTGCTTTGACCGTTCTCCAGTCAATACCGGGGAAATTCTTTATCTTTTCCCCGCATGCGGCGAGAGCTTCATCATCCTTGTCTATGGAGACAAGTCTGCCCCTCCCGTCCAGCCTGGCAGCTATGCCGCTGCTGTGGCCGCCACCGCCTGCAGTGCAGTCGATGTAGCAGCCGTCAGGCCTGATCTCAAGTCCTTCCATGCACTCGTTAAAGAGCACGGGAATAAAAATCCCCATAATATGGGGGCGGGGGCTTCAAGAAACCGTGGGATCGGGGAAGCATCCGGGGAGTATCTGGCTTTTGTGGATCCTGATGACTATGTGTCTGAAAACTTCTTTGAGCTGTTATATA
>JAFWFV010000006.1 GCA_017515465.1 Clostridiales bacterium
CTCCCATAAAAAGTCAAACAGTTTCAGCTGTTTGCTGTATTTTTCTATTTGCTCAACATGAGATCAGGATTAAATGTTTCTCTGTTCTCAAGCATTACAAACACTATTCTTGCTATTTTTCTGGTCAAAGCAATTATTGCTCTGCCAGAACCTTTCTCTGTTTTCTTGCGACGATATTCTTCTATTAATCGCCAATCGCTTGTCTGCTTCGATGCCCGAATCATTCCAAGCGCTACTTGAACAAATGCCGTTCTTAACTCCTGTGGGCCATGCTTTGTTATATGTCCCAGATGTACAGTCTCATTCGAATTGTGCACGCTGGGCACTATCCCGATATAAGCTGCAAATCTCTTGAAGTCTCCATCGAATCGTTCAAGATCTTCTGTGTAAGATGCTATTGTTGCTGCTCCGATCTTTCCGACTCCCGGTATCGTCTTTAACAACTCAACATCTTCATTGTCTTCGACCATCTGCTCTATTTGCTCTTCCACATCCTTGATTTGCTCTGCTAAAACATCTAAAATGTTAAGCATCACTTCAAGTGATGAGGCAGTGAACTCTGAGTAGTCGTGATCCGCGAGATCGTTTATCAGGTCCTGCCTTTTTCTTTTGCTCTGAAACTGAGCTGCATTCGTCTCAATTCCATAGCCAAGAAGCATTCCGTGAATCTGATTCTTGATCTTTACGGAGCTTTGAACAAGTATCCTTCTTGTCTTCAGCATCCTGCGGATCTCTTCACTGGTCTGGCTGCAAAGGTGCGCTTCAGGTAACATTTCCTTCTGCAAGTACATTGCCAATGTCAACGCATCGTTTGCATCTGTCTTCTTTGTGCTGTATGTGATCACTTTGAACTTATTCGTGTTGACCACTGTCACATCAAAGAATTCCTTTTCCATTTGGTTCTTGAAGAACCTTGCGTTACCGGTAGTTTCTACCGCCAACTCTATGGAACATCCGTCTTCTTCCTCGTATCGATGCAGCTCCTCTATAAACTCAGAATACCCGTCTGGAGTTGTACGATACTCTTCCTGGAGAACTACTTCTCCGTCTTCGGTCAATGCACTTACCGTGAACTGTGTTTTATGCAGATCTACGCCTACGCATAACCTTTGCTTTTTCTTTCTACCCATCTTGCTTCCTCCGTTAAAAACTTTTTCAGCAAGACAGCTTCTGTTGGGCAATGCTTCCAATCTCCCATTCGGCCTCTTACGACCTCTGCATGATTCGATCGCTAACTTCTCATTCTCCTAAACGTTCTCTTGGAACATGAATTATGTCGAGTTAGTATCTACTCTGTCTCACTGTTGTACTTGAATAATACAACCGTGATAGCTTTCACATCGCCCCTGTTTTACTTTTTATCATGCCTCCCGATTATTTCTTCTCTGATTTTGATATATAATTATACAACGAAAAAACGCAGGGGGAATGTAAAATGAAGATTATTTTGGCCAGCGCCTCACCCAGACGAAAGGAACTGATGAGCCTCATCACGCCGGATTTCACCATTGAGACGGCAGATATAGACGAAAGGGAGCTGGAAGAGAAGCTGTCAGGAACAGATGCACAGAAGGTATCTGAATATCTCGCCCTTGCAAAAGCACGCTGTGTCTTTGACAGGCACAAGGATGAGGATGTGGCCGTCATCGGATGCGATACGTCGGTCATACTGGACGGCGTTATCATGGGCAAGCCTGACGGGCGCGAAGACGCAGTCAGGATGCTGACCGCCCTGTCAGGCAGGACACATATCGTCGCCACGGGCGTATCCGTAGTTACAAAGGATCAGACTGTATCTTTTACGGATTCATCCGAAGTTATATTCAACCCTCTCGACGACCATCAGGCGGAACTCATCCGCAGATACTGTGATACATCCGACCCTTATGACAAGGCAGGAGCATACGGCATACAAAATGGCGGAGCCCTGCTCGTGCAGGGCATCCGTGGTGATTTCTTTTCAGTTGTTGGACTGCCGGTATCAAGACTCGGGCGCGTTCTCAGCGACCTGGGGTTCTGCTGAGACAGGAGCCTCCTCTACGGCAGCGGCAGGCTCTGCTGCTGCGGGTGTTTCTTCCACAGGAGCCTCAGCCACAGGGGCTTCCTCTGCGGGAGCTTCCTGAGTGAGCCTGACGGGTGTTGCCTTTGGCATTTCTGTTACGGAACCGTCGACCCAGCCCACGCTGTCAGTGATCGAATCCTTGAAACTGATGACGGTCTCGGGAATGATGTCGTTACGGTTCGAATACATGATCTGGGGATTATCCTGGAAAAGAGCGTATACGTTCTTGGGATTCTCTTTGTGAGTGATCTTGTAATATGTATCAACGAACTTGGCCAGTGAACGCTTCATGACCCACTTCGGTCTCATCTTGATAGGGTCTGCGATCCCCTTGACCTCATTGACATCGCGGAAGAATTCGTCACTTGTCTTATATGCACCACTGACGATATAGCCTGAACCGGCCTCGCCTTTGTCGACCAGCGCCAGCATGGCACTGGCAACGTCTCTAACGTCTACAAATGCATGACCGCCGCCTTCCTTGATCGGGTTAACACCGTCCTTGAGATATGCTCTGAGGATCTTGTTGATGTCATGATCCTCCGCATAGCCGGGACCGATAATGAACGTAGGAAGGACGAGAACAGCATTGAGCCTGTTGAGGGTTATCTTCTCCATGACGAAGGCAGCCGCCTCTGCCTTGGTCTTGGCATATTCGCCTTCTACCTTGTTCCTGTCAAAATGAATAGTCATCTCTTCACCCTGAACCTCGGGATTGAGGGCATATGCGGAACTGAGATATACGACTCTGCCTATCTTACGCTTGATACACATATCGATGATGTTTTCCGTACCTGCAACATTGACTCTCCTCATGTTGAGGTTTGTCCTGTCTGACAGGGAGATGTACTCATCTGCATGGATGAGGACCGCACTTCTGGGATCGTCGAGAGTGAAGAACTCCTTCATCGTATCCTTGTCCGTGGAGATACCGTAGGATATCTCGATATTCTTCTCTTTGTACTCGGAGACATCTGCGAGTTCTGACATCAGTATCCTGACATCTTTACCCTGTTCGAGGAGCATACTGATGATCAGTTTGCCCAGGGGTCCGGCACCGCCGGTAACTAAGTATTTTGTAATCATAAACTCTCTCCTGTTATGAACACATAATCAGTTATTTATCATTTTCTCACACAAAAGGTTCAAAATCACTAAAAATAATTAACAAATCCATTAATAAAGTATGAATTAAATCTTTGACTTTTATATCTTTCAAGAATATGCTTTATCCACATACTAAAAACAAGGAGGCAATTATGGCTGAGCTAGATGAGAAAGTTAAGTTGATCGCGGAGCGTGTCAAAGGCATTAGATTCGACCTTGGCATGAGCCGCGAACAGATGGCAAAGGACCTGGGTATCAAGGAGGAAGAATATCTTGAACTCGAGCAGGGAAAGAGGGATTTTGGTTATTCCCTTCTTTATAAGATCGCGAAGACGGCAGGCATTGATATTGCTGTACTTCTCGACACCGACTCGATGGACAAGCACTACTCTATTACACGCAAGGGTCACGGTCTCATTATTCAGCGTAATCGCCGCAAGGGTTATACATACGAGCGTATGGGTTCCATATTCAGAGATAAATATGCAGAACCCATCCACTGCACGATCCCCTATTCAGACGAGGCACTCAATCCGCCCTATTCGCTTATATCACATGCAGGTCAGGAGATCACGATGATCCTGTCCGGTACGCTCAAGGTATTCCTGGATGACAAGACTGAGGTTCTCTATCCCGGAGATGTCCTTCATTTTGACAGCTCCATACCTCATGCAGAGGTCGCAGTCGGAGGTCAGGATGTCGAGCTCTTCACCATCATCCTCAATCCCGATGCATGGACAGATGAGAAGACATACGATTCAACCGTACGCGAGTCCAAGGTTATCGCAGACAATGTAACTAACGTTGACAGGGTCAATGACAAGACAGCGATCTACAACAAGTACTTTGAGGGCGTTCTGGGCAAGGACGGCATCCTCAAGAGCGTTAAGTTCAACGAGGAGGAATGCAAGAAGTTCAACTTTGCATTCGACTGTGTTGATGCCATCGCTGCAAAGGACCCTGACAAGACGGCAATGATGTGGGTAGCAAACGACGGCGTAACCGATCACAGATATACATTCAAGGAGATCAGCCGTCTGTCCGGCAAGGCTGCAAACTACTTCAAGAGCCTCGGCATCGCCAAGGGAGACAAGATCATGCTCGTCCTTAAGCGTCACTGGCAGTTCTGGGTCTGCATCACCGCTCTCCACAAGATCGGAGCAGTTGCGATCCCCGCATCCAACCAGCTCAGGGAACATGACTTCGAATACAGGTTCAAGTCATCAGGTGCAAAGGGAATCATCTGTACACCTGACGGTGATACTGCAGAAGAGGCCGTAAAGGCAGCAAAGGGAACAGACGTTGAACTGTTCGTTATGGTAAATGGTGCCAGGGAAGGATGGCTGGACTTCGATAAGGAATTCATGAACTTCACTTCATACTTCCCGAGGCCGGCTGACTGTGCTGCAGGAGACGATCCCATGGTCATGTTCTTCTCCTCAGGTACTACTGCATACCCCAAGATGGTAATGCATTCATACCGTTATGCACTGGGACACATCACGACTGCCAAGTACTGGCACAACGTCGATCCCGAAGGACTCCACTTCACCATCTCCGATACGGGATGGGGCAAGGCTCTCTGGGGCAAGCTCTATGGCGCGTGGCTGTGTGAAGCTCCGGTATTCACCTTCGACTTTGACAAGTTCAATTCCGATGCGATCCTCAAGATGATCGGCAAGTATCAGGTAACAACATTCTGCTGCCCGCCCACAATGCTCAGGTTTCTCGTAAAGGAGAACCTGGCAGCATACGATCTGTCATCACTGACATACTGCTCTACTGCAGGTGAGGCACTGAACCCTGAGGTATTCCATCAGTGGATCAAGGCAACAGGTCTGAGGATCATGGAAGGCTTCGGTCAGACGGAGACAACTCTCGTTATCGCCAACCTGGTCGGATCATCCATCAAGATGGGTTCCATGGGTAAGCCCAACCCTCTCTACGATGTTCACATCCTCGATCCCGAGGGTAACGAATGCAAGGTCGGCGAGACGGGCGAGATCTGTGCAAAGACATCAGAATCAGTTCCCAACGGACTGTTCATGTGCTACTACGGTTCCGAGGAACAGACAAAGGATGCATGGCACGACGGCTACTATCACACAGGTGATACTGCATTCATGGATGCTGACGGATTTATCTGGTATGTAGGCAGGACCGACGACATCATCAAGTCATCCGGCTACCGTATCGGACCTAACGAGATCGAGAACGTTCTCATGGAACTTCCTTATATCCTCGAGTGTGCCGTAACAGGCGCACCTGACCCCAAGGGTGTCAGAGGTATCGTCGTCAAGGCTACCATCGTCCTGGTAAAGGGCAAGGAAGCTACTGAGTATCTCAAGCAGGAGATCCAGGATTATGTAAAGCATAAGACCGCTCCCTACAAGTACCCCAGGATCGTTGAATTTGTCGATGAGCTCCCCAAGAGCACCAGCGGCAAGATCAGGAGAGTCGATATCAGAAAGAACGACGCCAAGGCGGCAAAGGATACTAAAGAAGAAAAGTGATCTTCACGCAAACAAAAACTGCACTTCGTGATGAAGTGCAGTTTTTTTATGCATTGATATCTGCTTATTTCTTCTTTGTAGCTGCGCGCTCGAAGATGAGGATGACCCTGTCTTCCTTGCTGACATATGCACCCATGGAAAGAGAACCTGAATCAGCACCGGATCCGAGTGAAGACTGAAGCTTGCCGCCCTCATCATTGATGATGGATGTGAGCCTCCATCCGTCGGATGCCTTCTTCTGGAGGATCTTGTTGATACCGTCGGAATCAACCTCACCTACAGCGTTGTGAGGAACAACTTCAACGGAATACTCCTTGGGACCTGCATCAGAACCTGCAGCAGATACTGCACCCTCTCTGACTTTCTTCTCCAGACCCGCGATTGACTTATCGAGCTCTTCAAGCTTCTTCTCGAGTTGTTCCTTCTGCATTGTTATCTCCTTGATGTTGTTTTCCAGTTCTTCGATCTGCTTGTTCTTGTCCTCGATCTCCTTGAGCATCGAACCCTTCTCGCTCTCGCTCAGGGCAACTTCCTTAAGGAATACGGACTGCTTCTCGGCATTGAGGATGATCTGCTGAGCTTCTGCCTCTGCCTGTACAGTAGCGTTCTTGGAGTCGGCGATGATGGCCTGGGCATTTTCATATTCAGCCTTGATGCCTTCGATCTGGTTTGCCCACTCAGTACCCTGAGCCTCGTAATCAGCGATGAGCTTCTCGCATTCTTCCTTCTTGGCAACCAGCTCGCCGGTTTCCTTCCTGGCAGCATCTCTGTCTGCAACCAGACCCTCGAGCTCGGTAACGACTTCGTCTCTCCTGGCAGTTGCTTCCTCAGCCTGTGAGATGACTTCCTTTGCCTGGGCTACGAGACCGTCGAGTTCAGCCTGTGCCTCAGTCTGGCGCTTCTCGATCTCGGCGATGATCTGAGCTCTCTCAGCGTCTGCCTGATCCTTGAGCTTAAGGGCCTCATTGGCCTGCTCCATGCTGATCTTCTGTGATTCCTCGGCGATGCGTGCCTTTTCCTTTTCAAAGTCCTCACCGAGCTTCTTGATCTCAGCCTCTCTCTGGGCGATCTCGTCTTCCTTCTCCTGCTTTACCTTGTCGGCATTATCGCAGAAATCCTGAAGTTCCTTGGCCTCTGCCAGGACTTCGTCCCTCTTTGCCATAGCCTCGGCATATTCCTTCTCGACCTGGATGGCCAGTTCCTCTGTCTGCTGCTGGGCCTCGGTGATGATCCTCTGCTGCTCTTTCTTGGCGAGATCGATCATCTCATCGTATTCTCTCTGGGCCTTAGCCTGGGATTCCTGTGCGAAATTCTCGTTTTCTTTCTTAAGACGCTCGTTTGTTTCACGAAGATCTGAAAGAGTTGTTCTCTCTTCCTCAAGCTCCTTCTCGATCTTGAGCTTTTCGTCGATAGCTTCCTTCTGCATCTGGGCAAATTCGGATTCCAGCTTCAGCTTCTGGGAATCGAACTCATCCTGCAGCTGTGCAGTCTCTCTGACAATTTTCTCCTTGATCTCTGCAAGACGCCTCTCCTCTTCGGAACGCTTGGCCTCAGCTCTGGCGAAATTCTCTTCCTCCTTGGCTGAAAGCACCTTCTGAGCTTCCTCAATGGCAGCATTTACGTCGCCTACTGAGGCCTTCTGGAAGTCGTACTTACACATGGAGCAGCGGGCAACGTTATCACCCATCATAACTCCGCAAACCGGACATTTCTTCATGTTGATCACTCCTGATTAAGTTCATTTGAAATAAAACATTATAATTATACAACGAATAAGACTAAATTGCTTAAAATCTTTTTTATATTCTTTATTTTTTTATGCAAAACAACAAATTTGATTATCAAAGTATCACATATGCGCTTAATTAGAGTATATTACTCGAAATATTATGCTGATTATAAGCATACATAAGCGGAGGAAATATGAATAAAAAAGTATTATCAGCCGTCCTGGCACTTGCCATGGCAGCATCACTTGCAGGATGCAAGACTAATGACAATCCCGGAGGAACCGTCACCGTTGGAATCACACAGGAACCTTCGGTCTTCGATCCCCATACTGTAGTTGCAGCAGGAGACGAAGAGATACTGTTCAACGTTTTCGAAGGTCTGTATAAGTTCGACTCACAGGGCAGTCTCAATCCCTGCCTGGCAACAGGATACGAGATATCCGATGATTCAATGGTATACACATTTACGATCAGGGATGGTGTTACTTTCCATAACGGCAATCCCATGACAACAGACGATGTTGTATATTCCATCAAGCGTGCCGCCGGCCTGCTGGACGGTCAG
The DNA here is from genome assembly GCA_017515465.1 of Clostridiales bacterium. Taxonomy (GTDB): domain Bacteria; phylum Bacillota; class Clostridia; order Saccharofermentanales; family Saccharofermentanaceae; genus Saccharofermentans. Next base: position 7,978 of record JAFWFV010000006.1, read on the forward strand.
GATGCGGCACTGGTATCCGATCTGGATTCCATCAGTTCCGTTGAATCTGACGGCAACAAGGTCATCGTTAACCTGGAGGCTCCCAACAGCGAGCTCCTGAGTTACTTCACTACAGCGATCATCCCCGATGAGGTGGAGGATATCAATGCCACACCCATCGGAACAGGTCCCTTTAAGTTCGACAGCTATACGATCGGACAGGACGTTACACTTACCAGGAATGAGGAATACTGGATCCCTGAACTGCCCTACATCGACAAGGCGGTATTCAAGATCACTGCTGACATGGATGCCGGTCTCATCGAGCTCCAGAACGGAACGATCGACATCTACCCCTACCTCACCACCGACAGGGCCGAGCAGCTCGATCCTGCCAGCTTCGAGGTATTGTCAAAGGGTTCCAACATGGTGCAGATCTTCGCTCTCAACAATTCTGTAGAGCCTCTGAACGACAAGAGGGTAAGAGAGGCAATCAACTATGCAATAAGCCGTGATGACGTCATCTCCATAACGATGGACGGTGCGGGCGAACCCCTCACTACGGCAATGAGCCCCGCAATGGGATCTTACTACGATACATCTCTGGACAGCAGGTTCGGCCAGGATATCGACAAGGCTAAGTCACTGCTGGCTGAGGCAGGCTACCCTGACGGTTTTGATCTCATCATTACCGTTCCTTCCAACTATCTGGTACACGTAAACACCGCGGTTGAACTGAAGTCAGAACTGTCAGCAGTCGGCATCAACTGCACCATCAACCAGGTTGACTGGGCAACATGGCTGTCTGACACATATAATGCACGCAACTATGAGTCAACAGTCATCGCCCTGACGAGCAACTATGCTCCCTACGATGTACTGAACCGTTATGCCACAGATAATTCCGGCAACTTCATCAACTACAGCAATCCCCGTGTTGATGAACTCCTCGCACAGATCCCTACTGAAACGGACGATTCCGTAAAGACTGAAATGTATCACGAGATACTGGGCATCATGGCTGACGATGCCGCTTCTTGCTATCTCCAGGATCCTGCCAATACAGTTGCAGTTTCCACAAAGATCTCAGGATATGAATTATATCCTATGTACGTACAGGACCTTTCTAGGGTAAGATTTAACTGATGATCATGGAAAGGAGCATAACAGGCTTTGCCGGGAAAGGATAGAAGTACAGTCAGGTATTTTCTCGTAAAGCTCCTGGAGCTTGTTATTACTCTGCTCTTAGTATCGTTTATGACATTTGCCGCATTCTCCATCATTCCGGGAGATGCGGCATCTGTTATCCTGGGACCGGATGCCACCCCTCAGCAGGTGGAGAGCCTGAGACATGAGATGGGACTGGACCGTCCCCTGTATGTCCAGTATTTCAGCTGGCTGGCAGGTGCGTTTACCGGCGATCTGGGCAAGTCCACATCTTTTGGCGTCAGCGTATCCACCCTGATAGCACAGAGGCTGCCGGTCACTCTGGGAATGAGCTTCATCGCCCTCCAGATGGTCATCATTATCTCATATCCTGCCGCACTCATCAGCGCCAGAAGACCCGGACGCCTGGCTGATCAGATATGTTCCGTGCTGGGACACATCCTGTTTGCCATCCCTCCCTTCGTACTTTCCCTCATGATGATACTCATTACGTCCGCATTATTCGGACTGGTTACCGTCGGCAGATATACGAAACCTACGGATGATCTCCTGGGTTACATCGTCTGTCTGCTATTGCCGTCATTCTGCATCGCGCTCCCCAAGATCGCAATGACCTTCAAGTTCCTGAGATCCTCCATGATCGAGCAGAATGCATCCGATCACGTCAGGACGGCCAGGAGCCATGGCCTGACGGATATGGTGATCGAGCTCAGGCACGTACTCCCCAATTCGAATGTTTCCGCCATAACGGTAATATCCCTCGTCCTGTCGGACATATTAGGCGGAAGCCTCATCGTTGAACAGGTATTTAACCTCCCCGGACTGGGCAGGCTCCTCCTGACCGGGATCTCCAGACGTGATTTCCCTCTCCTGTCCGGCATGATACTCTACCTGGCTCTCATCACCGTTCTTCTGTACTTTATAGCTGACATACTTACTGCCATAGCAGATCCGAGGATCAGGATAAGATGAGCAGGAAAGAGATATACATAAACAGCAAGAAGATATTCTTCATCACAGGCGGCATATTGCTGGGTCTTGTGGTGCTCGCATTTATCGTCAGCATGTTCTGGACCCCCTACGATCCCAACCTGACTGATGCAGCTTCCAGATTCCTGCCGCCGTCGCCTGCACATATCATGGGAACGGATAATTTCGGCAGGGACGTATTCTCCAGGATACTTTCCGCATCAAAATACACGATCTTCATCTCATTTGCAGGCGTCGCCATAGCTCTGGTCATCGGAACCCTGACAGGCCTGCCCGCAGGGTATTTCGGCGGCATCGGGGACAGGACGATAATGCTCCTGATGAATGCCATAATGTGCTTTCCGGGAATATTGCTGGCTCTGGTGGCAGTCGCTGTTGCAGGCCCCTCGATGTTCAACGTTGTCTGGGCTCTGGGACTCGTTTTCGGCCCTACCTTTGCCCGTGTATACAGGACAGGCACTATGGAGATCAAAGAACGTGACTACATACTCCATGCGAGAACGATGGGCATAAATCCAGTCAGGATCATGGCTGTTCACATATTCCCGAACCTGCTTCCGCAGATCCTCCCTGCTACGGTTATAGGACTGGCCAACATGACGCTGTTTGAGTCCGCCATGAGCTATCTGGGACTCGGAGTCCAGCCTCCCGAGGCTTCCTTCGGAAAGATGCTTTCCGACAGCCAGGCATACATGGCCAGGGCACCGTGGCTCATCATCTTTCCTGCCCTTATGCTGGTCTTTTACATTTTGGGCCTGTACTTCATTTCTGAAGGCATCAGGGTATCAAACAGCAGAGGAGGTTTCAGCCGATGAAATATCCCCGCGTCCTGGAAATAAAAGACCTCTGTCTCGGTTTCCCCGGGAAGAGAAATGAATACACCGAAGTCCTCAAAGGACTGAATATCAGCGTCAGGAGAGGGGAGCTGCTTGGAATAATAGGCAACTCGGGATGCGGCAAATCGATAACTTCGCTTGCCGTAACCGGTCTTCTGCCCCGCGAGGCCAGGATCACCGGCGGAGAGATCATATTCGACGGTCAGGATCTGCTGAAGCTCAATCCCAAGGCAAGGCGCAGACTCCTGGGGAAAGACATAGGGATCGTCTTTCAGGAACCCCGTACTGCCCTGGATCCTCTCATGCGCGTCGGAAAGAACCTGGATGAGATCCTGACTGCCCACGGCATGAAAGACCCTGAAGAGCGTAGGAAAAAGATCCTGGACATGCTAAGGCAGGTCAATTTCGATGACCCTGAGGATATCTACGGCAGATTCCCACACCAGCTGTCCGGAGGCCAGCGTCAGAGGATACTCATCGCCGGAGCAGCATTGCTGTCACCCAAGCTCCTGATATGTGACGAGGTAACATCAGCACTCGATACAGTAACTACCGTGGAGGTCCTCGACCTGCTGAGGTCCCTCTGCTTCGAGATGAAGATCACCATCATGTTCATCTCACACGACCTGTCTGCAGTTGAGAACTTCTGTGACAGGGTAATGGTAATGAACGACGGCCGGATCATAGACTGCGACAACACATACGATATCCTGCATACGCCCAAGAATGCATTTACTGCCAGACTGCTGGAGAATGCCACGCTGGATCCCAGGACGCTTTCCCTCGAGACGGCCGACTGTGATTACACCAGATCTCCTGTCATGACGGGCAGGAACATCGCTGCAGGATACTCCAGAAAAAAGATCATATCCTCCCTGGATATGGAGATATACCCGGGAGAGATACTGGGCCTTATTGGACGTTCCGGATGCGGCAAGACAACACTTACAAAAGCCATATGCGGACTCCTGCCCTACGAAGGAAAGATAGACATCAGCGGCGGCAGGCCCGGTACCGTATTCCAGGATCCCGTATCCTGTCTGAATCCGTCCCATACCGTACTGTGGCACATGAAGGAAGCCATCCGCGCTGCAAAGCGTTCATACAGCATGGACCTGATCAACACCGTAATGGATGAGGTCGGACTGGACAGCGAACACCTGACCCGCTTCCCCAGCCAGCTGTCCGGCGGACAGCGCCAGAGAGTAGCCATAGGCATGTGCCTGATAGCTGAGCCCTCCCTGCTGGTTGCCGACGAACCTTTCTCGTCCCTGGATGCAACATCAGCAGCGGAGATCCTGAAACTCCTGGCCAAGATCAACCGGGAGCGCAATATGTCGATACTCCTGATATCCCACAATCTCCACATCATAAGGGCTCTGTGCAAGCGTGTCCTGGTAATGGAAAAGGGCAGTATCGTCGAGGAAGGCATAACAAAAGAGATCCTTGCGGAGCCGAAGTCTGAGGCTCCGCAAGGACTCATTGATGCTGAACGCAAACTACATAATTCTTAAGGTCTCTTTGTTCCGCAATTATTACAGAAGTTGGAAGTAATACCCGTATTTCCGCATGAAGGACATGTCCAAGGAGCGGGCTGTGCTGCTGCCTGAACTGCCGGAGCTACCGCTACCGGAGCAGGCTGGACAGGTGCCGGCTGCTGAACAGGTGCGGGCTGCTGAATGGGTGCGGGCTGCTGAATGGGCGTGGGCTGCGCTGCCGGTGCAGGAGCGAACTGAGCGGGAACATACTGCTGAGCAGGAACATACTGCTGCACAGGAACCTGAGGTACCGTAACAGGACCTCCCGATGCCCTCATCTTTGTGGCATACGACTTGCTTACTATACCGGCGCCGACACATCCTGCGATGATCAGAACAACACCTATTGCGGAAGCTATTCCAAACATTCCGAGGACCTTGGTCGCGGACTTGGTGGCAGATTCCAGGAGCATTGAGAATATCTCCTCGTCGGGGTTCAGGGACAGGGATGTGGCCTTGAATATTCCCAGGAAAAATGCCCATACCAGGAGACCGAACACTTCAGTTACGGTCATGGCGATACCAATGGCTCTTACAGGTCTGAACTTGTTCTTGTGGATGATTATGAGTACCACGATCATGATCAGATTGATAACGCCTGATACTATCATGGTGATGAGATTGTTCTTCTTGTATACCGTCAGATCGAGAGAAGCCATGGCGGGTTCTTCCTCCACCTGCTCCTCGATTTCAGCGAATGACTTGTTCAGCTCGTTAAGCAGCTGTTCCCTGGACTCATCGAACTCTTCTCTGCTCACGCCCTGCTCTTCAAGTTCCTCATACAGTTCTTCACCATACTCATCGAAGATCTCGTTGAACTTGTCCTCGTCGACCTCATAATCGCCGGATATGAACATGTCGATCATCTCATCCATTGTGAATCCGATCAGCTCATCTGCAAATTCGTTGCCCGTCTCCAGGTCATATAAAGTCTTTATATCCGAGGCATCATCTATTCCGCCAAGAGTTGGATTCTGGCTCACTATATCAGTCCTGATCTCCTCGATCAGTTCATTTTTCAGTTCTTCCTTGATATCCTCGGTCATGACCGTTCTCTTCCAGAAAGTGTCGTTAAACGCGGTGAAATGCAGGATGACACTGTTGGTGAACAGACCGATCGTTATCGCCATGATGATGGCAAAGCAGATACGGAGAGCTGTAGCCGTACCCGTTTCCTTAAGCTTATAATTCATAATCGTCCCCCTTTGCGGATCTTTCGTATTCATCATCGTCCTCATCGATCCCCTCTTCGTTGATCAGCACCGCTTTTTTGGAAAAATGAGAAGCAACGATACCCACCGCTACTATAATAACGTAAATGATCAGGATTGTGTTAAGCATTTTATTGACTGATTCAATGACCATCGACCCCCACGGTCCTTCCTCGGGCGACACAGTTGCCTCCGCCATTATGAGCTTGATAAATCCCCACAGGGCCATGTTGGTTATCCCGCACCAGATCAGGGATATGAGCGATGTGTGCACGGGGATCATCTTGTTCTTGTGGATCTTGAACATAACCGCAGCAAACAGTACCGACAGTATCACGGAGACCAGGATGACGATATCTATGGCAGACAGCAAGGTATCATATACATACAACAGATCCCTGTTCTCAGTATCTTCCTTGTAATCCGAGTATTCCCTGCTGATAACATCGATGAACTCGCTGCGGGAATAGGGGCTGTCTTCCATGTATTCATCGTAGTAATCAGAGAGGAAATCTTCATCAAACTCATTATCGGGATCATCCAGGAGGTCCCCCATCTCTTCTACGGCCTTTTCTGCGAGCACCCTCCTTGCATCAGTGTCCAGATCATAGTCGATGCCGAGGAAGGGTCCGTTTCCGTCGCTGATCAGTTCATCCATCATATCAGACGCAATGATCTCACTAACCCAGTAAGAGGGATTGAGGACCAGGTATTCCAGTATCAGGCCATTGATCAGCGCTGACAGGGAAAAGAACAGAAGGACTGCCATAAGAGCCCTTATGCCATTAACTTTCTTTGATTCCTTGTTCTTGATCATACCGTTTCCTCCTCAATAGACAAAAGTCATTTCCCGGCCGTCTCCGGTCACGAGATCTATCCTGTTTTCCTCGGGATCTATGCTGTACGATACGGAATCCCATATCTGTTCGAATGCAGTATCGTCTGCTTTCATCTCTCCTCTGGGATCGAACAGGTTTGCCTCCCCGTAATTGAACAGGGATCTGTCCCATCCTCCCTCCGAGACTCTCTTATCGTCGGTCATTCCGAAATACCTGAGAGTACCGGGATCAGTGACCGCCCAGGTGGGGTCGATATGATAGTATTTTCCGTTCAGGACTGCAACAGCCCATTCGTGGGCTTCATTAATGCTGTTCAGCGATCCGCATGTGGTGCATTCCACGCCTGCCTGCATCAGCAGATATGCATATGCGGGAGCGATCTCCTGACAGATCCCCTTCTGCTCATACAGGAGCCTGTAAGAAGACAGCCTGACACTTCCGTCTTGTTCTGCATCATGGTCGTAGATGTAGTGTGTCTCGAAGAAGTTATACAAAGCAAGAGCCTTGTCGACATCATCATATCCGGGCTTTATGCATTCCTTCAGGATGGATGAGACTATATCCTTAAAGTCCTCCACCCTGTCCAGATATTCATCCTTTGGAACAGTGTACACAATATGTCCCCTGCCGCCTGAAACATCACATGATGAATTATCCACAAAGTAGGTGGCAAGAGGCATGCACTGGTGGGATATCGTCTGCGTAACATTATAAAAAGCAACATCATCAGGGCAATAGAACTCTTCCTCTCCTGCATAGAGAGCATCACAGAAGGAAAAGAACGATCTCTTTGTTTCCTCATCGAAATTCTCATCGTAGAGCCTGGAATACACGTGAGGATTAATTCCGTCAACAAGTACGGTCTCAGACGTTTCAGGTGCATCCGCCTCAGGTGCACATGACACCAGGGACAGCGACATCACGCCTGCAAGGATGATGCTCACGATCCTTTTCATACCGTAACCTCGATATTCGAGACGCTCTTATGGGACCAGTCGTTGGACAGATCCATGTTCTGCCAGTCTGATCTGTGACAGCTGAAATTGATGGTGAGGGTATCACCCGAACCCAGTGACCCTGAGCCGGGGGTGATGGTAAGGACCGTATCCCTGTCCGTTCCGGATGCTGCGTTAAAAGTCCCCCTCACTTTATCCGTAAGGGCCGTATACTGGCCGGATGCGGAATTGACGGCTGCGTGATAACAGTCAAATACCAGAGAGGTTCCTTCTTCATTCGTCAGATAATAATTGATCTGCATATTTCCAAGGTTGACGGAGGAACTTCCCGTATTCTTGATCTCGAGGGTTCCCGAGATGGAATTGGCAGTGGACGAATTATCGTTATAGTTCATCGTGATGTTCAGGCCACCTGAGGAAACCTGTCCTCCTGCAGAACGGGTCTCAGAGGTTCCTGATGAGGACTGTGTGGCAGCTCCTCCGCCTGCACTTGTTCCGGATCCTGATCCTTCCTCGCCCGGCAGTATTCCACATACCACTTCGCCGTTTTCCAGCAGTACGGATCCTGAGGCGTTGTTATATGAATAGTCATTGCTGTTATCCCATGTGCCATTAGGGCCTGTCATCCTAACCTGGATCTCAGACCTGTACTGGGACTGCCCTCCGGGATACGGACTCCCGTCATCAAAAACGACAGACAGATAATAGATGTGGTCATCCTCATTCCAGACCTTCAGGCCATCCACTCTGCCTGACTGCATGTAATTAGCCGTTATGCTGACGCCGGATGCATCTCCGCCTGCCTGATATATCTCAGACAGATCCACGAAGTATCTGTATTCCAGATCCTCTGCCGTCCTTGCAGGCCAAGCGGTCTTGTTGCTGATGAATGCCTTGATCTCGACAAAGCCCTGACCCTCCACGTTGATCGAAGTCTCGGCAGAGTATTCATCGTCCGGAACCTCCTCGACTGCACCGAAATCTATGAGCGTCTTGCCATGATACTCAGAATACATCGCCGCCAGAAGTCCGGTAAATCCTGCGTTGTAATCACACGCTACCTCGTTCTTTGTGTAATCGTTAACATCGTCCGCATATCCGTCCGACTGGTCCGGACCTCCGACCAATGCGCCATACAGAGTGTGCCTGGGCTGGCCGGGTTCACTCTTGTTATCGCAATATGACCCCTGGCTGGTTCTGTGATGGGGATGCTCGGGAGGGTTCTCACCGAATCCGATCATGAAGGATCTTCCCGAAGAACCGAGAGCATAATTGGCCTGTGATTCAGCAAAGTCCCAGTATGTATCGGCCTTGTCTGAAGGACATCCGTCCCATCTGCTGTAGACAGATGCAACAAATGCCGTTGTTGTGGAATACCTGAGAGAACCCCACTGATCCAGCCATGCCAGGCCCTTGGGCGTATATGTGATCTTCTGTCCGTCGGATGTCCCCGTTGTCCAGAAATCCAGGTGCTTCTGAACCGCATTCTCATACGTGTCTTCCTCAGTTATCTTTGCCAGCAATACTGCCGCGCCTATGTGCACGTCATCCCAGCACATGGACCAGTTAAAATCCTGGCTTGCCTGATGGTAACATGACTTTGCATTATCCAGATATGTCTGTTCATCCGTTGCCAGATACAGCCAGCACCCTGCCCACGACAGTTCGTCATAGAAGCCGCTCCAGGAATCATAGAATCCGTTGGCTGCAGTATATCCAGAATCGCTCCTGGTGGAATCCGCGAATGAATAGAGGCTCCTGGCATGTTCCAGACACAGTGCTGAATAATCGGGATCCGTGTCTTCGAATACTATCGAAGCAACAGCCAGAGCAGCTGCTGCCTCACCGCAGACGGCTGAACCGGGATTGCTCCTCGTAACTGAATAGGAGGGTCTGTTCATTGACATGACCTCGGCAGGTCCCCACCATGAATGGTCGGTCCCCCCTTCACCTACCTGATAGTAGAAGACATCATCCGACGGATGACATTTGATCAGATAGTCAGTCACCCACTTGATGTCTCCGAGTATGTATTCCAGCTGCCCGCTCTGTTCGTAGGCCTGTCTGTCTTCATATACGGACCATCCCAGCATTGCCGCAGAATACGCCATGGGCAGATTGAACTTCACATGATCTCCCGCATCGTACCATCCGCCGGTCAGATCGATGTTGTTGTCTGCTCCGTCATTGAGGCCGGAATCGCCGCGCCAGTTGCACCTGACTTCCTCAGGCAGTGCGCCGCTCCTCTGAAGTTCATAGAACAGCACTGACTTCTGAAGTGCCTCTCCGTAGTTGTAATCGCCCGTTCCTTCGATTCCCTCATATCCATGTCCGAATTCCGACAGACCTGAAGTGCTGTGGGATCCGCCCTCAGCCCCGTCAAAAGGATCGGATGCAGAGGTTTCAGTGCTCACTGATCCCGTGCTCTCAGCTGTTACATCAGCCGGCATGCTGCTCTCTATTCCGGTATCACAGGAAGCCATGAGCGCCGCCCCTGCCAATGCCACTGCCATGATCCTGATAAGTTCTTTCATAACACATCCTCCATCATTTTCAGCATTATTATACGACATTAACTGCATGTGTTATCATTACACCATGGATAAAAAACCGTTACATGAAGCTCTTTCTGATTACTGCAGTTCCGGTATGCTCCCCATGCACATGCCCGGGGGCAAGAGAAATACCGGCAGTCTTGCATCAAATGACATTACGGAGATCACGGACTTCGATAATCTTCATGCTCCCACAGGGATCATCAGGGATCTGGAATCAGATCTCGCATCGCTATGGAATGCAAAAGAGGCATTCATGTCCGTCAACGGTTCCACCGCCATGATCGAGGCCGCCATATGCGCTGCCATGAGATATCACCCGGATGGAAAGGTGCTCGCAGCATCCAACTGTCATCTTAGTGTCTGGAGAGGCATCGAAGTTGCAGGATGCATGCACAGGATGATCTATCCTAAGGCCTCGGAAGGCATCCCCTTTGCACTGGAGATCCTGCCTGAAAAGATCGATGAGATACTCTCATCAGATCCGTCGGTCAGAGCTGTCGTCATCACCTCCCCGACTTACGAGGGAGTGATCTCTGATACACGTACGGTCCATGAGATAACGAAAAAGCATGGCGCCGTCCTGATAGTCGATTCCGCCCACGGAGCGCACCTGGGCCTGGACGGGTTCTGGGGAGAGGATGCCGTGGGTGACCTGGTGATAAAGAGCCTTCACAAGACTCTTTCATCTCCCACGCAGACGGCAGTAATGCTCAGTTATTCCGGCGCAATTCCATCAGACAGCATCAGACATTATATCGATATCTTCGAAAGTACCTCTCCCTCCTATCTGCTGATGGGTGCCGTATCCGAAATGGTGGAAACCATCCGGTCAGGAAATGCCCTTTCGGAATGGGAAGAAGCCGTCATCCCGGCAGAAAACAGGCTGAGGGACCTGAAGAACATAAAGCTGTTCAGATATCCCGGCAAAGACCGCTCCAAACTGGTATTCATCTGCAAGGGTACACTTCTGTCTGAGATCCTCAGGAATGAATACATGATAGAAACGGAATCCTCGACTCCCGTATCTCTCATTGCAATGACCGGCATGGGAGATACTATGGATTCCATAAGGCGTTTTACTGATGCCGTTACCGCCATAGACAACGGTCATCCTGAGCTCGCCCTTACGGATCTTCCATCCGCCATTTTCCCCGAACACGTAACCGCGATGACGATCCGCGAAGCATCCAGACTGCTGTCCAGAAAGATCAGCTCAAAGGATGCGGAAGGCCTTATATCAGCAGACTACATTTATTCGTATCCCCCCGGGATCCCGGTGATACTTCCCGGTGACAGGATCACAGAGCAGCAGATATCTCTTGCCGGTGGAACCTTATCAGTTCTCTCCTAAATAACTCCAGTTGGATCTGTCGAAGATGTTGTCATGTACCGAATACCACGAACCGGGATTGAACCTGTTTCCCTGGTTCTCATAGATTGACCATTCATCCGTAAAGAACACATGCTGATCTCCGCTGAACTTCAGGTCGTTATTGATGGCATTCCCAGTAAAAGGATTGACCGGATCCGTTATCAGGCCGTCAAACGCAATGGTGGGAACGTCCGCATTAGTCATGAACTCATCTGATATGGTAAATCCTGTGCTTCCGAAATCCTTTACCAGGAGCAGTGGATTATACGTTTCAGCATCCACCTGAATCTCTTCGATGATCATATCCTCAAAATTATCCAGAGCTCTGCCGTGATCAGCCACGATGATGATCCTGGTATTATCCCAGCATCCGTTTTCCCTGAGGTAGTCGAACCATCTGCTGAGGGTAATTAGTGCGGATGCATTTGCATGATAGTGGCACATCTGGAAATAGGATCCCACTCTCATCTCCCTGCCGTCCACTGTAAACCTGCCCCTGTTCATCTGGTCGAACTCTGTATTATCCACCTTATCGCTGATGGAATAATCAGGCTCCGTAAGCAGCATCGGTTCATGAGTAGTGTTGTTGTCGATTATCGTAAAGCTGTCCGTACCATCATCTGAGAACGTGGTCAGATCAGACAGACTTTCCAGGACCGTTACCGCATTCATGTAGTAGGGGTCTACACCATCTGATACCGATACTCCGTCATATGACTGAGGGAAATGGAGATATCCGTTTGCAGTCTCGATCCTGTGGGGACTCAGGTCGTTATAGCTTCCGTCACTGTAGATCACGGAATGAAGGGCGGGCAGTACGATCATGATCATGCTGTACAGAGGGAAATTCCTGTTGCGTGTTATGTCGAGCTGTTCATTTACATCATCGGCATATGGATTCAGGATATCCTCCGCGATGTATGCGTCTATCCCTTCATATTGTCTGAACAGGGACGTGTCCTTTAAGACGCTGTAGTTGACATAGGGCATGTCGACAACTGTAGTGTCATACCCGTTCCTGCTGAACAGCAGTGGCATGACCAGGAGTGCCTCATTGTGTTTGTCCTTGAGAGGTTCACTCTCCCTGGCATTTATCCTCTCGGGAGTATATTCGTATCCTCCGAAGAGCGCAGGTGCGGCGATGTTTGTCCTGTCGGAAAATGAGATGGTATTGGGATAGTAAGTGAATCCGTCATATTTCTCCCGGAGCTCAGGATGTTCGTTGAATATGTAAGGGAGCATTCCTCCGACGGCACGGTCGAGCATGAATACAACGACGTTTTTGCCTCCTGTGCTGAGGTTCAGCTTGGGGGCCTCAGTTGAGACCTCGGTAGCCCTGATCTTTCCATAGTCGTTAAATATCTTTACGGTGTCGTAGGTCCCTATCGCAAAGAGTGCCATGGAAAGCGTGATCAGGATGTATGGCGATATCTTCGGAAGGAAATGATACAGGGTCATGACCGCAGCCATTATGAGCACTGCGGAAAGTGAGGACAGGATCAGTATCTCAGTTTCATACGTGAGCTTGATGCCAAAGACCAGTTCAGCAGATACCATTCCCAGATCCGAGCCATACAGGAAATAATTGAAAGTGGAGACTATGGCCAGGGCAAAGGAGAGATTTGCAAATACTGTCCTCACCCTGGGTGAGCTCAGATAGTAATAGATTCCGAACCATATGATGAACAGTCCTGTCATCATCAGGAACGTATGGATGACATAGCTGATGGGATTGTTCATCTCCGTAACAAAGATGAAGTCAGCCGTTGATGACGATACGACTGAAGCCGGGATAAGATATCCCGTCAGCAGAGTAAGCGATATCACGCCTGTGATGAATACTGGAGTATCTGACCGTTTCTTTTCTTCCGGAGCGTCCTTCTTTTTCTTCCCATCTGAATGGATCAGGGACACGATCAGGTTCTTTACGAGTGCAAATACATTGTTCAGCGTCCAGTAGAATACGAGACCTGCAGGTGATGAGTACAGCAGGATGAGGAATACCAGTGCTGAGATATAAAGAGGTATCTTGGCCTTGATCTTCTGTCCCCTCATCATTATCTCTGCAGATATCAGATTGACTGCCGTCATTATCAGCGGCAGGGCATTTATGGTAATGCCGCCTATCGCGATCAGAGAATCAGGCTTCATCAGATCATTTATAGGTCCCAGGCTCTGACCGTCCAGGATGCTGAGATGGGAGAGGAACTGGTATGCCGCGATAAAGAACGGTATCTGAAGAAGGAGGGATATGATGCTCTTGAGAGATGACAGGGGGCTGTAGTTATTGATCCTGTAATATGTCTGGAGCATCATCACCTTCTCATCACCTGAGAAAGACTTCTTGATGTGGTCTATCACAGGTGAGAGCCTGTCTTCCTTGTCCCTGGTTTCCTTCTGGATGGCATCAGCACGTCTGTACAGGGGAAGGACCAGGAGATTAAATACCAGGCTCAGGATGATTATGTCCACACCGGGATCAGGAACGATCTTGTAACTGAATGCAAAAATCAGTTCAAATACCGTCTTCAGAGGACCTATCAGCAATGTGTATAGAATGGTTCCCAAATTCACTTTACATCCTCTTCCTTTGTAAGCCTGTCTCTTGCAGCAATGATGCTGTCGGCCATTTTAACTGCGCCCTCTCCGGGATTGACCCATGTTTGCCTCCTGACCTTTTCCCTGCCTTCAGAATAGCGGGGATCATCGATGCATGAATCAATGAGGGATCTGATGTCGGAAAGGTCATCCTCAGTAAGCTGCCTTCCGATATCGGGAAGCATCTTGATCCTCCAGGGCAGGTCATCCAGCCAGTAGTAGTCATAGCAATCGGGATCGAAAGTGATGTCAGCGTAGATGACAGGTCTGTCAAATGCCAGAGCGAAGTCGAGGATGATGCCGGAGAAATCCGAGATCAGGATATCCGCCTTGCTCAGCGTATCGAAATTATCGCTGCTCCTGTCCCAGTGCAGATGATCACTCTCCGGGAAGCGGTCCATGATGTCTCCGATCATCTTTGCCTCGGAGACAAATGTCTGGGGGTGAGGTCTGACTATAATGTCATACCCGGTCTTTGTAAGTGCCTCCAGGACTCTGGTCCCATACTTGTTAAAGATGCTGTTAGGACCCCATGACGGAGCCAGGAGAACGGTCCTTCCGCTTCCTTCACGGGGCGGCAGAAGATCGACCCTCTTCTTCAGTTCATCCATGTAGGGTATGCCCACCAGTTCCGTATCCTTGTGCTTCGTATTGAGCTTGTCCTCCAGGAATCTGACCTGATCTGCCTGATACTGGCCTGACAGCAGGATGGAATCATAATAGGTGATCCCGAACATCCTGTAGGATGCCGGGTCATATGCTCCATGGAGTATGTGGATGTAGCAGCCGGCAGATTTGGATCTCTTCCACTGATATACATCCAGCCCGGGGGTAGTTGAAACGACTACGGAAGCGTTAACGATATTGAGCTTTGCAAAAGCTTTGTTTCCTGTCCCTATAAACTCGCATTTGATGTGTTCCAGACCGGAATCCAATGCCGGATCATCAGGAGAAGTGGTCCAGTAGACAACGTCTGTTCCCCTTCTGTTGAATTCCTCGCATACGGGTTTAAACACCTGCCAGTATCTCTTTTCCTCGGCAAAGATAAGGATCGGGATCCTGTCCTGTTTAGTCTTATCAACTTTACCTCTGGTAAAGATGTACTTTATCTTCACCCACAGCACGCGTACAAAATATATCAGGAAGCCTATGATCCCCAGCAGTACGGTAAACAGCATGCTGCCCGTGCCTGGATCTATGTAAGCAAAAACAGAAGCTGTCATCATATCAGATCAAGCCCATTCAAAACTGTCTACGATCTCTTCGGCAACACTTACGATATCATCGTCTTCTGCAGCATCCTTATCCCATACCATGACAGATACGAGAACGTATTCCCTGTCACCTACGATGTAGAACTGGATCTGCTCAGTATCCCCACCTGTCATGTTAAACCTGTATACGGTGTATCCGTTGCCGGATGTGTATCCTGAGCCTGTTATCTCTTCTACATCCGTGCCCTTGATCTGGTCGTTCAGCTGGCGGAGGATCGCGTTCTTAAAATCCATGTGCTCAGCCTCGCTGTAGAAATTGGCCCCATGGGATACCATGATGTTATTGGGAACCTCGTCCGACGACGGATCATATGTTCCGCGCAGGCAGTATATGTACATCTGATCAGCATCTGAGGCATCGGCCTCCATCCACTCTTCATCCACGTCGTATGATCCGAATCCCTTGACGTATCGTCCATCTTCATCATCGATCTGAGCTGCGATCTCCTCATTATGGCGAACCACGGTCTGGCGGCTGGAATAATCCTTGAGGCCGCTTAATACCCCGACGCTGAATATCAGGATGAACATTATGATCAGTATCACCAGGGATACGCTTGAGATTATGATGCCGGCTATGGCCAGTCCCTTGCCCCTCTTTCCGTTCTTCCTTACCTTGACGAGACCTATGATGGACAGTATCAGACTTATGCCGGAAAGCACTCCGCAGGTAATGCCTGCAAAGACTGAAACGCAAAATGACACGACACACATCACATCCATGGGCGGATGATCGATATATTCCTGTGCGTGGTAAGGCGCATTATTATTCTGTTGATTATCCATACTGTACTCCGTCTTCGAGGGGATCTGAAATCTGTTGCGATTATAACATCATTTGACACAGGGCGCTATTCTAAGTATAATTTGCGTGTTATTTATTAATAAAGGGGGCTTATCTACAATGGATAGAATCGTTACAGTAACAACTCGTGATCTCGAGAAGTCCTTGGCAGATGGCGGATGCGGCGAGTGCCAGACATCATGTCAGTCAGCTTGAAGACATCCTGCGGCGTTGCAAACCAGGCTTGCGAGAAGAAGACAGAAGAGTAATTTAGTTTAAGTATGATCATTAGGGCTGTCTCGTTTCAGGGGCAGCCCTAAGTTTTGGAGTTAAAATGATACACTGCTATAAATTTGACGATCTCAACATAGTAATCGACACATATTCAGGCTCGATCCACATGGTGGATCCCGTTGCCTACGACATCATCCAAATGTATGAGGATACTCCCCGTGATGAGATCGTGAGGATCATCCTGGACAGGTTTGGCGATGACCCTACCGTAACCGAGGAAGACGTAAACAAGTGTATCGACGATATCTCCGCACTTAAGGGATCCGGCAAGCTCTGGGCTCCCGACAAATATGAGAATGTTGCCCTCAACTTTAATAAGAGGCGCATCCAGATAAAGGCTTTGTGCCTGCATGTTGCCCACACCTGCAACCTCAACTGCTCCTACTGCTTTGCAAGCCAGGGCAAATACCACGGTAACAGGGCTCTGATGAGCTACGAAGTCGGCAAACAGGCCATCGATTTCCTGATCGCCAATTCGGGCTATCACAAGAATCTGGACATCGACTTCTTCGGCGGCGAACCCCTCATGAACTGGGACGTTGTTAAAAAGCTCGTGGCATACGGACGTGAACAGGAAAAGATCCACGGCAAGAACATCAGGTTCACCCTGACCACCAACGGCGTCCTCCTCGACGATGAGGTCATCGATTTCTGCAACAGGGAAATGCATAACGTGGTCCTCAGCCTGGACGGCCGTAAGGAAGTCCACGACAGGTTCAGGGTGGATTACAAGGGAGAGGGTTCCTACGACAGGATCCTGCCTAATTTCAAGAACTTCGTTGATAAGCGCGGCAATAAGAGCTATTACATGCGCGGCACATATACACACTACAATACAGATTTCCTCAAGGATATCCTGCATATGGCGGATATGGGCTTTACAGAGCTTTCCATGGAACCCGTTGTAACGGATCCCAGTGAGCCTTCAGCATTGACGGAGGAGGACCTGCCCATACTCTTTGAACAGTATGAGGAACTGGCCAGGGAGATGATCAGGAGACAGAAGGAAGGCAGGGGCTTTACCTTCTATCACTACATGCTCGACCTGACCTGCGGACCCTGCATCTACAAGCGTGTGGCGGGATGCGGATCAGGAACGGAATACCTGGCGGTTACACCATGGGGCGATCTCTACCCCTGCCATCAGTTCGTCGGCGACGACAAGTACAAGATGGGTAACATCTACGACGGCGTGACCAACATACCCATGCGTGAGAAGTTCGCTTCATGCAGCGCATACTCCAGACCTGAATGCAAGGACTGCTGGGCAAAGCTCTACTGCTCTGGCGGTTGTGCTGCTAATTCCTACCATGCTACAGGAGACATCAACGGCGTTTACGAATACGGCTGCAAGCTCTTCAAGAAGCGCATCGAGTGCGCCATCGCAGTAAAGCTCAAGACGATGGATCAACCTCAGGCCGGGGTTTGACAAAGGCGTAAAAACCATCATGCTGCTCCAGCAGATAACCGTTATCTGAGCACCATGCCTCCAGATATCCTGCAATGCCTGTTCCTGTATTGCCATCATGATAGACGCCTTCGATCAGGTAACGATCTGAGGGCACCCGTTCAAGTTCCTTCTTAAACTCCTCAAACAGAACATCATTGTTCAATGCGCTTTGAAAGAAAAACTTGTTATCTGTATGCCTGCCCGTCTTCAGATATGTATATGGGTTGGCAGATACAATAAACACATCATCATCCGGCAATGTATTGAGGTTAACATATTCTGCCATAGAGTCCTTCTTTTCAGTATCAGTATCCTGACATGTAATGATCATCCCGGATATGATAATGATCATCAATGATGCATACATGATGACCGGGAAAAGGAATCCCTCCCTCTGTTTTGCACTTTCTGAGGCTTTAGGCCATTTGATCGAGTATACTGCATCGAGACATATTGAGATCGGAACTGCAAAAAACTGCAGAACGATTATCAGATAATGACCGAATTGTCTGACACTTATCACGGCTGCAAAAAGAGACAGAACGAATAATACCAGGTTGAAAACGGTGATCAGCCTGTACCTGCGCCTCAGGAATGAGACAAATACTGATGCAGCGATAAAGAAAACACCTGTCTCGATATAGAAAAACATAGATGATATGCATTCTATCATCTCACTTATTGAATGATGGCCCGTGTATGCCATATTGAAGACCAGATAGTATTCTATAAAATCATCCAATGCACCGGAGATGACAAGATACAAGAGAGTAGGTGTTGCAACTGACAGAGCCCCTCCTGAAAAGAGCAGTGCACATCTCAAGATCTCAGATGATCTCTTGAGCTTTATCAGCATTATGCATGCGCATGGCAAAACAAAGACCCACAACACGGCATTATTCACCCTCAAGAGAAAAACAATGGCAAAAGAGATCCCCGTGAGAAAAATGCCGATATTTGCATATTCCTTAGTCTTGATGAACTTTACGAATACATACAGTGATCCAATGATCCACGGAAGCGACCAGAATTCCGTGAAATCTCCTCCATCATAGATGTTCATTCCCAAAGCAGCCAAGGTGCCGAATGAAGTCAAATATGAAATGATCCGTTTTTCAGTCAGAAGAGAAGACAACTTGATGATGAAAAACGATGACCAGTACATCGTAACGAGTTCCAGAAACCAGATCCCCGTCTTCCCTGCAAATAATCCGATATAATGGATCAGATACAGAACAGGCCCTTTGTGGTCAAAAATGTCTCTGTAGGGAACATATCCTTCATGCATCCTCTGCGCTATATACACAAATACGGATGCATCAAAGGCCGGATCCATCCTGTTAAACGGAAACAGGTCGAATGTGATGCAGGCAGCAATGGCGATCAATATACTGACAACATGATCTGTTGCTTTCTCATGACAGATCTCCATATCCTTGAATAAAAAGCATGCTGCGGATATAATGGCAAACGCTGCTAACGAAACAAATGCGTACAAGAACATATCTGTGTCAGTATTATTTATTCGAGTTCAAAAGCGCCGGTATATAGTCTGTAATATGTACCCTTCTCGGCAATGAGCTGTTCATGCGAACCGCGCTCTATGATCTTGCCGTGATCGAGCACCATGATAACGTCTGAATTCCTGACGGTGGACAGCCTGTGTGCGATGACGAATACAGTCCTGCCCTCCATGAGCTTATCCATGCCTCTGGCAACGATCGCCTCTGTTCTCGTATCGATGGAGGATGTTGCTTCGTCGAGGATCATTACCGGCGGATCTGCAACAGCAGCACGGGCGATCGCAATGAGCTGTCTCTGGCCCTGTGAGAGGTTTGCTCCGTTGTTCTCGAGCAATGTATCGTATCCCTCAGGGAGACGCTCTATGAAGCCGTCTGCACCGGATAACCTGGCAGCGGAGATGCACTCCTCGTCAGTTGCGTCCAGCTTGCCGTATCTGATATTGTCCATGACCGTTCCCGTAAAGAGATTTGTCTCCTGCAGTACCAGTCCGAGAGATGTTCTCAGATCCTTTTTCTTTATCTTGTTCACGTTGATCCCGTCGTAACGGATCTTGCCGTCCTCGATATCGTAGAAGCGGTTGATGAGGTTCGTTATGGTGATCTTGCCTGCACCCGTGGCACCGACAAACGCAACCTTCTGGCCGGGCTTTGCAAATACAGAGACATCAGTCAGTACCTGCTTGCCGGGAACATATGAGAAATCTACCATCTCCAGTACAACGTCGCCTTTGAGTTCCTGGTAAGTGATAGTGCCTTCAGCCTTGTGAGGATGCTTCCATGCCCACTTTCCTGTGTGATGATCAGCTTCCCTGATGTTTCCCTCTGCATCTATCTCAGCATTGACCAGGGTTACGTAGCCGTCATCCTTTTCAGGTTCGGTATCCATCAGCGTAAAGATCCTCTGTGCACCTGCACCTGCCATGACGATGGAATTCATCTGCATGGTCAGCTGGTTCAGGTTTGCCATGAACTTTTTGGACATGTTGAGGAATGAGGCAACGATGCTGACATCAAAGATCACGCCTGAGACCGACATGTTGGGAATGTGGTAGAAGACCAGCACACCGCCGACCACAGCGATCAGGACATACATGATGTTGCCGACGTTGTTAATGATCGGGCCCAGGATGTTCGCATATGCGTTTGCTTTGGAAGCATCGGAACACAGCTGGTCGTTGAGCTTGTCAAAGGCTTCGATCGTATCCTGCTCGTGGTTAAACACCTTTACCACCTTCTGACCGTTCATCATCTCCTGAACATATCCTTCAGTTGCGGCAACCGAATTCTGCTGCTTTACGAAATACTTGGCAGAGCCCGCACCGACCTTCTTGGTGATGAAGAACATCAGGATAATGCCCACGATGACCACGAGAGTCATCCAGACGCTGAACCAGAGCATCTCCAGGAATACTATCGTTACCGTAAGGCCGGCAGTCACGATACTGGGTATCGCCATTGAGACCAGCTGTCTCAGGGTATCGATATCGTTTGTATAGTGGCTCATTATGAAGCCGTGCTTGTTGGAATCGAAATAGCTTATGGGGAGCTTCTGCATCCTGCCGAACATCTCGTTCCTCATGTAATCCAGGAACTTCTGGGTCATATACGCCAGCATCTGCGACTGAATGGTAGCCATAAGGATCCCGAACAGGAACATTGCGATCAGCATGATGATGTAAGGCATTATCTCAACGGATGCCTTTTCCCAGTTGCCGGTCTCGAACCACTGGTCTATGAGGAGGTATACCTTCTGCATTACCAGCGGTGACAGATCATTGGGCAGAGCCGCGAGGACTATTACCACATAGAGCAGAGGCATGAGCTTAGGGAAACACTTCCGGTACTCGCTCATTGCCCTCTTGAGGCTCGATACTGACCCTTTTACGTCCGAGAACGATGCAGCGCCCCTGCGCCTTCTGTTATCACTCATCGTCCTCACCACCCTTCATCTGCTGCTCATAGATCTCACGGTATATGTCGTTGCCCTTTATGAGCTCATCGTGTGTTCCCGTAGCCGCTATCCTGCCGTTATCGAGGATAACGATCATGTCGGCGTCTTCAACGGAGGCAACACGCTGTGCGATTATTATCTTTGTCGTCTCAGGTATGTACTCTCTGAATCCCTTGCGGATGAGAGCGTCGGTCCTCGTATCCACCGCTGATGTTGAATCATCGAGGATGAGGATCTTGGGCTTCTTGAGCAGGGCTCTGGCTATACAGAGTCTCTGCTTCTGTCCTCCTGAAACATTGGTGCCTCCCTGCTCGATAACGGAATCGTATCCATCGGGGAAGGACATGATGAAATCATCGGCCTGAGCCAGCCTGGCAGCCTCTTTCACCTCTTCGTCGGTTGCATCCTTGTTGCCCCACATCAGGTTCTCCCTGATGGTGCCGGAGAACAGAACGTTCTTCTGGAGTACGACCGATACAGCGTCACGGAGCGACTTAAGATCATATTCCCTGACATTCCTGCCGCCTACCCTGACCTCACCTTCGGTTGCATCGTAAAGACGTGAGATGAGCTGGATCAGAGTGGTCTTGCCGGAACCCGTGCCTCCGAGGATACCGACTGTCATGCCGGATCTGATATGGAGATCTATGTCAGCAAGTGCATCCCTCTGTGCATCAGATGAATAGCTGAACCTGACATTGGAGAAATCGATGCTGCCGTCGGAGATCTCGTATACGGGATTCTCGGGATTCCTGATCCCGGGCTCCTCATTTATCACCTCGACGATACGCTTTACCGATTCCACTGACATGGTGAGCATGATGTAGATCATGGAGAGCATCATGAGTGACATCAGAATCATCATTCCATATGTAAGCAGGGCTGAAACCTGTCCTACGTTGATGGTCTCTCCTGATGATCCTATGATCATCTTGGAGCCCACATAGAGGATGAATACAGAATTGAAATAAATACACAGCTGCATAAGGGGGGAGTTAAGTCCCACTATCCTCTCGGCACGCGTGAAATCCCTGCGGATATCATCTGATGCCGTCCTGAACTTGGTCTTTTCATATTCCTCACGGGCAAAACCCTTTACTACCCTGATGCCTCTGACATCTTCCTCAACTGATTCGTTCAGCTTGTCGTATTTCTTGAATACGGCACGGAAAGCAGGCAGTGCAAACTTGCCGATCAGAAGGAATCCGAATACCAGGACAGGTATTACGATCACGAATGTCATGGCAAGCTTGCCGCCCATCGTAAATGCAGAGATGATCGTGAGGACCAGCATGAACGGAGCTCTCACCGCTGTTCTGATCGTCATCATGTATGCATTCTGAACATTCATGACGTCCGTTGTCATCCTGGTAACCAGGGATGATGTCGAGAACTTGTCAATGTTGCCGAAGGAGAAATCCTGGACCTTGCTGAACATGGCTCCCCTCAGGTTCTTTGCAAAACCTGCCGATGCCTTGGAACACTCTATGCCGGCTATGGCTCCGCACAGGAGCGAAGCGACTGCGGCCAGGATCATCGCGATACCGAACTTGATTATCTGGTCGATACTGCCGTCACCGGATTCACCGCTGATCGCCTGGATAACGTCCACAAGATTAGAGGTTATCCTGGGGATGACGACCTCCAGGGCAACCTCACCTATTATGAATACTAGGGTGAGTATCGTAGCCAGACGATATCCCTTGGTATATCTCAAAAGCTTTAGCATCTATTACCTCTGTGTATTGGCGGATTACTTGTGAACCACCTTATTTTTGCCAGTTCTCTTGGCTTCGTACAGAGCGCTGTCCACCCTGCCGCAGAGCATATCAGAGTTTTCACCCCTGACGGCTCTGGTCACGCCCAGACTGATGGTCTGGGATCCTGCCTGGGAAAACTTTATCTTGGAGAATTCTATCCTCATGAATTCGGCTATGTCAACAGCTGTGTTAAGATCGGTGCTGGGAAGGAGGATCATGAACTCCTCTCCGCCCCATCTGCCTGCGCAGGGTGTGCCTTCCTTAAAGACCGTTACCATCTCTATGTCAGTCCTCCTCCTGCCGGGTGCTCCCGGTGCCCTCTTGTCGATGACTTCGGAGATCATCTGGCATAATCCCTTGATGACACGGTCTCCTTCGTTATGACCGCAAACGTCATTAACGGACTTGAAATTATCGATGTCGATCATTATCAGGCTCGGCAGCTTTGAATCGTCTCCCGAGGATACAGCCTGCATGACCTCGCTGGAGATCCTGCGCTGGATCTCCATTCGGTTGAACAGACCCGTCATGCCGTCGGTAACTGCCATGATGGACAGTCTGGTGTTGGCATCTTCCAGTTCCTGTGTGGCTTTGTCCAGGAAATTGGCAAGTCTGTTGACCATCGAGACCTGGCCGGACAATGCGGCAGCATTCTCCATATGGAACAGTCTGTCCGGATCCCTGGTTATGCCGCCCTCTCTCATGGAGGCGATGACCATCGTTACGTTATGCTGGTTTATGTACTTTCCTGTCCTTACGAATTCTCCCGATGTGTAGAATCCCGTGGTGGGTGCCAGGGATGTAAAAGGCTTAGTCTCGGTGGAATCTCCTGCCCAGAAAGCCTTTCTGGCAGCACAGGAAAAGATATAGATCGCCTGGGGCGCAAATTCCTGAACGCGTATTCCGTATTGATTTACGGTCTTGAGGATAGTCCACGGATCACCGTATGACAGGTTGACCATCTCACCTTCCGGGATATCCGCAGTCATGCTGAGGGATCCGTCTTCGAAACAGGACGTAGGAGCTCTCAGGATATTGACTCCGTTGATATTAGCGATGAGCGGGAATCCCAGGGAATTGATGAAGAAGTTCTCATCGTTCTTGATGCTGAGATAGTTGTCGTATGTATCGTATGCCGGCTTGCCGTCCAGTTCGTACAGTCTGTTCCTGACTGCCCTTGTAACCTTGAGCTTATGTCCCAGAGGATTCCATCCCTCTACATAGAAAGCGTCTGCAAAGATGTTTTTGCCTCCGTATAATATGAATACGACAGACTTGTCAGATATGTCACCAACCTTGGAAAAGACATTGGTGTTCGTCTCATCCATGTCGACGTTGAGGGCGCCGCCGCCGAAGATAGTAACATCCTCCCTTATGTTGGACAGCCTGTTGCTGAAACCGGTCATGGACAGACCGTGTATGTCCACCAGGAATTCCACAGCCTTGATCTCGGGCCTGGAATTGACCAGATCCACTACCTTGTCGGTTACCGTTTCTTCAGTATGTTCTGTAAGGGAATACTGATGCACCTCAACGGTGGTATCAGGATCTTCAAAGACCGTTGCGGTAACGATAACATCCGAATCGACCAGTTCGCCGCCCAGGATATTGCCGCCGGATGAACAGCCGACGTACAGAGCCCTGGGGATGGTCTTTGATATGGTATGAAGGACCGTTCCGAGATACGGACATTCGGTGTGGTGGGTATAGATGTGAAACAGCACATTGGATACAACGTGGTTATTGCACCATGTCTTAAGAGCCTTCAGCTCTTCGGCAAATATGGCACTGTCGGTATACTTGTACTCGAAAACCTTCATGTTTTTGCCTCCTCAGTGGTATTTCCCTTCTTGGCTTCAATGAGCTTTCTGAAAGGTAATGCAACATCCAGCTTGGATTCTTCTGAACCGTTCTTGGCCAGATCCACCAGGATCTCACCCCAGTTATCGATAAACATCTTGATCAGTATCCTGATCTTGCCCTGCGACTCTTTCTTCACCATGTGAAGCCTGTCCAGCATCTTCTTGACGCTCAGGAGACCTATCCTGGACATCTGACTGATATTTGTAACTCCGGAAGCTTCCAGGACCGAGAACAGGTCATCTGTAAACTGCTTTCTCTCGCTCAGGTCCATGTCCCTGATCCAGGCGGAAAGAGTATCGTCAAATACGTCACTGGCAACAGAATTGCAGGGCAGCGATATGAATTCCTTGCCCTCCAGCTGCCAACTCATTGGATCGTGCTGCATGACGCCCTTTTCTGTGCTCGAAACGATAATGGGAGCCGCCGTATCCTCCAGGAGTCTTCCTATGATGGAATTCTCAGGAATGATCCTGGTGATCCTGGAACTGATCTTTCTGAACTGTTCAGAAGCCTTCTGTTCCTCATTAAAACCGGGGCCGTCAAGATCGAATATCCCCACGATCCTGTTCTGGATCTCAGGGTCAACACAGAAAGCGGAATATACGGACAGATGGCCTCCCTTGGAATGTCCTCCCAGATAGATCCTGTCAGTCTTGCCGCCCTGACCGTCGATCAGATACTGTACCGCCTCATCCTCCGAAGAAACGGTGCACAGGCTGAGGTAGAAATCCTCCTTCCATCCGACGATGGAATCGTCAGTTCCCCTGAATGCTATGAACACTTCGTTATCGGAGATCCTGATGGTATAGGCTGCGAACTGTGTCATCGTACCGATGTCGGTATGGTCCACGAAATGTGACAGCCTGAGATTAGAAAACCTCACGGACTGTGCCACCTGCCTGAGGAGCGGGGGCGCAAATCTGTTGTAGAAGATGATCTTGTTATTGAGAAGTTCGTCATCGGAATGAAGCTCAAAGAACTTTTCCGAGGCTTCCCTGAAAGTGATCTCACCATGTTCGGGGATCACGCCTCCAAAGTCCATGTATGCGATGCTCGCAAATATGACGGCATCCACACTATTTAGCGGATCCCTGTCAAAGGGCAGATCGCCACGCCACTTAATATAATCCATCAAATCGCTCATATGTATATTATAATACCTGTATGACGACTTGACAAAGACTAATGGAGGTTGATCCTATGGCCGGATATGAATTCATCGACAACAACGGAACATTCAGAGTAAAAGATCCCGATCTGTTCAGTTATCTCTACTTTCCCACAGGAGGAACTAACAAGATGATGGGTGCAGTTACACCCGAACTGGGAGGAGATCTCAAGACCGGCCAGAACACCTTCGTACTGGAACCCGTATCATCCGATAACCTGCACAACAACAGGTCCGGAAGAAACTTCTGGCTGAGGATGGAAAACGGGGAGATATTCTCTGCAACAGGCATGTCAGCCGGACAGCAGAGCAGGAAGTTCACATCAGACAGAGATGACGTAACCCTCACTGCCGGACTTCTCTGGCATAATGTCACACGCCGGATCAATGGAACGGGACTGGAGACTTCCGTCACCACCTTTGTCCCTGCAAAGACGGACATTCAGGTAGAACTTACCGGAGTCACCATAACGAACAAAGGCGATTCCGCCGTATCCTTCACTCCTGTCTGCGCTATTCCTGTATACGGCAGATCCGCAGACAACATCAGGGACCACAGGAACGTTACTTCCATGCTGAACAGGATGACCGTAACGGAGCACGGCGTTGTCAACGATCCCACCCTGACCTTTGATGAGAGGGGACACAAGAGAAACACTGTCCTTTACGGTGTCTTCTCTTCGGATGAGAACGGCAATGCGCCCGTATCTTTCTGCCCCGTTATGGAAGAGTTCATCGGCGAGGGCGGAACCCTCGATAATCCCCGTTTCGTATATTCCGGTTCTCCCTCATATTCCAGGGGAGCCAGGGTGGACGGATTCGAGGCAATGGGAGCAGCGGCATTTGAGGAAAAGACGCTCGAGCCCGGCCAGAAGGCATCCTACGTGATCGCAATAGCCATAAAGGAGACCGGCAGGTCATCAGACACTGAGGAGGACATAATATCCGCCGCAGATGGATTTGACAGCGCGATCAGCGCCTTCCTCGGAAGCGATACCTTTGAGAGCGAACTGGATAAGAACAAGACTTTCTGGACTGAAAAGAACAACATCAGGTTCAGGTCAGGAGACAGGGACTTTGACAACTGGATGTACTGGGTAGCGGTCCAGCCCATGCTCAGGAGGATCTACGGCTGTTCCTTCCTGCCCCACCACGACTACGGCAAAGGCGGCAGAGGCTGGAGAGATCTGTGGCAGGACTGCCTGGCCCTCATAATCATGGACCCTTCCGACGTCAGGCAGATGCTGATCGAGAACTTCGGCGGCGTCAGGACGGACGGAACCAATGCTACGATAATAGGTTCAGGCAGAGGCGAATTCATCGCTGACAGGAACGGTATCACCAGGGTATGGATGGACCATGCCATGTGGCCCTTCATGACAATGGATCTTTACATCGCTCAGACGGGTGATCTGGCAGTTCTGGACGAGACCGTCCCCTACTTCGCCGACAGGCAGATCAAGAGAGGTGAAGCGCTGCTGGATAAGGATGCAGCTATCAGATCATCCGAAGGAACCGTCCTGGAGCATCTCCTCCTGCAGAATCTCGCGGCATTCTTTGACATCGGCGAACATGGCCACATGAAGCTCCGCGGCGCCGACTGGAACGACGCCCTGGACATGGCTTCAAAGCGCGGCGAGAGCGTCGCATTTACTGCAGCATACTGCGGCAACTACATCAAGCTGGCAAAGATACTGAGGAAGTATTCCGAATCAATGAGCAGGACCACCATATCCCTCGCAAAGGAGATCAGGTCACTCCTGGGAACGTCTTCTGACCTCATGGCATACTGTGACGGCGTAAGTACGGGCTTCAGCGGAGAAAAGGACGATTATTCCATCGAGGAGATCGCCTCCGATCTGGAAGCCAAGGCAGGATGCATCAGGGATCATATCAGAAATACCGAGTACTACACTGATGACAACGGCCTTTCCAGATATAACGGTTATTACGACGACAACGGCAGACCGCTGGAAAAGGGCGGTCAGATGATGCTGACAGGCGAGGTCTTCACGATCATGAGCGGCATTGCCACGGACGATCAGATCAGAGAGATCGTAAAGTCAGCAGACAGGTATCTCTACGACGCTTCCCTGGGCGGATACAGGCTCAATTCCAACTTCCATGAGATCAAGACAGACATGGGAAGGATGTTCGGATTTGCCTACGGACAGAAAGAAAACGGCGCCGTCTTCTCACATATGTCTGTCATGTTCGGCAACGCTCTCTATTCCAGAGGCTTTGCACAGGAAGGCTGGAAGGTCATAGGTTCCCTCTACAGACATGCAACTGATTTCCCCTCATCGAAGATCTATCCCGGTATCCCCGAGTACTTCGATCCCAAGGGAAGAGGCGTATACCATTACCTGACGGGAGCTGCTTCATGGCTCATGCTGACCGCACTCACGGAGATGTATGGTGTAAAGGGTGATTACGGAGACATCAGGTTCGAACCCAGTCTCCTGCCTGAACAGTTCGATAACAGGAACGAGGCAGGCGTTGATTTCATGTTCAACGGCAAGCCCATATCACTCACGTACAAGAAGACCGGAGAGGGCAATAACGTCATATCCATAAGCGTGGACGGTGTCCTGATAAGTCAGGGAACAAACAAACTTCCTGCCGGTAAGACAGGAAGTCAGATACTGGTCATGTTAGGCTAGGATCATCTCTCCTCTTCGTCGGAGCCAATATCCTTAAACGTTACGGCATCAGGGACAACACTGTCGAATTCCGCCTTAGTCCCGAGGATGAGCTTTCTCGCCCTGCGGATCCTGATGGTGTTATATATGCCTGTCACTGCAGAAGTAATAAGTGAGACACCGATTATGATCATGAGCATCTTGGGGGTCGCGAAGGGATTCATAAAGATGAGAACGGCCAGGGCAATGGCTACGATAGACAGGATCAGACCTATCCACCAGAGTCCGCCGCCCTTGCGGGAATAGCCGACTGCGCTCACGATGCCGAACAGGCCATAAAGTCCTATCACAACACCGAACATGATGTTAAAGAACTGGACGAGCCAGTCAGGGTTGACGATGAGCCATATGCCTCCTGCAGCCAGGAGCACGCCGAATATGAGCCCTGCTATCTCGAATGCATCCTTGGTATTGGACCTGATGAAAACTACGAATTCCAGTATAGCCAGGATGAGGATCACTACGCCCACAGTCCTGGTCAATACTATTGCCGCATTGACGGGCCATACGATAAGGATAATACCGAGAGCCAGGAGTACGATATCGAATACTATCTCACCTACGCCTCCTATTATGGGGGCTTTGTCAGGCTTGGGCTCTGCCTTTTTATCTTTCTTTCTCCCGAACATTATCACTGTTCTCCGTTATCTGTATCTGGTGCCTCAGCGGAGCCCGGTGCGGGCGCAGGCTCTGAAGGTGCAGTAGGAGTTGTCTCTGCAGAAGTGGGAGCAGTCTCTGAAGGAACTGCTGCCTCGGATGTGGCTGCTGCCTCGGATGTGGCTGCAGCTGATGTGGCCGCTGCCGATGTTGCTGCCGCTGATGTAGCTGCTGCTGATGCGGAAGCAGGAGCAGGTGTAGGCGTGCAGCCGGGGATAGAACCGTCAGCAGGATCTGCTACGAGGAGTCTGGTCATGTGCTCGACCTGTCCCCTGTAGGCATCGCCGAATATATAGTAAACGTTATAAACGCCGGGTGTCTGGCATGCTGCTTCCATGGATATCTTCACGCCATTCTTGTAGATGTAGACGTTGAGGTTTTCGTTGCTTACCGTCTGGCCGAGGGAGTTCATCGCTGTGACGCCTCTGGTGGCACTGATGACCGTGCCTGCGGTCGTGTACAGATATCCTCCCTCCACTGTGACTGTCGGATCCAGGAGAGTCTTGGATGAGAAGAATCCCAGGTTCATGTCTACGTCACCTGTCATTCCGAGAGGCGAGGCATCTACGAAACCATACTGCCAGATGTGATATCTGAAGGAGAAGCTGGGAAGCTTGTCTCCGATCTTAAACGGAACTGTCTTGCCGGAGCTGGTGAAATAAGCTGCCAGCCATACCTTGTACTTGGACGCTACTTCGCTGCCGTATGTACCGAGTCCCAGGGACGAATTAGTCCACATGGACTTACTCATATAGACCATGGGTGAATAACCCTGGCTCTGGACCGTATCGCAGAAAGTGCACAGAACATCCCTTAAGGCCTTGCCGCTGCAGCCGTAGTGCCTCTCTGATGAACTGTTTTTTTCGTAGTCGATCGCTACGGGATATGTGATGTTATAGCCCTTGATGGTGTTGACCGTAAAGGATGCCTCTTCGTATGCTTCCTGGATGGTCTTGGCTGCAGAGAAGAAATAAACTCCTACCTTAATGCCTACGGCTGCTGCTCCTCTCGCATTTACTGCAAACTTGGAATCAGTATATAATCCGCCGCCGCCTGTGTATCTGCCGCCGCACTTGATCATTACGAACTGTACGCCGTATGCCTTGACCTTTGTCCAGTTGATGGTCTTGTTCCAGCCTGAAACGTCTATTCCGATAACGTAGTTGTTGCTGGAGTCAAAAGACGAGGAAACGCTTCCTGATGATGAGGCCGTGGAGTTACCCATATCGGTAGCCTGACCTGAGTTGGCGCCCTGAACGTTGAGGTCCTGGTTCTTGATAACCCTGACCTGGCCTGCGTTTCCGGAAAGCATCCTGGTGATCTGACGGTCAGACAGGTCCTTGGGCGCAGTATTCTGGATGACCTCTTCGGTCAGTGATTCGTCATTGGCATCGGGATCGTAGGGCTCACCCGTGTACTCACGCATGCCCTTGGCTCCCTCTACGAGAAGATGCCTCCTCTCATTGGGATTCTCGGTCGTCTGCTCGATCTCCTCGGTGATCTCGAGGAATTCCTCATAAGAAACGGTAATGGATTCGGGAGATACGTTCTCCATGGAATCAGCAACCACGGTGTTTTCCCTGGAATTGATGCTCAGGGCGGATACCGATATGCAGGATCCTGCAACTATTACCGTACACAGCAGAAGGCTGATCCTGGCCGTTCTCTCAGTAAGCCTGGTTATAGTGGCAAGTTTCTTGCCTATTCCGTTCTTAAGTTCTGTAAATTTACTCATCACAATCTCTCTTCCGATTCAATTCTTCCTATTATAATGTCTGCCTGACAGTTCAAAGTCAAGTTTTTATGTGTCATTAACAAGTCTTTTTGAGGAAATTAACGGGCCTCCGGATACTCGTTGCACAGCAGTCTCACGGGCTTTTCATCCTCTTCTATGGCAGGAAACCTGCCTACCGGAGGGTTGAACCTGTTGTCCTTGCTGTCATCGTTGCACTGGCTGACCTCGCCTATCAGGATGTCTCCGGTCCCCTTTTCCACCTCGAAGTCATGATAAAGCCGCCTGGTTATGCTGATGCTCTCCCCGGGGCGGAGCCTGATCTGGGTTCCTGCAGGAACCGTTACCTCCCTGCCGTCCAGGTGGACAGTTACGTCAGACTCCCTGTCTATCTCCTCGTCGGGCAGGGAATTATAGACCCTGATCAGCAGGTTTCCGCCGCCCCTGTTTATGATGTCCTCCATCTTGAACCAGTGGAAATGATTGGGAGAATACTGTCCCTCCTTGAGGAAAAGGAGCTTTTCGGCATAAGGCTTGGGGTACTTATCTGCCATCTGTCTGTTGCCGTTTCTGATGGTGATAAGTGAAAAACCGACCTTGTCAAAATCACCCAGGCCGTAATCAGTAATGTCCCAGCCCAGCATGTTGTCTCTTACTTCGTCATATTCATGTCCCTTCGCAAGCCACTCATCTGGAGTGAAATATGCGAACGGCGGCAGGCTTATCCTGTATTCATCGATCATTGCCTGCATTCTGATCAGTGCCCTGTTGATCTCAGATCTTTTCATAAGCTTGGTACCTCCGGTATCAGATGGACGCGTACCTTCTTATTATACAGTAACGCGCGCATGCAGATTGACTAAAATAAATGCATGAATTAAAATCGATTTTATGGATAAACCAAGATTATGGATAGTCATACCCTGTTACAACGAACAGGAAGTTCTCCCTATAACTGCACCTATGTTCAGGGATAAGATCCTTGAACTTGCAGCTTCCGGCAAGATTTCAGAGGATAGCCGCGTATTGTTCGTAAATGACGGTTCCTCAGACGATACATGGTCCATAATCAGATCCCTCTCCTCACAGGACGAACACTATATCGGCATCAGCCAGAGCCGCAACAGAGGACACCAGAACACCCTTCTGGCGGGTCTCATGGAGGCAAAGGACAAGTGTGACATAACCATATCCATCGACTGTGACGGTCAGGATGACATAAATGCAATGAACGAGATGGTCGACAGGTACCACGAAGGCTGTGAGATCGTCTACGGCGTCAGGTCCTCCCGCAAGACCGATACATGGTTCAAGAGGACCACTGCACAGAGCTTTTACAAGCTCATGAACAGGATGGGTGCCGAGACTGTCTACAATCATGCCGATTACAGGCTCGTCAGCTCCAGGGTCCTGAACCATTTCGCGGATTTTAAGGAAGTAAACATCTTCCTCCGAGGCATGTTCCCCCTCGTGGGATTTAAGAGCACGTCGGTTGAATACGAGAGGGCAGAACGCCTGGCAGGCAAGAGCCATTATCCTCTCATGAAGATGATCAGGCTCGCCATCGAAGGCATAACCAGCCTGTCAACAAAGCCGATCACCATGATCACAGGCTTCGGCTTCTTTACGGTAATACTCGGTATAATAGGTATCATCTGGGTAATCGTCGATGCCATAATCGGCAACACCGTGGCCGGATGGGCCTCCCTGGCATGCATTATCCTGTTCCTGGGCGGAGTCCAGCTGGTGTGTCTGGGCATCATCGGAGAATATATCGGCAAGATCTACATGGAGACAAAAGGCCGCCCGAGATATATAATCAGCGACAGAACATGGGATGAGGAAGAATAAAGATGTCTGATAACAGGCAACCGCGCAACAAACCTACCATAAGACCGGAGAATACCGCACTGGCGGACAGCCTACGTGCCAATCTCAAGGGAAAACCTACCAGATCGGGCTTCAACAGGAGTGCATGGCACGAGACAGTGTCATTCCTGTCTGATATCGTAAAGATCGCCGTAGTAGTGGTCCTGTGTATTTCCTTTGCGCTCGGGGGTTTCGGCGCAGGCATGCTCCTGGGATATGCATCATCAACCAATCCTCTTTCCATAAACGATCTCACAACATCAGGACAGGTATCCCAGACATCATTCGTATACGATAACGACGGCAACGAGATAGCAAAGCTCACGGGCAGTGAGAACGTTGACCGTATCTTTACTTCATACAGCGAGCTTAAGGACACATACATAGATGAGGCATTCGTATCGATAGAGGATGAGCGTTTCTACGAACACTCCGGCATAGATCTCAAACGTATCGGCAGTGCCATATTGTCGGCTCTGGCCAACGGAGGTTCCGCAAAGCACGGCGGTTCTACCATCACCCAGCAGACGGTAAAGCTCATCAGCGGACAGGACGAGCATTCCACATCCCGTAAGGTACAGGAGTGGTTCTCCGCCATGGAACTCGAACAGAACCTGTCCAAGGACGAGATCATGGAGCTCTATATCAACCTCGTCCCCATGGGAAACAACTACGTGGGAGTCGAGGCTGCCGCACACAATTATTTTGACAAGAGTGCCAAGGATCTCAATCTGGCTGAATGTGCCCTGCTGGCCGGCCTGCCCAAGAGCCCTTCATACTACAATCCCCTGAGGGAATCCGGCAGGAGGAACTGCCTCAGGAGAATGAGGATCATCCTGGGCAAGATGCACGATCTCGGCCACATTACGGACAAGGAATTCGAGGATGCACTGAATACTGACATAGTCTTTAAGACTACTGATACATCCACGCGCGGAACGATCAATTCCTACTTCGCAGAGTACGCCATCTCACAGGTTATCAGGGACCTGGCTGCCCAGAGGGGCATTTCCAGGACGCTGGCATCCACCATCGTATATAACAGGGGTTATCACATCTATACTACACTGGAACCCAACGTCCAGAGCGTATTGGATGAGGCATTTACCAACAGGGATCTGTTCCAGACGCAGCCCGAAAAGCTGGAGGACCTGCCTGAGAAGCCTACCGGCGCCATGGTCGTCATAAACGTCCAGACAGGTGCCATTGCTGCCATGCAGGGCGGATATGGCGAGAAGATCATGAACCTGTCCCTCAACAGGGCCACAGCCGCCAGAAGATCACCCGGTTCATCCATCAAGCCCCTCATCGACTACGGGCCTGCCCTAGAGCTCGACATCATCGCTCCCGGAACGATCTATGTGGACAAGGAAGTCCATCTGAACCCCAGCGATCCGAATATGGCATGGCCCCAGAACGTATCCAGGACATACGACGGCCCCATCACCGTCCGTAAGGCCCTCGTAAGTTCCAAGAACACCGTGGCGGTCATGGTATGGAATGATGTCGGCGGAGATACCGCTTTGTGGTATCTGTCCCAGGTCGGAATAGACAAGCTCGATGACGGATTCTCATATCCTTCACAGGCCATCGGCGGACTTACGAATGGTGTTACTCCTCTGGAGATGGCATCAGCCTATAACACCTTTGCATCCGGCGGAACATACACATCACCATATGCATACAGCAGAGTCCTGGACAGTGACGGCAACGTCATAATGACTCCCAACCCCACTACACGTAAGGTATATTCCGCTGAAACGTGCTTCCTGATGGCTGACATACTGAAGGGCGTGGTAAGCACGGGAACTCCTGCCAATTACGGAGGCCAGATAACAAATGCCTCCGGAGAGATAATAGATACTGCAGGCAAGACAGGTACCACCTCAGACAACGTCGATAAGTGGTTCTGCGGTTTTACTCCCTACTATGCCGCATCGGTATGGTATGGTTACGATAACAGGCTGAGACGCACCGAGATCCCTTCCAACGACTATAACAACGCCGTAAGGATCTGGATGTACTGCATGAAGAGGATCCATCAGGATCTGCCGGGAGCCAGGTTCATCAAGCCCGATACCATTGTGACAGCAGAGGCATGTTCCTCCGGTTACTATCCTACGGATGCCTGCCGCAACGCCATGACGGTAAGGAGCGATTATTATGTCGTCGGCAGCTCCCTGATGCCTGATCCCGCAGTAGAGTGTCCCATTCATGCACCTTCGCCTACTCCCACTCCCTTACCTGAACCACCGCCTCCTGCAGAGGACGGACAGCAGCCGGATGGCGGAGAGCAGCCCGGATAAACAGCAAGATAAAAAGAGCAGTCTCACAGGAGACTGCTCTTTCTCATTGTTCAAAGATACGTCAGGAAATATCAGTAATTCTCTGCGTTGATCTCGAAATATGCCTGAGGATGATCACATACGGGGCATACATCGGGGGCCTTTGTTCCGACAACGATATGTCCGCAGTTGCGGCATTCCCATACCTTGACCTCGCTCTTGGCGAATACTTCCTGCATCTCAACGTTCTTGAGGAGAGCTCTGTATCTCTCTTCGTGATGCTTCTCGATGGCACCTACTGCACGGAACTTTGCTGCCAGATCAGCGAAACCTTCTGCCTCAGCTGTCTTTGCGAAATCCTCGTACATGTCAGTCCACTCGTAGTTCTCACCGTCTGCAGCAGCATTGAGGTTATCGATCGTTGAACCGATGCCGCCCAGTTCCTTGAACCACATCTTGGCATGCTCCTTCTCATTGTCAGCTGTCTTGAGGAAGAGGGCAGAGATCTGCTCGTAGCCTTCCTTCTTTGCCTTGGAAGCAAAGTATGTATACTTGTTCCTGGCCTGGGACTCACCTGCAAATGCAGCCTGAAGGTTCTTCTCTGTCTGGGTTCCAGCATACTTGTTGGCAGGCTTGGCATCTACCTTTGTAAAGCAGTCCTTCTGATGGCATACAGGGCACTCATCGGGAGCCTGGTCACCTTCATGAACATATCCGCAGATCGAACATACATAAGCCATATAAAATACCTCCGAAATTGATTCATAGCCGGACCTTTATCCGGACCTTATGGAAGTACTTTAACATACATCGTGATGAATATGTGACAATTTATTGTAAACAATGAAAGAGGATGCCGCTTAGGCTCACACGGCATCCTCTCTGTATATGATCCCTAACCCCTTATTCCCGGGCCTGATCTGCTCTATCCGTTAACGGAGATCCCTCCGAGACCTACGTCTACCGACTGGTCTCCCGTATCTACATGGACTCCGTCAGTTCCGATCTGAACCGATACCGCTTCACCATCGGATATTGTATCTACCTTAATATCTTCATTGATGTTCTCGTCGATCCATTCCTCCACCTGCTGTGAATACTTGCTGAAGTCGATCTCATCTACAGACTTCTTGGCAGCTCCCAGGAGCACCACGATGGATACTACTCCCAGTACCACGGACAGTGCCAGGGAAACGATCGTTATCATGATCAATGCAATAGTTGATCTCTTCATGTCAAAACCTCCTTAAAGCCCTTCGTTCCAAACCTTGCGGTTCCAGTTGATGTACATGCCTGTTCCCTTGAAGAAATACTTGATGAGAAGTATCAGGAGGCATGTCAGGAATACCGCAAAGAAGAGGATGGACAGTGCCAGGATGATGAGTCCGGGGATAAACGCGCCGGCAGAAGGGATGCCGATAACGAGCGCTGCCAGACCTGCCAGTACAGCAACATCGATGGCGATGCCTGCCAGGAGGATCGTAAACAGTACGAGCCACAGGGGGATCGCCAGGAACAGATTGAAAAGGACTACGAAGATAGGTCCGTTGTTATACTTGGGAGATACCTTCTCAGGGGCAGGTGCAGTCTTCTTAAGGGCTGACCTGATCTTTACCTCGTTGCCGTCCATGTATGCCATTGCGAGTTCCTTGGGATCACCTAAGCTCTCAGAGATCTCAGCCTCTGATTTGCCCGCGATTATCCCGGAAGCAAAATGTTCTTCTATCTCAGCCAGGATCTCTTTGACATCATTGTAAGGCATGGTCCCGAGACCTGCGCTCAATGAATCAAGATATTCTTTCTTTGTCATTGTACTCCTCCTATTATTCCGCTAACCAATTCGGTAAATTCATTCCACTCTCTGATATCGTTCGTCAGGCGTTCCCTGCCCTTGTCCGTAAGACTGTAATACTTACGCGGTGGTCCGCCGGATGATTCCTTCAGATATGTACTAACCTCTCCTGAGCTCGCCAGTTTACGAAGCAACGGATAAACCGTACCGTCTGCGATCTGTATCCTGGATGATAATTCCTCAGCCAGATCATATCCGTAACTATCCCCTTTGCTCAAAACAGCGAGTACGCACATATCGAGGACGCCTTTTTTAAACTGCGTATTCAATTTGCATCATCCTCCCTTTGTTTTGATTACAGGGTGAATATAGCACAGTATTGAATAAAGTTCAATAGTGAAGATAAAATAATAATCAGCCGTATACCCGGCTGATCATATTACATTGCTGCGAAGAATGTTCCGATGTTTTCCTGTGCCAGGATCTGTTCCAGTATCTGGGGAGCTGATCCATGGGCTATTACGCCGTTTATGCCATGCTCCATGACCTTCTTCATTGCGGTGACCTTGGTCGCCATTCCGCCTGTGCCCAGCTTGGATCCGGGGGCGCCTGCCGCCTCCACCATCTCCTCGGTGATCTTTTCAACATAAGGGATCCTGTGTGCCTCGGGGTTGGTGTGGGGATCGTCATCATATAATCCGTCTATGTCGGAAAGGATTATGAGCAGATCGGCATTAGCCATGCATGCGACGTCGGCGGATAATGTATCATTATCCCCGAATGTACCGTTGTGAAGGATCTCTGCAGTAGATACGGAGTCATTCTCGTTGATTACGGGGATGATCCTCTTCTCTATCAGGGCCTCTATGGTATTGGTGATATTAGACTTGGTGAGCTTGTCCAGGATGTCGTCCTTGGTGAGGAGTATCTGTCCGCAGATGTAGGAATACTCCGCAAAGCTCCTGGTATATGCGTTCATGAGTTCGCACTGTCCTACAGCAGCTATGGCCTGCTTGTCACGGACTTCGGTGGGACGTTCCTTGAGGTTCATGAATCCCACACCCACTCCGATGGCACCGGATGTGACGAGCAGGACTTCCTTGCCCTGGTTCATAAGGTCAGCAATAGCACGGCACAGCTTGTCGATGTTGCCATGATTCATCTTGCCGTTCTCGTATGTGATCGTAGATGTTCCAACCTTGATCACTATCCTCTTTGCAAAGTTCACTGCCATACGTGAACCGGAATTATCAGCCATATAGTCCCCCATAAAAAAAGTCAACCAAGTAAGAATTATACTTGGTTGACCATAAATTGCAAGTTATGCCTGATCAGGCACTGGCCTTGACCGTATTCCAGATCTCAGTATATCTCTCCTCGATGAGTTCGGATGTGTAGTAAACCTCCAGAGTTGAGAATACTTCCTCAGTGGGATAGTAGTAGATGTTGCCTGAAACCTCGGGATCGAGCATGTCCTTGGCTGCGGTGTTAGGTGTTGAATAACCAACGTACTCGCAGTTCTCGAAAGCGATCTGGGGATCGTACATGAAATTGATGAAGTCCATGGCACCGTCGTAGTTCTGGCAGTTGGTGGGAACGCACATCATGTCCACACTCCAGTTGGAACCCTCAGGCAGAACGAACTGCAGGTCGATGTCGTCGTTGCCGCCCAGTTCCTCGATCCTGTCGAGCATGACGATGTGGTCACCTGACCAAGCGATGGAGGCGGAAAGCTCGCCGGAAGCCATCTTGTCCTTGAGGTTGTCAACGCCGTATGCAGGGCTGACATTTGCCTTCTGTGAGATGAGAAGCTGGAGAGCTTCCTCGAGCTGGGAATCGTCCATGGAATTGATGGAATAACCCAGATAGTTCAGAGCTGTTCCGATAGACTCTCTCATGGAATCGTACATTCCGATCTTGCCGTTGTTGGCCTCATCAAAGAGGACGCTCCAGATCTCCTCGGGATCAGTTGTTCCCTCGGGAATGGTGATCTTGTTGGCATCATAAACGAGTCCTACGGTGCAGTAGAGGTAAGGAACGGCATATTCGAGGACCTTGTCAGATACTGCCTTGTCCTCTGCGTACTGAACCTCCCTGAACATGGGATCCATGTACTGTGTTACGGAAGGGAGCTTGCTACAGTCGATGGGCTGGATCCTCTCCTCCTGGATCAGTCTGCATACCATGTACTCAGACGGGATGATGACATCGTATGTATTAGACAGATTGGGATACATGGTCTCGTTCGTCTCAAATGTCCTGTATACGACGTTGTACTGAGGGAAAGCTTCCTGGAACTTGTCGATGGTATCCTCGGCAATATACTCACCCCAGTTGTATACGATGAGCTGCTGACGGTTGTCGCATGCTGTCACGGAAAACATCGCCGAAGCGAGCATTCCGAGCGCCATCACAGATGATGTGATCTTCTTAAAATTCTTCATATAACATTCCTCCTGTGTTATGTTTTCTTCTTCATTTTCTTGAGGCTCGACAGGTTCGAGAGGACCATGAGCGTGAGCACTACTACGAACATGATGGTGGTAAGCGCGTTCATCTTCGGATTGACGCCGAGCTTGGCCATTGAATATATGGTCATGGGCAGTGTCTGGATGGAACTGTCCACGTTGAAGTTACTGATCAGATAGTCATCCACGGACAGTGTGAACGTAAGCATTATGGAAGAGAGTATTCCGGGCATTATCTCAGGTATTATGACCAGCCTGAATGTCTGTGCCCTGGTGGCTCCCAGATCCATCGCCGCCTCTATAAGGGATCTGTCCATCTGCTTTACCTTTGGGCTGATAGACAGTATGGCAAAGGGAACGCATAGTGCAATGTGAGCGAGTATCAGTGTGATCTCGCTCTTCTGGACACCCAGGAATGCGAACAGGAGCATGAAAGATATACCTGTAACCAGATCCGGCATGATGTTGGGAACGTAGGTAAGTCCCATTACTATACCCTGCATCCTCTTGGTAAGGTATGTGATGCCGATGCTCGCGAACACTCCGAATATGGTGGATGTAACTGATGCGATAGCCGCCACCTTGACTGTCGTCAGCAGTGAGTCGAGTATGGTCCTGCCGTCAGATCCGGAAAAGAGATTCCTGTAGTTATTCAGTGAGAAACCGCCCCAGATGAATGACTTGGGTATCGAGTTGAAAGAATAGAATATCAGCACTGCGATGGGCAGGTAGATGAAGATGACTACCAGTGCAATGTAGAAATTGGGAATGAGCTTTTTTACGAATCTCATAGCGTCATCATACCTCCTCCCTCTGCTTCTTTATCTGAATTCCTTAGGATACCCATCGTTATCAGGACGAATA
The DNA here is from genome assembly GCA_017515465.1 of Clostridiales bacterium. Taxonomy (GTDB): domain Bacteria; phylum Bacillota; class Clostridia; order Saccharofermentanales; family Saccharofermentanaceae; genus Saccharofermentans. Next base: position 48,458 of record JAFWFV010000006.1, read on the forward strand.
TCAGGAGCAGCAGCGACAGCACGTTGCCCGCCTGATTCAGCGTGGAACTCTCATTTAATACAAAGGACTGTATCGTATTTCCCACCGTCGTCTTGGAGCCCTCGGTTATGATATCCGGGATCATGTAGAAGGTCAGTGAGGGCATGAATACCATCTGTATGCCGGAGATGACACCGGGCAGGGACAGCGGCAGCGTAACCTTAAGGAACGTCATGGCCTTTCCTGCGCCCAGATCGTAGGATGCCTCCAGCAGTGACGGCTCGATCTTTATCAGGACTGAATAGATCGGCAGGATCATGTAGGGCAGGAAGTCATTTGTCATGACCAGCTTTGTGATTATGTCTGCCAGTATCTCGTTCTTAAGGAAAAGGACCGGCTCATTGATCAGGTTCATGTTAGCCAGGATCGTATTGAGAACACCTGTCTCGCTGAAGAATGCTCTCCATGCATACGTCCTGAGCATTGTATTCATCCACATGGGAAGTACAAAGAGCAGGAGCAGCCTGCTGCCTGACTGATGCAGGCTCCTGGCTCTCCTGGCGAGGATGTACGCCAGGGGATATGCAACGACGAGACATCCGATGGTGGTCCATACTGCATAATCGAGACTCCTGAGGAATACGGAAAAATATTCCTGCAGCACCAGGCTCTGCCCGTAGAATGTGGCGGTTACGGTCTTGTTCTCAAAGAGGACTTCAAAGCCTGCCGTCGTGAACTCGTAACCTGCGCCCGTAGACTTGAAGAAAGCACGGAAGAGTATGAGCAGGAGCGGCAGGACCGTGAATACCACGATCCAGAGAATGTATGGATAAGCGAAGAGCTTGTAGTTCATCTTGAGGCCCAGCGCCCCGTACAGACTCGCGATGATCCCGATTATCAGGACCAGTACCAGGGCATTGCCCATGAACGTCTGGGCAGCGTAGAGCCTGTCGTGTGTCATTTCATTTGCCTTGAGCATCTCATCCGTAATGAAACGGGATGCCGTGATTATGTGGATGACGAGCCTGACGATGAACAGTGCCATCGTAATGAGGCAGCCGATCCTCTTCTTGTTCCTGTTATCCACGAAGAGCTGATAGCTGAGTGACAGTGTAACCGCAGCAACGGCTATTACGATCGTTGATACGAATACTATTACACCGAACTGCAGGAAATCCAGTTCCACCTGCTGACCGCTCATGAGAGTTGCGGATATGTGAGGAGCAGTAAGCATGGTCAGCAGCGAATAGACGCGCTGATGCTTATACTGGACTACCACATCAAACATCGGGATGAAGATGGCGGCAAAAGAGAATATGGATGCCAAACACATAATGATGGCATGTACAGGCATCAGGCTTATTTTCTTACCGATGTCCTTCATTTATTCCTTCTCCTCCTCTTCACGCTCCTTGACAGGATCGCCTGTCAGGGCTCCGTAGCAGTAATAATTCTGTGAATCAGTCGTTCTTCTCATGATCTGGATGTCATCGGGATCGAAGGTAAGTCCGACCCTCTGTCCGACCTTTACGGGATCAACGTCATGTATCATCCACTCAACGCCATTGTCGCCGATTACCGTGATCTCGTAGTGAACGCCCTTGAAAACAATGCCGGTAACTGTTCCGTTGATGTGCTTGTCGCTTTCTTCCTTGACGTAGATGTCCTCTGGCCTGATAACAACATCGACCATGTTGCCGGCGCCCTCCTTCATCTCCTTGAAAAGGGGATCAACACATTCGAAAGTCCTTCCTCCGAATGTTACTTCGTAATCCTTTGCCATGGTTCCGGGGATGATGTTTGATTCACCGATAAAGTCTGCAACGTAAGCATTCTTGGGTTCGTTGTAGATGTCTATGGGTGTTCCGATCTGCTGGATCTCACCGCTCTTCATGACGATTATCGTATCGCTCATGGTGAGGGCTTCCTCCTGGTCATGAGTTACATATACGAATGTGATGCCAAGGTCTCTTTGCATCTGCTTGAGCTCGATCTGCATCTCCTTGCGCATCTTGAGGTCAAGGGCTCCGAGTGGCTCGTCGAGGAGCAGGATCTTGGGCCTGTTTACGATAGCCCTGGCGATGGCAACTCTCTGCATCTGACCGCCTGAGATCTGGTCCACATATCTCTCGCCGAATCCTGCCAGACCGACCTTCTGAAGGGCGACATTCACGCGCTCTTCGATCTCTTTCTTGTCTATCTTCTTGATCTTGAGGCCGAAAGCAACATTATCGAATACATTCAGATGGGGAAACAGGGCATACCTCTGGAATACCGTGTTGAGCTCCCTCTTGTGAGCGGGCACGGTAAGAAGGTTATTGCCTTCGAAGTTCACAATGCCTGAATCAGCCGTCTCAAAGCCTGCGATTATCCTGAGGGTCGTGGATTTGCCGCATCCGGAGGGTCCCAGGAGGGTGATAAACTCATTCTTTCTGATATAGAAAGTAATGTTCTTCAATACCTGCTGATCGTCATAGCTCTTGCACAGGTCTTTGATCTCGATGATGTGTTCCCCGGGATGATGTGACTCGAGTATCTGCTGATATGCCATTTATATTCCCTCCTGTTATCAGAAACTCGGCGGAGACGATATCCATATCGCCCTGGCCGTTTTCTTGCCGTTATTTGCCAGATAATGAGGCTTGTCGGGCTTGATGTAGAAGCTCTCGCCTTTCTTTGCCTGATACTTGTTGTTTCCTATTACTATCGTTACCGTTCCATCGAGAACGTATCCTATCTCCTCACCCTCATGAGGATTATCGGGATATGTCTTGCCTTCAGGCTCGATGGTGATCAGGATAGGCTCCATCTCATTCTTCTGCGCGTTGGAGATAAGCCAGCATGTCTCGTTCTTCAGATCCTCGTCGATCTTGACCGCGTAATCCTCATCCTTGAATACGACCTGCTCCTCCTGTTCCTCACTGAAGAACTCCGCAAGGTTGGTTCCCAAAGCATCAAGGATGTATGTGAGCGTGGTAATAGAAGGAGACGTCATGTCATTCTCCAGCTGGGAAATGAAACCCTTGGACAGTTCACATCTGTCCCCCAGTTCCTCCTGGGTGAGATTGTTCTGCTGTCTCAGAAACTTTATCTTCTTGCCGATCTCCACTGCTTAACTCCAAGTTTAGTATTTGTAAACTGTTTTACGTGCGTTGATTATTATATATGGTATTAAACTTCTTGTAAAGTATTTCTAAACTTCTTTTTCACGAAAATGAGCCATCCCGGCTGCACATCAACATTTTGCGACTTTTTGTCGCATATACTTGACATTATGTAAACCAGGTGATATTATGACCTCACGATAAGGAGGATAGAACCATGAGAAGCAAGACAACACTGATCACCACATTGATCACGATAGTATTCGCAGTTACAGTGATCGTCGGCATCGGCGTCATAACGGCAAAGAGGAATGTTGCGCCCCGCCTCAGATACACAACATATGCAACCGTAAAGGACGGCCGGATCATAGAAGATGAGAATGACAACCGGCCCATCGCCTTCAACCCGATAGGAGAAAAGTGCCTGATAGACATCATCGTCACCGGTCCTGACGAGCTGATCTCGGACATCGAAGTCTGCACAGATACGGCATCTTCCCAGCCACTTCTCAGTTTTGACTGCAGCCGCATCGTAATGACATCGCAGGAACTTGATGTAAACAACAGGTCGATACTGGTACTCACCAGCGTAAGGCTCAACGAAGAAATGGACGTCAAGGACGGCGATTACGAGGTTACCTATGAGGTAGTCCTTCACGCGATGAACACATCTTCTATCGGCAATGGCCTTGTCCTGATAGTAACTCTTTGCATCGTTGCATTTGTCGTGTTCCTCGGGATCACGCTCAACCGCAATGCAGTAAGCAACAAGGAATATGATGAGAGACAGCTGCGCATGCGCGGTATCGCAGCACTGAACGCAATGGTCACTGCAGCCTGCATCCTTATGGGATTCGGAATGGTCGACATCATAGTGGACAACTTCCCGTTTTCCGTATATCAGGTAACAATGGTAACAGCTATGGTATCGGTTACTGTATTTGCCATCATCGCAGACGTCAATGATGCTTATTTCGGAATAAAGAACAAGAGAAAGATCTTTATCATCCTTACAGCCATCATCGCCGCAACACAGCTCTTCAGCGGTCTCGTCAATGGAGTCCTGTCGACCCGCGAGGATATCTTCTCGAATATGAGCGTTGTGTCTTTTGTAACCGGTATATGCTTCCTCTCCATCTGCATCGAGATGATCATCAAGGGTATCGTTGAGAAGAGGGAAGCTCTTAAGGAGGCAGAAGATGAAGAATCTGAGACTTAAGTCCGCCCGCGCGGCATTGGATCTCTCTCAGCAGGACTTAGCCGACAAGGTCGGAGTATCGCGCCAGACGATCAATGCCATAGAGAAAGGCGACTATAATCCGACAGTCAATCTGTGCATCGCCATATGCAAGGTTCTCGGGAAGTCACTCGACGAGCTGTTCTGGCCTGAGGAATAAGGAATAGAATGAGGGGCTGGATCTTGGCTGGGACTCTGATTATCACTCTGTTTTTTCCTGAAGATCAGAGCAAAAATCAGAGTAAGGACCGATAGCCCAGCCTGTAATCTTCATTCTACTGACAGTAGGTACACATCATATACAGACACCGTTATCATTACGGCGGAGGTGATAGAAATGGATCAATATATCACAGGTGCGGTAATCAAAGAACTCCGCACAAAGAACAGGATGACACAGGCCGAACTGGCAGATAGATTAAGTGTCTCCGACAAGGCCATATCGAAATGGGAGACAGGTAAAGGATATCCTGATATCTCACTGCTGGAACCCATTGCCGCGGTTTTCGGGATATCCGTTACTGAACTGCTGTCAGGAAATGCTGTAAGCAACAGCAACGTATCAGCTAACATGCTCCGCACCAAGATCTATGTCTGCCCGGTGTGCGGAAATGTTATCTTCAGTGCAGGAGAAGCAGCCATAAGCTGTCACGGGATCAGTCTTCTCCCTTCTGAAGCGGAGCAGCCGGATGATCATCATCAGATCTCCGTTGAGCGCATCGAGGATGAGTATTACGTGCAGATCGATCATGATATGACAAAATCCCACTATATCTCATTCATCGCAGGGATCTCATATGACAGGGTTGAACTTGTTAAGCTCTATCCCGAGGGACCTGCAGAATGCAGGATCAGGATGAGAGGCTTGAAGAAGATCTGTTATTACTGCAATAAGGAAGGGCTGTATTATAAAGATCTGTAAGATGGTCTTATCCCCAAGATCAAGCAACAAAAAGAGGGCTGTCATCAGACAGCCCTCTGTAATTGTTTATCTTATAATCCGAAGATTACTCGATGATTGTAGAAACTGTACCAGCACCTACTGTGTGGCCACCCTCACGGATAGCGAACTTCAGACCCTGCTCCATAGCGATAGGTGTGATGAGCTCACCAGTGATCGTTACGTGGTCACCAGGCATACACATCTCTGTACCCTCGGGGAGAGATACAACACCTGTAACGTCTGTTGTTCTGAAGTAGAACTGAGGACGGTAGCCGTTGAAGAAGGGCTTGTGACGTCCACCCTCTTCCTTTGTAAGAACGTAAACCTGACCTGTGAACTTTGTGTGAGGTGTTGTTGAACCGGGCTTAGCGAGAACCTGGCCTCTCTCAACCTCGTTACGGTCGATACCACGGAGGAGACAACCGATGTTGTCACCAGCCTCAGCCTGATCCATCTGCTTACGGAACATCTCGACACCTGTTACAACTGTGGACTTAGCCTCATCCTGGAGACCAACGATCTCAGCAGCGTCACCAACCTTAACTGTACCTCTCTCAACACGGCCTGTAGCAACAGTACCACGTCCGGAAATTGTGAAAACTTCCTCGACAGGCATAAGGAAAGGCTTATCTGTCTCACGCTCAGGAGTAGCGATGTAGCTGTCAACAGCTGCCATAAGCTCAACGATAGGAGCATACTCAGGAGCGTTTATATCTGTTGATGAAGACTCGAGTGCTGCAAGAGCAGAACCACGGATGATAGGTGTATCATCACCAGGGAAATCATACTGGTTGAGGAGATCACGGATGTCCATGTCTACGAGCTCGAGGAGCTCTTCATCATCAACCTGATCGCACTTGTTCATGAATACAACGATGTAAGGAACGCCAACCTGACGAGCGAGAAGGATGTGCTCACGTGTCTGAGCCATAGGGCCGTCAGAAGCAGCAACTACGAGGATAGCACCGTCCATCTGAGCTGCACCTGTGATCATGTTCTTGATGTAGTCAGCGTGACCAGGGCAGTCAACGTGTGCATAGTGACGAGCTTCTGTCTCGTACTCAACGTGTGCTGTGTTGATCGTGATACCACGAGCTCTCTCCTCAGGAGCAGAGTCGATGTTACCATAATCCTTGAACTCAGCGCCGCCCTTCATAGCGAGAACCTTTGTGATAGCAGCTGTAAGAGTTGTCTTACCGTGGTCAACGTGACCAATGGTACCGATGTTAACGTGCGGCTTTGTACGTTCAAACTTTGCCTTTGCCATTTTAATTTCCTCCAATTAAAAATTATAAACTTTGATGGCTCGCATAAATATAGCGTCAACAAATATTGTATAAAGTTTTCTGCTATATTTCAAGTAAGTAATTCGCGAGCAGTATTACTTCTTGAGTATCTCTTCCATGATGCTCTTGGGAGCCTCAGCGAAGTGGCTGATCTGCATTACGAATGTACCACGGCCCTGTGTTGTGGAACGCAGAGCTGTAGCGTATCCGAACATGTTAGCCAAAGGTACTTCTGCATGGACCTGCTGGGTTCCGTTGAGAGGCTCGATGGACTTGATCATGCCACGGCGGGCATTGAGTCCGCCGATAACGTCTCCGAGATAATCATCAGGTACTTCAACGTCTACCTTCATGATAGGCTCGAGGAGACAAGGATCTGCCTTTGCCATACCTGCCTTGAAACCCATGGATCCTGCGATCTTAAATGCCATTTCTGAAGAGTCGACATCGTGGTAGGAACCGTCATAAACGATAACCTTGACGTCAACTACGGGGTATCCGCCAAGGACACCGGCCTGCATAGCTTCCTGAACACCGGCATCGATAGGAGCGATGAACTCCTTAGGGATGGAACCGCCGACTGTCTCATTGTGGAATGAGTAGCCTTCGCCGGGCTCAACGGGCTCGAGTCTGAGCCAGCAGTGACCGTACTGGCCATGACCACCGGACTGACGTACGAAACGTCCTTCTGCCTCAACGGTCTTTCTGATGGTTTCCTTGTAAGATACCTGAGGTGCACCTACGTTAGCCTCAACCTTGAACTCACGGAAGAGACGGTCAACGATGATATCGAGGTGGAGCTCACCCATACCAGCGATGATGGTCTGTCCTGTTTCCTGGTTGGTATATGTCTTGAATGTAGGGTCCTCTTCTGCCAGCTTCTGGAGAGCGATGATCATCTTCTCCTGTGAAGCACGGCTCTTAGGTTCGATCGCAACCTCGATAACAGGCTCAGGGAACTCCATGGACTCGAGGATGATAGGATGATCCTCATCACAGAGCGTGTCACCTGTTGTTGTGTCCTTAAGACCTACAGCAGCAGCGATATCGCCGGAGAATACTTCGTTGATCTCCTTACGCTCGTTAGCGTGCATCTGAACGATACGTCCGATACGCTCCTTCTTGTTCTTTGTAGCATTGAGTACATATGAACCTGACTCAAGTACACCGGAGTAAACTCTGAAGAAGCAGAGCTTACCTACGAAGGGGTCTGTTGCGATCTTGAATGCGAGAGCTGCGAAAGGACCGTTATCATCTGCAGGTCTCTCCTCCTCAGCCTCTGTCTCAGGGTTAACACCCTTGATGGCAGGGATATCGAGAGGTGAAGGCATGTAGTCGACGATGGCATCGAGGAGCATCTGGACACCCTTGTTTCTGAGGGATGTACCGCATGCTACGGGGATTGCCTTACAGTCACATGTTGCCTTACGCAGTGCAGTCTTAAGCTCTTCTACGGAGATCTCTTCTCCCTCGAGGAACTTCATTGTAAGCTCATCATCTGTCTCAGCGATCTTCTCGATCATAGTATCTCTTCTGGACTGAGCCTCATCAGCGAGTTCAGCAGGGATATCTGTGATCTCGTACTGCATTCCGTCTTCGCTTGTGTAGATCTCGGCCTTCATTGTCATGAGGTCGATGATGCCCTTGAAGGAATCTTCCTTACCGATAGGCATCTGGATCGCGATCGCGTTGTTCTTGAGACGATCTACGATCATGCTGATAACATGATCGAAGTCAGCACCGAGGATATCCATCTTGTTGACGAATACCATACGGGGAACACCGTAGTGCTCTGCCTGTCTCCAAACAGTCTCAGTCTGGGGCTCAACACCGCCTCTGGCAGACATTACCGTAACGGCGCCGTCCAATACTCTGAGGGATCTTTCAACCTCAACAGTAAAGTCAACGTGGCCGGGAGTATCAATGATATTGATACGGTGGTTCTTCCAAGGTGCTGTTGTAGCAGCAGATGTGATCGTGATACCTCTCTCCTGCTCCTGGACCATCCAGTCCATGGTAGCAGCACCCTCGTGAACCTCACCCATCTTACGGTTTACACCTGAATAGTAGAGGATTCTCTCGGTGGTAGTTGTCTTACCGGCGTCGATATGAGCCATAATTCCGATATTTCTGGTTTTTTCCAGCGGATATTGTCTCTTCTCCATCTTCTTATATAACTCCTTATCGACCTATTAACGGTTGTAATGTGCGAAAGCCTTGTTAGCTTCTGCCATCTTGTGCATGTCTTCCTTCTTCTTGAAGGCTCCGCCTGTTGCATTTGCTGCATCCATGAGCTCACCTGCAAGACGCTCCTTCATCGTGCGCTCAGATCTTGATCTTGCTGCACCAACGATCCAACGCAGACCAAGTGTCAGACGGCGGGGCTCTCTAACTTCCATAGGGATCTGATAGTTAGCACCACCTACACGACGGGCCTTGCACTCAAGCTGAGGCATGACATTCTCTAAAGCCTTGTAGAATACGTCTAAAGGCTCTTCGCTCGTGCGCTCTTTGATGATGTCAAATGCGCCGTAGCAGATCTTCTGGGCTACACCCTTCTTGCCGTCGAGCATGATGTTGTTGATAAGCTTGGAAACTTTAACATCATTGTAGACGGGATCGGGTAAAACCTTTCTCTCTGGGATATTGCCTTTCCTGGGCACTTTGCTTCCCTCCTTTATGATTTACAGTATTCTGAAACCATAGGTACTCACGTTTCAGTGTTTGATTCTTGTGGACGTGTCTTTGTGCTTCTCAGTCAAAGTTCTCCCATGAGTTATGGTATATGAACAATGTACTGATCACTTCAGTTTGTCCGATCCTCTTAGTACTTACGAGGATTACTTCTTAACCTTAGCAGCCTTGGGCTTCTTAGCGCCGTACTTGGATCTACCCTGCATACGGTTAGCTACGCCTGCTGTATCAAGGGTACCTCTGATGATGTGGTAACGTACACCAGGAAGGTCCTTAACACGTCCGCCTCTGATGAGAACAACAGAGTGCTCCTGAAGGTTATGTCCGATTCCCGGGATATACGCTGTTACTTCGTATCCGTTTGTTAAACGTACACGGGCAACCTTACGCAGAGCCGAGTTAGGCTTCTTAGGTGTTGTTGTCTTAACAACTGTGCAAACACCACGCTTTTGAGGGGAAGACAGTTCTGTCTCTCTCTTCTTGATGGTGTTGAGGCTAGCCTGCAAAGCCGGTGAAGCAGACTTGTAAGACTTTGACTGTCTGCCGGACTTAACTAACTGATTAAATGTAGGCATCAATACATCTCCTTTCGTAATATTTACTGCGCCGGGCTTATTTTTGCCGCACAAATAAACGGCAAGATAAGCATCTTGCGAGCAATTAAGTATATAACGGGTCATTTCAAAAGTAAAGAAAGATTTCCGGAATATCCAAAAATAAGTATTAAAAGTCCGTTTCTCGTTATTGGAAATACAGATGAAAGGTGATATAGTCTTTAGTTGGATATAAATTTTTATATTTAATATATACAAGGAGCGTGACTTTATGACGAAAGTTAAATTCACCGAGACTGTGCTGCGTGACTCACAGCAGTCACTCATCGCAACACGTATGCCTTTCGAGGACTTTGAGGGCATACTGGAGAAGCTGGACAATGCAGGCTATTATTCACTCGAGTGCTGGGGCGGCGCTACATTTGATTCCTGCCTCCGTTATCTCGATGAGGATCCCTGGGAGAGACTGCGCAAGATCAAGGCTGTCTGCAAGAAGACTCCCCTTCAGATGCTCATCAGAGGCCAGAACATCCTGGGATATAAGCACTACCCCGATGATGTCGTAAGGCTCTTCTGCCGCAAGGCTGCTGAGAACGGCATGGATACCTTCCGTATCTTCGATGCTCTGAACGATTTCAGGAACATCGAGGTCTGCATCGATGAGGTCAAGAAGTGCGGAAAGCACGCTCAGGGCTGTATCTGCTATACAACATCTCCCGTTCACACCATCGAGAAGTATGTTGAGATGTGCAAGGAACTTAAGGAAATGGGCGTTGATTCCATCGCCATCAAGGACATGGCAGGCATCTGCTCACCCAAGGAAGCTTACGAACTCGTTAAGGCCATCAAGGCAGAGGTCGACATCCCTCTCTTCTTCCACACACACCACACAACAGGCATGGGCCCTATGACACTGCTCAAGGCCGTAGAGGCAGGATGCGATGGTATCGACTGCGCTATCTCTACAATGGCAGGCGGCACATCCCAGCCCGCTACCGAGACAATGTCTTACACACTTAGCCAGTTTGGCTATGAGTCAGGTCTTGATATGGACAGCCTCAAGGAGATCGCTGATTTCTTCGTACCTGTCAGAAAGAAGTTCCTCGACAACGGAACACTCAATCCTACAGTCATGGGAATCAAGGCTGACATCCTCAAGTATCAGGTTCCGGGCGGAATGCTCTCCAACATGATCGCCAACCTCAAGGATATGAAGGCTTTGGACAAGTTCGATGCAGCTCTCGCAGAGATCCCCGCAGTACGTAAGGATATGGGTTATCCCCCACTCGTTACTCCTCTTTCACAGATGGTAGGCAACCAGGCAGTTCAGAACGTTCTCCTGGGCGAGAGATACAAGAACATTTCCAAGGAGATCAAGGCTTATCTCCGCGGCGAGTACGGCAGAGCACCGGGCGAAGTCAATCAGGAACTCATCGACAGATGCTGGAAGCCTGAGGAACTCGTTCAGGGCAGATATGCTGATTCTTTAGAGCCTGCTTTCGAGAAGACAAAGAAGGAACTTGGCGACAAGGCAAGATCTGACGAGGACGTCCTCTCCTATATCGCTTTCCCTCAGGTTGCAGAGAAGTTCTTTGCTGCACGTGAAGAGAAGGAATC